>DAHVTI010000358.1 GCA_027324255.1 Bryobacterales bacterium | reverse complement strand
CTGCTGGAGGGCGAGATCGACGGCCTGCTTGAGGGTGAGGGTCTTCTGTTCGGCCCAGGCAGACAAGGCGATGGTGAAGACGAGCGTCAAGGTGCGCATGGATTCACTCGTAGCGTAGCGCGACGAGGGGATCCGTGCGGGAAGCCTGGCGGGCGGGCCAGAAGCCGGCGGCGAGGGCGATGGCGAAAAGCAGGAGGGCGGCGGAGGCGTAGACCCACGGGTCATTGGGCTTCAGGCCGAAGAGCAGCGAATCGACGAGGCGGCTGAGGGCGAGGGCGAGCGGCAGGCCGAGAGCGAGGCCGAGGAGGGCGAGCAGGGCGGATTCGCGCTGGACCATTTTGAGCACGCCGGAGCAGGGGGCGCCGAGGGCCATGCGGATGCCGATTTCGCGGGTGCGGCGGGCGACCGACCAGGCCATGACGCCATAGAGGCCGATGGCGGCGAGCAGGGCGGCGAGGAGGCCGAAGGCGGAGCAGAGGACGGCGAGGAGGCGGTCAGAGGCGACGGAGTCGTCCAACTGCCGCTCGACGGTGCGGGGGGTCAAAAAGGGCGAGGCCGGGGACGGCGGCGGCGGTTGCCTTTCTGAGGGTGCCGATGAGGGCATCCGGATCGGTGGCGGTGCGGACGTAGAAGGTGACGCCGCCGAGATCCGGGCTCTGGCGGAAGGGGAGATAGATGCGGCGGGTGGGCTCCTCGCGGAGGGAGACGGAACGGCCGTCGCGAACGACGCCGACGATGGTGATGTCCCGGGGGCGATCCGCGATGCCAAAGCGGCGGCCGATGGGGCTTTGGTCCTTAAAGAAGTAGCGGGCGAAATGCTCATTCACCACAGCCACCCTGGGGGCGGCGGCGGTGTCGGCATCGGTGAATTCGCGACCGGCCGCGAGGGGCATGCCGAGGGCGGAGAAGAAGCCTTCGCTGACGGAGTTGACCTGGGGGTTCAGGTTCTCGCCTTCGCGGGCCTGGTAGCCTTCGACGCCGACTGTCATCTGCCAGAAGTTGCCGGAGAGGAGGGAGTTTTCGGCCAGGACGGCGTGGCTGACGCCGGGGAGGGAGGCGTAGCGCCGGCGCAGGGCGGCGTAGGTTTGAGCGGTGGCGGCGGGGGGGAGCCCGGCGAGGGGGACGTCCACTTCAAAGCTGAGGAGGCTGGCGGTGCGGAAGCCGGTGTCGACGGTCTTGAGGTTGATGAGGGTGCGGAGGAAGAGGCCGCTGGCGGCGAGGAGAAGGACGGAGAGGGCGACCTGGGCGACGACGAGGCCCTGCTTGAAGCGGAGGGCGCGGCGGGAGGGGGAGGAGGTGGCCTCCTTGAGGACGGGTGTGGCGTCGGGGCGGGTGGCCTGGAGCGCGGGGAGGAGGCCGAAGAGGAGGCCGGTGAGGAGAGCGAGGGCGGCAGTGAAGGCGAGGACGCGCCAGTCGAGCTGCGAGGAGAGGGCGAGGCGCCAGCCGTTTTGCGGGAGGAGGCGGAGGAGAGCATCGAGGGTCCAGGAGGCGACGGCAAGGCCGGCGGCGCCGCCGGCGAGGGCGAGGAGGAGGCTTTCGGCCATCAACTGGCGGAGGAGGTCAGAGCGGCGGGCGCCGAGGGCGACTCGCACGGCGATCTCCTTGCGGCGGGCGGCGGCGCGGGCCAGCAGGAGGTTAGCGACGTTGGCGCAGGCGATGAGGAGGACGAGGCCGACCATGGCCATCAGGACCAATAGGGGGGCGCGGGTTTCCTGGCGGAGCAGCGGGATGCCGCCGGCGGCGGATTGGAGAAGGAGGGGGCGCGAGAGGAATCGGCGGCGGAAGTTCCCGGTGACGTCGCCGGGCATCTGCTTCAGCTCTTCGGCGAGGATGGCCTGGTAGAGGGGCTGGAGGCCAGCCTGGGCCTGCTGGGAGGTGAGGCCGGGGTTGAGGCGGCCGATGAGCTGGAGCCAGAGGGCGCGGCGGTTGTCGAGCTCATCCCAAGTGGGGGTGAGCTGGCGCTTCATGGTGAGGGGGAGGTAGAAGGCGGGGCGGTAGCCGGGCTGGACGCCGCGGAAGGAGTTGGCGGCGACGCCGGCGATTTCGTAGGGCTGGCCGTTGAGGCGGACGGTGCGGCCGATGATTTGAGGGTCGGCGCCGAAGCGGGTGCGCCAGAAGGCGGCGTCGAGGACGGCAACGGCGGCGGCGCCGGGGCGGGCGGTATCGGCTTGGTTGAGGGTGCGGCCGAGGAGGGGGCCGACGCCGAGGGTCTGAAAGAAGTTGCCGGAGACGAGTTCGGCGTCGACGCGAAGGCCCTGGCCGCTGGGGGCGGAGAGGGTGACGGGGGTGGGGTAGCGGGCGGCGAGGCGTTCGAAGACGCGGTTCGAATCGCGGAGGTCGCGGTACATGGGGTAAGAGAAGGCGTAGCGGCCGAAGACCATGGCGCGCTGGGGGCCGGGGGATTCGAGCAGGACGAGCTGGCCGGGGTCGCGGGCGGCGATGGAGCGCAGGAGGACTTGGTCAAGGAGGCTGAAGATGGCGGTATTGGCGCCGATGCCGAGGGCGAGGGAGGCGATGGCGATGGCGGTGAAGAGGGGGGCGCGCCTCATGGCGCGCCAGGCGTAGCGAAGGTCGGCTTGCATGGCGTCCAGCATGGTTGACGGTTGAGGGAGCAAACGGTGAGCCAGAAGGGTAAATGGTTCCAGGGCAACAGGTTTGCGGAGGGAGCGGCGGGTGGGTTGATCCCAGATGCGGGACGGGGCGTCCCGGAAGCGGTCACTGCCTGGCTGGGATAGGACTGCGGCCGAGGGCGGAGAGGCGCTTCATGCCGGCGGGAGAGAGGGTGCGGTGGAAGACGGCGACGGCGCCGATCCAGCCGGTGAAGCCGACGCCGCGGCCGGAGTGGATAACGCGGCCAATGACGAAGGGGCCGCCGTCCTCGGGGCGGGCGGGGGCGTAGAGGTCGTGGGGGGACCAGGAAGGGTTGACGCGGAGGGCGGCGAGTTCGCACTTGCGGATGAGGGTGAAGCGGATCTTGGTGAAGGGGTACTGGCGGAGTTCGATGCGCTCTTCGGGGGAATCCGAGAGGACCGCGGTTTTGAGGGGCTTACGTTCGGGGGCTGGTAAGAGGGGCAGGGCTGTTGCCAGGCGCGGGCGGGCCAGCGGTAGAAGGGATGGTTGAGTGGGTCGTCGATCCAATACTCGGTGGCCTGGCCGTTGATGTAGGCGGTGACGGTGTCGCGGGCGTCGTCGAAGGTGAAGCCGACCGCGGTCCAGGAGGCGTCGATTTCGGCGGGGTGGCGCCCGGGGAGTCTTGGGGGATGAGTTCGGGGGTGACGGCGAGGTTGCGGGCATAGCGGTCACCGAAGGAACTGCCTCCTTTTCAGAGAGGTGGGCGGCGGAGGCTCCGTTGCTGGCGGCGAGGCCGGCGAAGGGGGCGTAGTGGCTGCGGCCGGATTCGATGCGGGCGGCGGTTGTGTTCAGATCCGTGTCTTCGTGCCAGATGCCGGCGATGGCGTGGTTGCCGGCGGTGCGGACGACCCAGGCGAGCATGGATAGGGAACCCGGGGCCGGCCTGGAGGCCTGCCCCACGGGGCTTGCGGGAACTGGGGACTGGGAGGGCGGGGCGGAATTCGATGGCCTGGCCGAAGGGGCCTCGGCCGAGGAAAGGGTTCCTGTATTCGCGGACGTAGTTGACGGCGCCGAGGGGGAGGTCGTGAGTGTCGCCCTTGGCCAGATGGTGGGCGAAGCGGCGGGTTTTGCGGACTTCGGCGACGCGGCTGGCGTATTCGGTGCACCAGGGGGTGGAGGGGATCAGGAGCAGGAGCAGAAGCCTATTCATAGCGGAGGGCTTCGGTGGGGTTGAGGCGGGCGGCGCGGTTGGCGGGGAGGAGGCCGAAGACAACACCGACGATGAACGACACGCCGAAGGCGACGGCGATGGAGAGGATCGAGATGGGGATGCGGAGCTCGTCCTGGGCGAGGTTGACGGCGATGGGAACGGAGACTCCGGCGAGAATGCCGAGTATGCCGCCGCCGACGCTGATGAGGACGGCTTCGAGGAGGAACTGGAGAAGGACGGCACGGCGGGAGGCGCCGAGGGACATGCGGACGCCGATTTCGCGGGTGCGCTCGGTGACGGTGACGAGCATGATGTTCATGATGCCGATGCCGGAGATGAGGAGGGCAATGGCGCTGACGAGCATCAGGACGAGGGTGAGGACGGAGGCGATGGTGGAGGCGGTTTCGAGGATGGCGGTGAGGTTCTGGACGGTGTAGCGGGCGCCGGGGCGGTGGCGGGAGGCGAGGATTTCGGCGACAGCCTGGGTGACGGCGGGGACGTCGCCGGCGGCGGTGACCTGGAGGTACATGGGGTCGACGCGCTCGACGGCCTCAAAGTAGCGCTGGACGGTGAAGGGGATGAGAGAGGCGCCGTTGTCGCCGAGCTCGGACTGGCCGAAAGTGGAGGTCTTCTCCTTGAAGACGCCGACGATGGTGAACTGGAGGCCGTGGATTTTGACGACCTGGCCGACGCTATTGGCGGCGCCGCCGAAGAGGACGGCGGCGAGTTTGTCGTCGAGCATGGCGACCTTCTGGCGGAGGGCGACGTCGGAGGGGTCGAAGAAGCGGCCGTCGAGCAACTGGAGGTTGCGGACCTGGGCGTAGTACTCGTCGGTGCCGATGACGCGGACGTCGCGCTCGCGGCCTTCGATGACGAGGCGGTCGGTGGAGTTGATGACGGCGGAGGCTGCGACGATGCGGGGGCCGAGTTGCTTGCGGATGGCTTCGACGTCGGCGAGTTTGACGTAGTCGGCGTCGGCCTTGGCGGCGTCCTGGGTGCCGGCGTCGTAGTAGGCGGAGACGAGGTTGGAGCCGATGCCGCGGATCTTGTCGAGGATGAGGTCGCGGCTGGTGATGGAGATGGTGACGACGAGGATGACGCTGGCGTTGCCGATGAGGAGACCGAGGGCGGTGAGGAGGGTGCGGACGCGGTTGGCCTGAAGGGCCTGGTAGCTGAAGCGGAAGGCTTCGATGAGGAACTGAACGCGCGGCACGAAACGATTATCTCGTGGGCGGGGGCGCGGCGGGGATACCGGGGTTGGCGGGCAACGGGGCTCGCGCAGGCAGAGAGGGGCGGCGCTCGTGTCGCCGGAGGCGGCGAGAGCGCTGTGAGGGTGGAGTGCGCGGAGGTGGGATTGGTTCGATTGTCCAGCGCGGGAAGCCGGCCGGCCGGCGGAGGGTGGGGGCGAGTGGGTTCGAATCGTCGCAGTTCTCGATGAGGGGTGCCGTGGTGGCTTCGCTCCGGCGGAAACGCGGGGGCCTGGCGGCGGCGGCGGGCGGAGGCGAGTGGGTTCGAATCGTCGTAGATCTCGATGAGGGTGGCCGTGGTGGCTTCGTTTCGACAGAAACGGGGAGGTCTGAGGACGGTGGCCGACGGGGGTGAGTGGGTTCGAACCGTCGTAATTCTCGATGGGCGGAGGCCGTGGCGGCTTCGTTTCGACAGAAACGCGGAGGTCTGAGGTGGGGGCGAGTGGGTTCGATTCGTCGTAATTGTCGATGAGCCGCGGGGCGTGGCGGCTTCGTTTCGACAAGAACGTGAGGGTGCGGGGTGGAGAGGGGCGGCGGGTTTGGGGGATGGGACGGGATGGAGGGTCCCGGTTTGGCCCAACCGGGTGGCGGGTCCGGCTGGGCGGCTTCGGCAAGAGCATGCGGTTGTCAAGGAGCCGGGCGGGGTCAGGGATCCCGCTGCCTCCATTGTCTCACCGAACTCCAAGGGAATTGCCGCACTATATTGAGCCGATGCCACTTATCGTTTGAACTGGAGCCGGAGATGATCGCGGTCCGGCAGTAAGGAGCGGAGTTGGTTCGACACAAGTCGACACTTTCGACATTGTTTCAGAATCCGTTCCGCTACTGAAAGTGAAGGGCCGGGAAGTGAAGGGCCGGGAAGGCTTTGTGGCGGTGATTCAGGTGGCCGGTGAGATGGCTGGTGCTTTTTCCAGCCGCCTACGATGTTGAGCTCTCTTGTTCCTTCAGTGTGTGAAAGGCGTCTTGGTATGTCGTTTTCTCGGATTGCTGCTCTGGTCAACGCCGGTCGAAGAATCCCCGTTCCGCCGGTCGTAATGAGGGAGGCGGGAGCGGGACGCACTGCTCTGGCGGGGGATCGAGCTGCATGCGGGTCGAGACCTGACTGGGAAGGGACGCGGGCTGCCGGGCGAGGGAGCGGAAACCGCGGCGGCAAGAAGGGGAAACTGTGATCACGCTGTCCGCTTTCGCCCCTTTCGCGGATCGCCCTACTTTCAGATCCGCCCATAAAATACGGCGGAGACAGGATGACCAGGTTTGCTGGCCGGAACGTCCAACCAGGCGGACGAAGAAGACCGCCGGCCGCGAGCCAAAGGCGCGGCCGCCGTCAGCCAAAAAGGAGATTCAACATGAGTATGAGGTCGTTATTGGTTGTTGGAGCATTGGCACTCTCTTGTGGAATCGTTGCCAACGGCAAGAGTTACGATATTCTGCTTTCCAGCCCAGCCAAGGCCGGCTCGGTAGTCTTGCCGGCGGGGGAATACAACCTGAAGTTGGAAGGGTCCAACGCTGTATTCAAGAACACCAACACCGCGCAGATGTTTACTGCGCCTGTGCGGGTCGAGAACGCGCCTCGAAAACACGAAGAAACGGCGGTTGATACCACGCGCCAGAACGGAACTGACTGGATTCAGGCCATCGAACTGGGCGGATCGACGGCGACGCTGGAGTTCAAAAACTGACGGAGGATTGAGAGCGGGGACAGAACGGGGACAGGGAGTCCCCTTCCCCGTTCAGCCAGACTCCGAATAGCACCTCGCTTTGTGGGAGAGGGGCAGCTCCAGTTTCCCACCACGCTCGCCCCCCGGTTGCACGAATGTGTGCGTGTGGTGGCTCCTGATGGCAACGGAGACTCGTACGCGGAGATTGGGCCGCCGGAGACAAGAAATGGCTCGCAGGCGAAATCGGGTGGGGCGGTGCGATTCAACTCGACTTCAGTTCTGCGAAGTTCTCCGGCGGGGCTCGCCGTCGACCAGCAAGACCAGGTTCACGTGGCAGCACAATCGGACTTGTTCCGGTGCGAGATGAGTTTGGAACATAACTGGAAACAGCCGCGACGCGTCACGGTTGAGGGTCGGTTGACTTCGCCTGCAATTGATGGCCGCGGGGCCATGTATGTATCGGGCGCGACCGGGAGGGGACCACTGCTATTCGGCCGCATCGGTCCCACCAAATTCGAGCGGGACAAAGTTCAGGCGTCGGAGGACGACTTCGGCATGCGCAAGCTGCCGCTCACCGCGGCTGAGGATCTGCTGGAGATTGTGATGCGCCGCTACGAGCGGGCCAGTACCCTGCTGACCTCCAACCGACCCGTGGAGGACTGGGGCAAGCTGCTGGGCGACACCGCCTCGGTCGGCTCCATGCTCGACAGCCTCCTGCATCACGGCCACGTGCTGAAGTGTGGGCCGCGGAGTTGGCGTACCAAGACCGCTCCGCCCACGGGAGAGAGTTCGTGCTAGCCGCAGGCTTCCACGGGGGCTTTGCCCCTGCGACCCCAGGACTTATCGCTTTGGTGCCTCCCCTGTCACGGTCTTCGCTCCGCTTCGACCTGCGAGGCGGGCGCGGCCAGCCCCGCCAGGGTCTGACCCCGGAATCGGCGCTCGGGTCGCGTCCCCGCGGAGCCCTGTCCTCCGTCCGGTCCCGATCAGTCTACGTCAACTCCGCCCTCGCCGAAGCAGAATCCGCTTGCCGGACTCGTCAACGGTAGGCTAAAAAGAAGCAGTCCCTGAGTCCCGCCATTGGCCGGTTTTCAGGTGACGATCAATGGCCGGATTTGGGGTGACCGCCGAGGAACAGCGGCACGGCTGACGATCCCCCGTGGCGGGGCCGTGGTGATGCAACGAACGGTGCGCATGAAATCAGGCGAAGGCTTGAATCAGATGAGAGCATTGAACGCACTGCGTGTTCGGGTCCTGCCCTGGCCGAAACCAACAACAGGCGAATGGCAGCCCTCGGCCTTTCAGCAGACTCTGCACCTGGACATTGAGTAATATAAGAATCGTCTCTATCTTCACAAGAGTTCGGAAAATGACAATCAAACACAGTGACCGAGTCCCCCCGCTTCCTCTGCCTGATCTTCGCCGCTTGGTGTGCCACGATGACGCGCTTTTTGACTTGCCGCCCAATGGGACGCTGGTTTTTCCGTATCTGTCTGAGCCGCAAGCGTATCGCGCAGTTTTCGATTTCGGTTGTGGGTGCGGGAGAATCGCCAGGCAACTGATGAGCCAGGTGCTCAGCCCCCAACGGTACGTCGGCGTTGACATCCATCGGGGAATGATCGAATGGTGCCAGCAGAACCTGACTTCGTTCGACCCCGCCTTCGAGTTCTTCCATCACGACGTTTGGAACCTTGGCTTGGGCGCCGATAACGCGCGCCAGTCCACAGCCCCGTTTCCAGTGGAATCCGGCACGTTCTCGCTGGTTATCGCTCATTCCGTGTTCACCCACTTATACAAGGAGCAGGCCGAGTACTACTTGAGTGAGATCAGCCGGATCCTCGCCGACGACGGAGTGGCGCGGACCACTTGGTTCCTGTTTGACCGCACGACCTTCCCAATGCTGTTTGACTTCCAGGTCTCCCTGTACGTAAACGAAGTCGACGCGACTAACGCCGTGATTTTTGACTGGCGCTGGCTGCTTGACACTTTCGCAGCTCGGGGATTGAGGGTGCGGCATGTGGTGCCGGCGGGGCTGCCAGGCCATCAGTGGGAGATCTACCTGGAGAAACAGAAAGGTGCCGAACCTCACAACTTTCCAATGGACGAGGAGAGCCATCGGAGAATGTGTGGCTCGAATACGGCACCAGGTTTGGTGCCTGTCACAGCTTCCTCTACGACGCCCGCGGTCCAAGTGCGGAATCAGGACTCCGTATCATCACGACCTTCGCCTGGATACCAACTGCGTTTCACGGGCAACGCCACACCCGAGGAATTCGCATCACGCTGCGCTGATCTTCCCTGGTGGTACCACAGCTACTACTTCGACGACGGATACTCCATCCGTGGCGACTATGACATCGGCGCGGACGTCGCCGACTATGGATTCCCTCAATCCCTCCGCGGCAAGCGCGTTCTCGATATCGGCACGGGCGCGGGCTGGTTCGCCCATTACTTCGAGCAACTTGGCGCCGACGAAGTTGTGACAGTAGACGCTCGAGGGTACTGTGATTTCGACGTGTACGGTCGGCCTGGCTATGACACTTTTGACCCCGGCTCAAGGTCGCCAGACCGACTGGCTGAGGACGGTTCGCCCGTCTACTACAGCCCGGTCAGTCGCGGCTTCTGGATCATGAAGGATCTTCTGGGGTCTCGTGTCCGCTACAAGAACGGCAAGGTTTACGATGTCTCGCCGCAACTGTTGGGGGAGGAGAAATTCGACTTGGTCTTCCTTGGGGCCATCCTCTGCCATCTGCGTGATCCCATTGGCGCCCTCATGGCCGCCCGCAGTGTCTGCCGGCACCGCGTCATAGCGTCCACCCCAGTGGTTCTAGGCGAAACTGACGCGGACCAGATGCCGCGCCAGTATCTTCCTTACACAGATGTGGATCGAATCAGTTGGTGGCTCCCCAATGAGGCGTGCTTCCGTCACTGGTTTCTCGCCGCGGGGTTCATCAACGTAGACGTCTCTCGCCAGGTCAAATTGCGTGCCGATCTGGTCCGCAAGATAGATGGCAAGGCTGCCAACGGAGATCAAATCCTGCGAGTCGGCACGGCGTTCGTGCCCTAATCCATTCCACTAGCTACGGCCATGAAGCTCGCTGCATTCACAATCATCTCGAAGAACTATCTTGCGCAGGCTCGCGCGCTGATGACGTCGCTTTCTACGTTCTCGTCCAACGTGCGCCGCATCGTAATCTTGGCCGACCGCATTGACGGCTACTTTGATCCTGCAAAGGAGAACTTCGACCTCATCCTCTCCGAACAGTTTGGTATCCCGCATTCCCGCTGGTTCCACTTCAAGTACTCGATCATGGAGTTGAATACGGCGGTCAAACCTTATGCTGCCGAGTATATTCTGGAGCACTATGGTGTCGACCGTCTGATTTACTTCGATCCCGACATCCTTCTCTATCGAGATGCACAACCACTCTTCGATGCTCTCGGGGGGCACTCAGTGCTGCTGACGCCACACTTGACACGGCCCTGCGAAGATGACAAGAGACCGTCCGATTTGGACATTCTGCGATCTGGCACCTACAACCTTGGGTTCATCGGTCTCTCCCGTGGTGAAGAATGCTCCCGGTTGCTTTCCTGGTGGCAGAGAAAACTGTATGACCACTGCGTGGTGGATCTGCCTTCTGGGCTGTTCGTCGATCAACGCTGGGTAGACCTGGTTCCTGGGTTGTTTGGCGGTGTGCGCATCTTGCGGAACCCAGGTTATAACTTGGCCTACTGGAACCTTGCTCACCGCCAGGTCCAACGGGTTTCGGGCAGCTACGAGGTCAACGGTGAGCCGTTGTTGTTTTTCCATTTCAGCGGTTTTGATCCAGAGAACCCAGACACCTTTTCACGTCACCAAAACCGATTCACGCTCGAGGATCTTGGAGACGCCAAAGAACTGGTCCAGGAGTACCGAACAAAGCTGCTTGAGAGTGGGTACGCCGAAGTAAAGAGCTGGCCTTACGCGTACGGTTTTTTCGATAATGGTCTGCCGATTCCGGATATCGGAAGATTGGCCCACCATGAGTCACCAGAAGTCGTCACCAAAGTCGATGATCCCTTTTCTGAAGGTGGCTATCAAGCTTTTCTTGACGTCTGGAACAGCCCACTGACGGGACCGGATGGAAAGCCATCCGGCATCACACGCCTTGCCTACCGCATCTACAAGTCCCGCGGCGATGTCCAGGCAGCCATGCCTGACATCTTCAATGGCGACCTGCGCCGCTTTCTGGAGTGGGTTGTATCCAGCGGCAAGAACGAGCACCGTCTCAGTGATGCGTTCATCGATCCAGTATGGAAAGCCGTGGAGGACCACTCCCGCCATGATCGGGTGCGGGATCCATCTATCGAGAAGCCGGCTCTTCCTGTGAATGAGCGAATCATCCGCATGCTGTCAGAGTCGGGAATCTGGGTCTCCAGCAACCCACCTATTCCGGTGGATTCTCTCAACCGCTTGATTGATGAAGGCCACGCCAAACTGCACCTGAGCTATCTCGCCAAGATCATTTACGAGTCTCGACCCGACCTGCAGCGTTACTTTCCGGATCCTTGCGGCAAGGACTGCTTAGGCTTTGTCGTCTGGTTCCTGACTTACGGAGCGGACGAATACGGACTCGAGGATGTCTTTCTCGGACCGCTGCGTTCACAGTGGAAGGCTGTAGTGGAATCGCTCAGATGGCCTCACCAGAGGCTGTGGTATCGGACCGTATATGCAGGCACAGCCCTTTCCGTCACGGCTCGAAAGCGCCTGCAGGCACTTTCAGAGAAGCGTCGCCTTAGTTCCAGGGGTGTGGCCGCGCCTTCGAATAACGGGCATAGTCCGGCGCGAGTCGATACAGTTTCACGCTTGCCTGAGGGGGTCAACTTCATCGGCTATGTGCGCTCTGAGATGGGCGTGGGTGAGTCTGTGCGCTGCGCTGTACGCGCTGCCAAAGCTGTGCAACTGCCGCTGGCGATTCGCAGCGTCGACTCCAACGGCCCATACCGTTTGGGAGACGGTTCGGTGAGCACGCACGAAGAGCATTGCCCCTATCGTGTGAACGTGTTGCACGTCAACGCTGACGAATCGCCGCGTGTGATCACTAGCTTGGAACCAGAGGTCCTGGACGGACGCTACAACATCGGTTATTGGGCTTGGGAGTTGGAGGATTTCCCGGCGCGCTGGAATGGCTCTTTCCGGTTGTATGACGAAATCTGGACTCCGAGCTCCTTTTGCCAGACTGCCATCGCGCGCAGGTCGCCGATTCCTGTTCTGAGGATGCCACACTCAATCGAGGTGAAGCGTCTGGCTCCAGCGGATCGGTCGTCCCTCGGGATCTCCCCGCGTGATTTTGTCTTCTTGTCGATTTTCGACCTTCTGAGCGTATTTGAACGCAAGAACCCCTTGGGGCTGTTGGCGGCCTTCCGCGCAGCCTTCGCTGGCAATCCGGGCTGCCGTCTGGTGCTGAAGATCAACCACGCTTCGGAACGTCCGGCGGAGATGCAGCGCATTCGGGAGGCGGCCGAGGGTTTGCCGGTAACGCTCATCGACAAGACAATCAATCGAGAAGAAGTTAGCGGACTCATCCAAATGGCCGACTGTCTGGTATCCTTGCATCGCTCGGAAGGGTTTGGCTTGACTCTGGCCGAGGCCATGTATCTGAACAAGCCCGTGATCGCCACGGCGTACTCTGGGAACATGGACTTCACGCTGCCAGGCAATTCGTTCCTGGTCAGTTACCGACTCGTTCGGGTGCCCGAAGGATCCGGCCCATATGACGCAGGGCAGAAGTGGGCGGACCCCAATCTGGACGATGCGGTTGAGCAGATGCGCCGTGTGGTAGCTGACGAGATGACCCGTCATGAGCGTGCCGCGCTTGGGAGGGACTGTGTGCACACGAATCTTTCACCGGCGGCGGTCGGCAGGCTGATTCGCGAGAGATTGGATGTTGTAAGCCGACGGTCGCCGTTCAATTGAGCGAGGGTCGTTAGAGACGTTTCTAGCAACTGCAATTCACTCTGAGAGGAATGAGACCGCAATAACATGACGAGTAGCACGGACATCATTGCTTCCCTTTTCGGATCCCGCTTGATTCTGGTGGTGTGCGCCGGTCTTGCGCTGTCTAGCTGTTCGCCTGGCGGGAAGCCCGAGGGGACCAGCGCGGCGAAACTCCCTCTCGGTGGCGTGAACACCCCGTCCAGCCAGCAACTGATCAAGGGCAAGGTGGGCGTAACGGGGTGGGCCCTTTCGGAGGACGGAATTGAGTCTGTGTCGGTTTACGTCGACCGCACTTATGTTGTCGCAGGTGCCACGGGGCTTTCGAGACCTGATGTGGCAGGAACATATCCGAGCATCAAGGGTAGCGATGTATCAGGCTGGAGGCTGACGCTTGATACCTCAACCCTCTCTCCTGATTGGCACGAGTTGACTGTGCAGGTGAGATCCAAGGCAGGAGCAACGCGCGATATTGCGTCCATGCCTCTGCTTGTCCAGCGATAGGGCGGATGCACAGCCAGCGCATGGAAGCTCACGCTCCACCGCCTGCCGAAGGAAGGCAGGGTGGGTACCGAATCGTAACTGCGCATCACCAGCGCCCGACGATCGGCATGTCCCCGGCGCCTCCGAGGTAGTACACCTTGTCGAGTGTGGCCGAAAAGACGTAGTCGCCATCCCAATCCAGCAACCACTGCCCGTTGTTAAAGAGCCCAATCCGGGCGCGTCCGTCGCCGAGCCAATCCCCGAACACCGTTGTCGCGCCTGGCCAACCCCAGCCCACCTGCTTGTCGGCTCCTCCAGGGTTCCAGACGTAGTCGCCGTCGTAATCCAGGAAGTAGAAGTTGCCCGCTGTCACACCGATCTTCGTACGCCCGTCTCCGTTCCAGTCGCCCATGACGATCTCAGCCCCGGCCCAGCCCCAGCCCACCTGCTTGTCCGCGCCGCTGGGATTCCACGCAAAGTCACCGTCATAGTCCAGGAACCAGAAGCCTCCGGAGTAGACTCCGATCTTCGACCGCTTGTTGCCGTTCCAATCGCCGACCACGGGAGTTGCGCTCGTCCATCCCCAGTTCACCACTTTGTCCGGGCCACCGCTGCTTGTGGGATTCCAGGTGTAATCGCCATCGTAGTCAAGGAACCAGACTCCTGCACTGTAAATGCCGATCTTCGTCCGGCCATCACCATTCCAATCCCCCACGACCGGTGTTGCGCCTGACCAGCCAAATGCAATTTGCTTGTCTGTCCCGCCCGGCTCCCAGATCCCATTGCCATTGACATCCAGGAACCAGTACCCGTTCGAATAGACGCCAGCCTTGGTTCGGCCATCACCGTTCCAGTCGCCTGTAAACGGAATCGCGCCGGGCCAGCCGAGATAGAAATTCCGGCCCCCCCCGCTGGCCAATCCGTCTCCATCCACGTCCAGCGACCAGTAGCCGTCGCGATAGCTCCCCACTCTGCCCGGAGACCAGCCGGCCGCCTGTGTCACGGGAATCACCAGGTTCGCGACAACCAGGTTGCCGGAACGCTGGGAGCCGGTGGTGTTCGCGGCTACGACAATGGTGAAGTTCCCACTCCCGGTTCCCATTGACGCCCCTTGAATCGTCATCCATTCCGAATTCAACGATGCCGACCAGAAGCAACCGGCGGATGTGGTAATCGCAATCGAGATGGAGGCTGAGCCGCTGGAGGGAATATTCAGTGTTGAAGGATTGGCCAGGAAGCTGCAGCTTTGGGCGTTGAAGTATGCCGTGACACTCCGAGGGCCATTCATCACCAGGGATTGAGGGTTTGTGCCGCCAGCCAGGTCGCCGCCGAAACTGGCGAAGACGAAGCCGTTGGCAGGAGTCGCTGTCAACTGCACGGCCGTACCTGAGTCGTAGTAGTCGTCAACCGAGCCCGGGTTTCCGAAGAGGCTTCCTCCATTCACTGGAGAGGCACTCCTTGTGAGGAGGTACTGGGTCTTGTAGTTCGCCGTATAGGTAATGGGAGTCGCCGGCACCGTCACGTTGTGCGTGGCTGAGCCGGAGTCACTCCAGCCTGTATAGACAAAGCGAGTACTGCCGGCCGTTTGACGGCTGGGAGCGCTCAGGCTGTGGACGCTTCCCGGCGTCCAGTTGAAGGATTCGGGCGACTGGTACGATTTCCCGTCCACCCCCATTGACAGTCCGCTTGGTACCGTCGTGACGGTGTATGGTGCGCCGGCACAAGTGGGGACGACCGAAAGTAGCGGAAGTGCGGAGGAGGAGTCGACAAACCGGGGCAAAGGGGCGGACGAACTCGCAGAAAAGATCACGGTTGTCGGGGCAAACTGCATGTTCACGCTCGCAGTGCCCAGCCCAGATGTATTGGCGGAGTATGAAATCCAAATTGGGAAATCAGCGGATTCGAGCGCTGCCGGATTCGAGGCTTGCACCTCCCAGATTGCCACGGCGGTGCCCCCAGAAAGGGGGAGGGCCACGGCTGGAATCCCGTCCAGGGTATGGGTGGCAGTCACGGGCGAGAATACTCCGGCTTCCGTCGAAATCATCCGTGCTCTGATCTGACCCTGGCCATTCGGCGTGGGTACTCCACCGTTGAACGTTACCGGGACCGTGCCGACATAGAGCGTAACTCCGGAGGGAACATTGGTGAACTTTGCGCGGAAACGCGTCCCAAAGTCTGCAAGGCCCATCTTGTCCAGGTTATTGAGAGATGGGAAAGATGGGTTGTAGAAGCCGGACTCTGAATTGTAGATCTGTCCCGGCACGTTCTGAGCCGCCGGCGGCGGGGACGTTTCCGTGTCGACAAAGGAGGCGGCAGTACGCGGAAGAAATGCCGTCCCGTATCGCTCGGTGAACCTGAGTGTCGCAAAGCGCTGCTGGCTGGCGCCGAGGCAGGTTTGGAACTCCACTTCCGGGAGGATGCCTGTGTTGTCCGGCGTGCGCAGTTGGGTGGCGATGCCATAAGAGGAATAAGCGATTGCGAGTTGCGGATTCGACAGCGGGAGGGAAATTGTCCCGGAAATGGAAATGAAGGCGTCCACCTCTGTCGGAATCAATTCTCCCGGCACACCCAGTTGGTACGGATTCACGCGGATATTGACGATACGGAAAATGCGGTACCCAGAGTTGCCCGGCGGGTCGAACGGAACGTTCAAGAACACCACCGAATTGCTCCCCGCCTGAGTGGACTGGAAGACGTTGGGGCCTCCTACTCCTCCTGTCCAGCCGCAACTCGGCAAGTTCGGTGTACAGGGGACCTGGTTCCCGGGTTGAGGCTCGTCGATCAGGAGTGAGGTTTCGGTGGCGGTGCCTGACAGCCGGTCGGTGATATTGGTGTTCGCGAAGATCTGGATGTTCACGGTCGGCACGGGCTGTCCGGCGGAAGTGGGCGTGCCGCCAGTACACTGAATCACAATCTGACCGGCCAGCGCAGCCACTTCCTCTGCTCGTACGAGTGGGGGCACGCCCGAGTTTGCCGTACACACGATCTGTTGGCCATTCACCGACTGCAGGAGGCTGCTCAGTAGCAGAACGCCCCATAGTCCCCTCGCGATAAAATGGCAGAGTTGCGCGGATGAAAGGTGCTTCGTCACGGTTTCTCCTCATGCGTGCGTGTCGTCTGCCTCGCTGATTGCGACAGCCTTGCCAGGCATTGGTGCACTCTTCTTATATTGGAGAGTTTACCACCCGAATCCACGGAGTCTGCCTGTACCTCTGCAGAGAATCGAGCGGTCGACAGTAAAAGGGATCCTCAACTGTTGCGACAGCCAAGACTGGCCGAAGGCCGAGGTGATCGTCAAGCCGATCTGCAAATTGGATGCTGTCAGAAGGGCGGATCATGTTGTCCTGCGCCCCAAGTAGGCTGCAACAACCACGGAACCGGCGCTCACACTTACACAAGGTTCTGACATACCCCATCTACCGCTTTCGCACTGCAATTCGAGTGGGCTGGATCCGTCACCGACGGCCCCTGCCTCTGCCGCACCAAGACCGGCCAACTTCTGATGCTCTGGTCCAGCCACCGCGACGGCCTCCCCGTTGAGACTCCGGCCTATCCTACCTCGGGCAAACTCCGCGGCCCCTGGAAGCAAGGCGAAGCCCCGGTGGGCAGCGACAGCGGCCACGGCATGCTATCCAGTTCGCTTGACGGCACCCTCCTGCCGCTCCTCCACCAGCCCTTCCGCCAGGCCCGCGCCAGGCTCTTCGAACTCGAAGACGCCGGCGCCACCCTCCGCGTCAGACGCCGGATCGCCTGTTGAATGGACGAAGTGCCGGAAGATGTCCGGCGCAAGACGCGGCACTCTCAGGAATGTCCCGCCTCCGTCCCGTCTTCATCCCCCGTCGCACGGCTCCCCCCAGAGGAGGCGCTTTTCCGCGATGTGAGGGGCGCTTGGCGGGTGGTTTTTCTCCCTGCGGCCCGCCCGGCAGTCCGTCGCCCCAGTGTGGCGTGTTTCCACCCCGCCTCCGCCCGGCCCACCCGGCCGGGCCGCCGGTTTCCGGGGCCTGGATCAGGTCCTTGGGACCCAGGTGGCGAGGCGCTGACTCCTCATCGCCCCGGCCTTCTCCAGCCCCGGCCGCCCCTCTCAGCCGCTCCGCCAGCCGCCGTTTTGCCGCACCTCGAGCCGTGGGCCGTCTATATCGATTTTGGTGTAGAAGCCATCGAAATCGGTTCGGTCAAACTGCGGGGTACACTGCTCCCACTGGTATGGAGGCGAGCGCTTCGCGTGACTCGCACGCCCTCTCTTTCATTGCGCCCTGGCTGCTTCGACTCTTTCGCCTTCCCCCCCGCGCAGGGCCGTCGGTCCCACCGCCTTCCGCCCCCTTCGCGAGTCACGCGGCCCTCACTCCGCACCCGAATCTCCTTCGGTCCTCCAGCCGGGGATCCCGGCCACGAAATCCCCTTTCCCTCAGCCATCGGCCGGCTCCACTGGCGCGCACGCGGATCAGGGTTCGGCCACCGCTTCCGCGCCTGGCCCGTCCATCACGCCTGTCTCGAAAAACTCCAGGTGCAGCGTTTCTCCGAACTCTCCCGCCTCCGCTGCTCCGCCTGCGGCGCCCGCGCTGAGTTCCCATCCCTCTACTCCGCCCGCGGCGTCGCTCCCGAGCGCTGCGGCCAGTGCGGCAGCAGGCCGGCAGCGGTCGTGGAGGCGTGGGGTGCCCTCGCCAATCCCTGCACCATCTGCCAGTTGCCCGTCTTCGAGATCCTCCACGACATCTGGCCCGGCGCCGGCGAGGACGCCTAGCGCTCCGAAGACGCCCCTTTCGGCCATGGCGTCCATGCCGCCCGCGCCCTTCGCCTGGGCGTTCGCCGCTAGCCTGCCGCCCCACCACTGCATCGAGATCTCCCTTCGCGCTGCTCGCCTGGCCAACGAAATCGGCCAACTCCTCTCGAACCTCGGCCCGTAACGCTTCTTGTCCGGCGGCGGCAGGCCCTTCCGCTACCCCGGCGGCGCCCTGCTCGAGCTCGAAGTGCTCGACGCCCCGGATGCTGCCAAGGCCATGCTCCGCGAAGGCAGCGCCCGGACTCCCCTCGGGCTGTGATGCCGCCGCCCTGACTGCCGCTGCGCCGCGGCCCCGGCCAATGTCATCCTGTGAGG
>DAHVTI010000328.1 GCA_027324255.1 Bryobacterales bacterium | reverse complement strand
GTTGGCTGGGCATCTGCCTCGAACGGCTTGATCGGGGCAAGATCGAAGCGCTGGTGACGATGCCGGGCGAGTGCAAAGCTGCCTGCTCCCAACTCGCCACGGTCGTGAGCAACGAAGCCGACGATTTTGAGCGCAACGCCGCCGAGCGCATGCGCTACCCCGACTTTCGCGTGCAGGGTGTCTTCGCCGGCTCCGGTGTCATGGAAGCAGGATGCAAGACCGTCATCGGAGCTCGCCTCAAACGCTGCGGCAGGTTCTGGACCGTCCAGGGCGCCAACGCCTTCTTTGCCCTGCGCACCTGCCGCCTCAGCGGCCGCTTCGAGGATTACTGGGAATCCCGTGAACGCATCGCCTGATGATCCATGTTTAAGCCGCGCACCCGGAGGGAGCCGGCCGCTTCGCTTCCGGTACAGAAGTTAGTGGCGCCGGTCTGGGGGCCGGCGCGCAGGCGTGGGCGCCTGCCCCACCTACTGCCAAGTGGAGCGCCAGTCGTGCCAGGGGCTTTCGACGTGGCCGACGGGGGCGTTGACTTCGCGGTAGTGAGAGGCGCGGGCGCGCTCGGCGTAGCTCGCGCCGGGAAGGAAGTCGTCGCCGGCCTTCTTCAGGAGGGCGTCGAGCTGGCGATCCATGCGGCCGCGGAGAGCGGGCTGCGCCGCGACGAGGTTGCGCATTTGATAGGGGTCGGAGTGGTTGTCGTAGAGGAGCCAGGGGCCGTGGATGGAGCGGACGTAGGTGTAGCGGGGGGTGCGAAGGCCGCGGTATTCGGCAAAGCCCTGGCGGCGGACGACGGAGAACGACACGGGGAGATTCAGGAGAGCCGCGGCATCGGGCTGGTCCTTTTCGCGGCCGGCGATCAAGGGGGCGAAGTTGCGGCCCTGGACGGATTCGGGCACGGGCAGGCCGGCGAGGCCGAGGAGCGTGGGCATGATGTCGGGCGCGTCGATGGGAGTGGACGAGCGGCGGCGCCGGCGGCCAAGCAGGCGCGGGTAGCGGACGAGGAAGGGCACGCGGAGGCTTTCGTCCCAGGGCTGCTGCTTGTGGTGCAGACCCTGGCTCTGGAGCATGTCGCCGTGATCGGAGGTGAAGACGAAGAGGGTGTCGCCGGCCTGGCCGCCGGCGTCGACGGCCTCGCGGAGGCGGGCGATGCAGTCGTCGAGGGCGGCCATGTGGGCGTAGTAGCCTCGCAGGGATTTGACGGCTTCGGCGGCGTTGGACTGGGGCACGTTGGGGCGGAGCTTGATTTCACGGCCGCGGTAGAGGGACTGGTACTGTTCCGGGGCGGTGCCGTAGGGGTCGTGGGGCGGGCCGAGGGAGAGCATCAGGAAGTAAGGATTGTTGCGGCCGGCTCGAGCGCGGATGAAGTCGCAGGCGTCGCGGGTTTGGGCGATGGCGTCGTAGCCGTCCCAGTAGCGGGCGGCAGGGTCGTTGCCTTCGTAGTAGAGCGAGCGGTTGTAGTTGTGGGTGCACTCGCAGACTTTCCAGTAGTCGAAGCCGAGGCGGGACTCCGGGGGGATGTAGGCGAGGCGGCGTTCGAACTTGCCTTCGGGGCTGCCGTGGAGATGCCACTTGCCGATGTAGGCGGTTTCGTAGCCGGAGGCGCGGAAGCACTGGCCGAGGGTGGGGCCGTTGGGTCGCAGTTCGACGTCGTTGACGACGAGGCCGTTGCGGACGGCGTACTGGCCGGTCATGAGGGAGGCGCGGTAAGGGCTGCAGACGGGGAGGCCGGAGACGGCGTTGGAGAAGTCGAAGGACTCGCGGGCGAGGGCGTCGATGGCGGGGGTGCGGGCGTTGGGGTCGCCGCGGTAGCCGAAGGCCTGGGCGCGCCACTGGTCGGGGAAGACGAAGACGACGTTGGGGCGGCGTGGGGGCCGCGCCAGGGCGGTTTGGAGGAAGGTGCGGCGGAGCATGGATGAGACAGTATCACGCCGGGGTGGAAGTGAGCGGCGCCGGCCTGGAGGCCGGCGCGCAGGCGTGGCCGCCTGCCCCACAGGTCAGGAGACTGAGGGGAGGCCGGCGAGGGCCATGGCGAGTTCGGATTCGTCGTAGGACTGATCGACGAGCTGGCCGGCGAAGTAGTCGGTGTAGGCCTGCATGTCGAAGTGGCCGTGGCCGGAGAGGCTGAAGAGGATGGTCTCGGCCTTGCCTTCGGCCTTGCAGCGGAGGGCTTCCTGGATGACGGCGCAGACGGCGTGGTTCGATTCAGGGGCGGGGACGATGCCTTCGGAGCGGGCGAACTGGACGCCGGCCTCGAAGCAGGCGAGTTGTGGAACGGCGAGGCCTTCGATGAGGCCGAGTTCGGCGCAGTGGCTGACGAGGCGGGCCATGCCGTGGTAGCGCAGGCCGCCGGCGTGGAAGCCGGGCGGGGTGAAGGTGCTGCCGAGGGTGTGCATCTTGGTGAGCGGGGTGAGGTGGGCGGTGTCGCCGAAGTCGTAGGCGTACTTGCCGCGGGTGATGGAGGGGCAAGCGGCGGGCTCGACGGCGACGATGCGGGGCTTGGGGCCGCCGCGCAGCGATTTGCCGAGGAAGGGGAAGGCGATGCCGGCGAAGTTGGAGCCGCCGCCGGCGCAGCCGAGGATCACATCGGGATAGTCGCCAGCCATATCGAACTGCTCGATGGCTTCCAGACCGATGACGGTCTGGTGGAGGAGGACGTGATTGAGGACGCTGCCGAGAGCGTACTTGGTGTCGTCGCGCTGGGCGGCGACTTCGACGGCTTCGCTGATGGCGATGCCGAGGCTGCCGGGGTGGTCGGGGCGCTGGGCGAGAATGGCGCGGCCGGAGGCGGTCTCATTGGACGGCGAGGCGACGCAGCGGGCGCCGTAGGTTTCCATGAGCGCACGGCGGTAGGGCTTCTGGTTGTAGCTGACGCGCACCATGAAGATGTCCACTTCCAGGCCGAAGAAGGAGCCGGCGAGGGCGAGAGAAGAGCCCCACTGGCCGGCGCCCGTTTCGGTGGTGAGGCGCTTGACGCCGGCTTCCTTGTTGTAGAAGGCCTGGGCGATGGAGCTATTGGGCTTGTGGGAGCCGGCGGGGCTGACGCCTTCGTACTTGAAGTAGATTTTGGCGGGCGTGTCGAGGGCCTGTTCGAAACGGCGGGCGCGGAAGAGAGGGCTGGGGCGCCACTGGCGGTAGATGTCGCGAACGGGGGTAGGGATTTCGATTTCGCGCTCAGCGGAGACCTCCTGGAGGATGAGGCTCATGGGGAAGAGCGGGGCGAGGTCGCCGGGGCCGATGGGCTGGAGGGTGCCGGGATGGAGGACCGGCGGGGGCGGGGTGGGGAGGTCGGCGACGATGTTGTACCAGGCCTTGGGAATGCGGGTCTCGTCGAGGACGTACTTAATGGGGTCGCTCATGGGGGGTCAAATCTCCAAACTGAAGTGCGAAACGGCGATTGTATCAGGAGTGAGGCGTCATAGAATAGGACCGAGGCATCCGATGACAATGCACCGAACCCTGATTGCTCTGCTGATGGCCGCGCCGCTGGTGTGCGGGCAAGCGCCGGCGGCGCCGGCGAAGATCAAGACGCTGCTGATCACGGGAGGGCCGGTGGGCGGCCACGACTGGCAGCGGGTGTCGCCGCTGCTGAAAAAGGCGCTGGAGGAGACGGGGCGCTTCGACGTGCGCACGACGGAGGACTTCCGCGGGGCGGGTCCGGAGACGCTGAAGAGCTACGATCTGGTGGTGCTGAACTACTATGACGGGCGGAACAAGGACTACGCGTGGGGGGAGCGGGGGCAGAACGCGCTGCTCGATTTCGTGAAGTCGGGCAAGGGGCTGGTGATGTACCACTTCTCGACGGCGTCGTTCCTGGACTGGCCGGAATACGAGAAACTGAGCGGGGCGAACTGGCGGCCGAACAACGGGCACCACTCGGCGGCGCATAGCTTCAAGGTGGAAGTGAAAGACGCCGACCATCCGGTGACGAAGGGTCTGCGGAAGGAGTTCCAGCAGCCGAACGATGAGCTGTACGCGAACCTGAAGTGGCAGCCGGCAGGCACGTACCACGTGCTGGCGACGGCGTGGGACGAGCACAAGCTGTATCAGGGCAAGGCCAGGCAGCCGATACCGGGCGAGGGGTTGGACCAGCCGATGCTGTGGACCTTGAACTACGGGCAGGGGCGGGTTTTTGCGACGGTGCTGGGCCACGACGGTCCGGCGGTGAAGACGCCGGCGTTCGTGGTGACGTTCACGCGCGGGGCGGAGTGGGCGGCGACGGGCGCGGTGACGCTGCCGATTCCTCCGGGCATGGCGGAGGGCGGGCATCGGGAAGCCGCGCAACCGCGGGAGGTGACGCCGGGGACGGGTTCGGCGCCGGCTTCGGACGCGGTGGTGCTGTTCGACGGCAAGAGCATGGCGGGGTGGCTGAAGCCGAACGGCGAGCCTTCGGGGTGCAAGGCGGTGAAGGGCGAGATGACGTGCCGGACGGGGGCGGGCGACGCGGTGACGGAGAAGAAGTTCAAGTCCGCGCAGATCCACCTGGAGTTTTTCATTCCTTCGATGCCGCAGCAGAAGGGGCAGTTGAAGGGCAATAGCGGGGTGTACATTCAGGGGATGACGGAGGTGCAGATCCTGGACGGGTACAAGAACCCGACGTACGGGACGGGGATCGTGGGCGGGATCTACGACCAGTACGTGCCGCTGGTGAACGCATCGCGGAAGCCGGAGGAGTGGTCGAGCTACGACATCGTGTACCACGCGCCGGTGTGCAACGAGAGAGGGCAGGAGCTGAAGGCGGGCGTGATGACGGTGTTCTTGAACGGGGTGCTGGTGCAGAGCGACCGGGAGCTGCGGTTCCGGAAGGGGATGTGCGAGGCGGGGCCGCTGCTGCTGCAGGACCACTCGGGGTTCCCGGGGGCGCCGGACACGACGATGAAGTTCCGGAACATCTGGTACCGGCCGCTGGATTAGCGGGGGGCATTGCAGAGTGGGGCGGTGGACGGGGTGTCGCGCCTGCTCGCGGCTGGGTTCGCGCAGGGGCTTGCGGGTGAACGTGTGCGCTGAAGCCGCGGGGTGCGGGGAGGTAGCCGGGTCTGAGGAGCCGGGTGGGTTCGAATCGTTGTAGTTTTTGCGATGGAGGAGCCCTCCTTCGCTAACGCTACGGCGGGCGCCCGGCTCTGGCGAGCC
>DAHVTI010000321.1 GCA_027324255.1 Bryobacterales bacterium | reverse complement strand
CGGAAGACGAGGACGACATCCGGAAGATGATCACGGCGGAGCTGGTCACGGGCCGCCCCATCGTCCTGATCGACAACCTCAACGAGAAACGCGTCCTGGACTCCTCCGCGCTGGCGTCCGTTGTTACGCAGGCCACCTGGACGGACCGGATTCTCGGCATCACCAAGATGCTGAGCCTCGAAAACCATGCCCTTTGGCTGATGACCGGCAACAATCCGCAACTCTCCAATGAGATGAGCCGGCGCTGTGTCCGGCTCCGCATTGACCCGCGCATCGATATGCCATGGCTGCGGGCTGGGTTCAAACACCCGGTGGTAGCCGACTGGGCCAAGGAAAATCGTTCGGCGCTGGTCCATGCGGCGCTGACACTGATCCAGGCATGGATCGCAGCCGGAAAGCCGCTGCACGACCGTCGCCTGGGATCGTTTGAGAAATGGTCCGAGGTGATGGGAGGCGTGCTCGATGTTGCGGAGATCCCAGGTTTCCTCGGCAATCTGAACGAACTGTATGCGGCCGCGGATAGCGACGGCCAGATGTGGCGCGAATTCACTGGCACATGGTGGGAGGCGTACCGGGAGGAGCCGAAGCGTGTCAGCGAACTGAATCAGCTTTGCGAGGAACGCGACCTGATGCTCAATGTGCGGGGCGACGGTTCAGCGCGTTCGCAACAGACGCGCCTGGGGAAGGCGCTCGGCGTCAAGCGCGACCGCGTATTCAACGGGCTTACCGTCAAGCGTCTCAGCGAAAACAACCACCGGACCGGCATCCTCTATGCTTTGGTGCCGGCCGATGGCGACAAACCGGGCGAGTATCGTTCACGCAACCTCAGCCTGCTGGATTCGCTCGGTGGAGACGTCGACCCCGCCGGTGGAGACGTGGTGGAGACGTTGGCCGATCAACGTCTCCACCATGTTGGGCCTATAGAATCAGCGGATTACGGCGACGGTGGAGACGTGGGAGACGTGGGAGACCTTTTAGCCGAAGCTCGCGCGCGAAAAACACACACAGTCTCCACGGATATAGATGCGGGTGAGAGAGAGTGCGGAGATTTCATTATAGAGCCGGGCAGAAGTGACGAAAACGTCTCCCACGTCTCCACCGCCTCTGTAACCGATACAAAAGGCAGCAACTTAACGGTGGAGACGTTGGGGCGGCAACGTCTCCACCAGGTCTCCACCACGTCTCCGCAACGACCCCACGCCTCCCGCGCCGGGGACATCGATCTGGCCCATCTCCCGGTTACGTCGGCTGTCGACGGTAAAGACCCGCCATGATGCGGGTTTTTGCCGGGGCAGCCGCTGAGACTCAGGAAGGAGAGCAACGATGGGTGCGGAACTACTGGAGCAGTGTGCCAACTTGACCACGGAGGCGCCGCGCGTCAACTCGCCGGGGTGCCTCTTCGTGTCCACCTCCCTCGTGACGTGGACAACGGCGAGGCCGGAACAGTTCGCCCGCGACTTCCAGATCAACGACACGGTGTATCGGCGGCTTGACTCCGAGTATTACGCCTGGCTGCGTTCGCGAATGGTGCTGGCCAAAAAGGCCGCGACCGCAGGACAACTCGATGCGGCCGCGTTTGAAGAACTGCGATTGCGGTTCAACGCGGTGCACGAGTGGGCGGTTGAGCACTTCGGTGAGACGCGTTTGTTGGAAGCAGTGCGGACGATTCGCGCGGCCGAATACAACCCGCCAGTGGCCGAGGACGACCGCCCCCACGTCCCGGGGCCGGCCGCGCGGAGATCCGCCCGCGATCATGTCTCGTCAGAGGCGATTGCCATGGTCGATGCGATTGCCGAGCACGCGGTCTCGCTTGGCTGGAAGCGCGAAAGGCTTTGCTGCGCTGGTGGCAACGGGGCTTTCGATCCGGGGCGCGGACTTGTCTGCTTTCTGAAGCCCGGCGACCGGATCGGCGAAGTCACGTCGCAGTCGATCGAGATCATCCATCCACCGCCATCGGAGGTCCGCCACCGCTTCTACAACCCGGACGTGGATCAGCCGTGGATCAAGAAAATCGCGCCGGCCTCGCAAGAAATCGAAAATCCGTGATGCGCTCCGGGTATTAGTAGGTGAAGGGTCGGTTCGGACGACCAGCGCCAGGCGCACTCCCCGAAGGATTCCTCCCAACAATACCCGAGGGCCGGGACTCTCGTGAATCTCCTTCCCGCATCCTTCACGGGATGCGTGTCCCTTCATGCAGAATCGAATCGCACTTTACAACGCCGACGGCGAACTGATTGATCGGATCACCGAACGGAGATTGGAGAAGCTCCAGGCCCTTGGGCGGATAGCCCGTGTCGTCCGCCACCGAAAAGGGCACATCAATCGAGCGATGCAGATTCGCCTGCCTGGCGAAGGTAAACCGGCGCGGCCAGCCGATTACACGGGAACAAGGTACAGCTTCAAGCAACGTTTGAGCGACGGCCACTCCTGCTGGCGGTTGCGCGCGTTGGGCGACCGGCCATCGGAGACCGACCTGGCTCCGGAGGAACTCCGGCCACTGTTCCTGGGCGTCCTGCGCGGATGTTTGTCGTCCGCCAAGACCTGAGTTCAGGCAAGGTGCTCCGACTCCAAAAGATTTGAAGTGGGCACTGGCGGGATGCGGCACTGTGTCGCGTAAGTCATAGCAAGTTTGGGTCCTTCCTGGGCCTGACGGCGGCGGGTGTCCGGATGGCACGATCTCGCTACCGATACGCGGAAAAACAGGTTGTCGGTTGTCACTTCCCCGCATGGTCTACGGCAGCGTGTGTTCCGGCATCGAGGCGGTGACGCTGGCATGGGAGCCTCTGGGCTTCCGGCCGTCGTGGTTCGCCGAGATCGATCCGTTTTGTTCGGCGTTGCTGGCTCATCGCTTTCCGCATGTCGCGAACCTCGGGGACTTCACCGCAATCGGGCCGGACGCCGGTCCAATCGACGTTCTGGCCGGCGGGACTCCCTGTCAGTCGTTTTCAATCGCCGGAAGACGAGGTGGCCTGGCTGACAACCGTGGCAACCTGGCCATCGAGTTTTGCCGCCTTGCTGGCAGATTGCGGTCTCGGTGGGTGGTCTGGGAAAACGTCCCCGGCGTCCTGTCGTCGAACGGCGGACGGGACTTTGGATCCATCCTCGGGGCGCTGGCGGACGTCGGGTATGGTTGCGCCTGGCGAGTGTTGGACGCTCAGTTCTTCGGAGTGCCCCAGCGGCGCCGTCGCGTCTTCGTTGTCGGACATCTTGGAGACTGGCGGCGTGCCGCGGCGGTACTTCTTGAGCGCGAAGGCCTGTGCAGGGATACTCCGGCGCGCCGCACAGCGCGGCAAGAAGCTGCCGTCGATTCTGTTTGCGGCGCTGAGGTCGGTCCTTCTGGAGGCAGGTTTACGGACCTAGCTCCAACACTCGACGCGCGCTGCAAGGACAGCGCAATCCGGAACCAGATCGGGCTGCTCGTGTTCGGCGGAAACAACACTGCGGGGCCAATCGACGTAGCTACCGCCTGCAACGCGCACGGCGGAAGCGGGCGAATGGACTTCGACACGGAAACCTTCGTCGCGCACACCTTGCGCGGGCAGGGTTTTGACGCCAGCGAGGACGGCACTGGTCGTGGGACACCGATTGTCCCGATGGCGTTCTCGTCAAAGGATCACGCCGCTGACGCGGGCGAGAAGGCGCCGACGCTGAGAGCAATGCCGCACGACATGAGCCACGCCAACGGCGGCGGGCAGATCGCGGTCTGCGTGCAGGAAGGGCAGACGGGCGTCCGTGAGTACGCCACCGTCGGGACCGTGCGCTCGGATGCGCCGGGAACGCAACCGGGCGGCAGTCTGATCCGGCAGCGGATGGCGGTGCGGCGATTGGTGCCGCGTGAATGCGAGCGTCTCCAAGGCTTGCCCGATGACTGGACGCTGATTCCGTATCGCGGCAAGCTCGCGATGGACGGTCCGCGCTATCGCGCGATCGGAAACTCCATGGCGGTGCCAGTGGTCCGGTGGCTCGGGCGACGGATTCTGATGGCGGAGCGAATCAATGGCTGATGCAGCATCGTTGCAGGCGCGCTCGTTCGGCAAGATCGCGGTGCCCATTCCGGGCACACCGGTCCGGCTGTCCTCAGACTTGAACCTGCGGGTCAGCCGAATTCGACTGGCGGTTGCCATTGGCGAGGTTGGTCGCGTGTTCCTCGGCGTCTCCGGGATGAACAGAGCGACCGGCGCCGGGGTGATCAAGGAGTTCTGGCCCACGGGCGCGGGCGGCGGTGTGGCCGATGAGTTGGTGATCGACTCGCCGAACGGCGATCTCCTCCGCCCCGCGGATTATTACATCGATGCCAACAATGCCGGCGAGGGGTTGATCGTTGCCTACTGGATCTGGGTCCCGAACTGGAACAGTTGATCTGCTGTCGCCGGCAATGGCGCGGCGGATCGAGTTCTGGCCAGTCGGAAAGCTGTCGCCCTATGCGCGCAACGCGAGGACGCACTCGAGCGAGCAAGTAGCGCAGATCGCCGCGAGCATCGCGGAATTCGGTTTCAATGCTCCGATCCTGGTCGATTCGGCAGCTGGGATCATCGCCGGCCATGGCCGATTGCTGGCTGCGCGGAAGTTGGGACTGACCGAGGTTCCGGTTATCGTCCTCGACCACCTGACGGAGACACAGAAACGCGCCTACATCCTGGCCGACAATCGCATCGCCGAGAACGCCGGCTGGGATGAGGATGTGCTGAGGCAGGAACTGGAGGCTCTACAGGCTGATAACGTCGCCCTCGACCTGCTCGGTTTCGGCGACGACGATCTCGCCGCACTGCTTCCGCGGGAGGAGCAACCGCAGGCGGCAGAGGCACAGGAAGAGGAGATCCCCGAAGCCCCTGCGATTCCAGTCACCCAGCCGGGGGATCTGTGGCGGATCGGCCCTCACCGGCTGCTCTGCGGCGATTGCCGGGATCTGGCTGTTGTGAAGAAACTGTTCGAGCGCTTGAAGGCAGCCGTGGCGGTCACCTCGCCTCCGTACGCGACGCAGCGAGAGTACGACCCTTCGAGCGGTTTTCGACCGGTGCCACCGGATGAGTACGTCGCCTGGTACCGCGCGGTGGCGGCGGGCATCGAATCGGTCCTCGCGCCGGACGGATCCTACTTTCTCAACATCAAGGAGCACGCCGAGGACGGACAGCGCAGCCTCTATGTGAAGGACTTGACGTTGGCCCACGTGCGGCAGTGGGGCTGGCGGTTTGTCGATGAGTTCTGCTGGCGCAAGACCGACAACGGTGTGCCAGGCGGATGGGGCAACCGCTTTAAGAATGCATGGGAGCCGGTGTTTCATTTCTCCCGTCAGCCACAGATCAAGTTCCGGCCGAAGGCGGTAGGGCACGTGTCGGAGGACTGCTTCGACTATTCGCCTGACAACCCGAAATCGACTTCGGGAAGCGGTCTGCTCGGGACCGGCGCGCGCGGCGATGCCGCTGGGCAACCGGGAGCGGACGACGAGGATGGGCGCTTCACCGGGATCGCCCGGCCCAGCAATGTCATCGAGGTGAAGTCGGAGAGTAGTCAGGGCTCGCACTCGGCTCCGTTTCCCCGGGCGTTGGTCGAGTTCTTCATCAAGGCATTTTCGGATGCAGGAGACATCGTATTCGACCCCTTTCTGGGGAGCGGCACCACGATGGCGGCGGCCGCCATTCTCGGACGTGCCGGCTATGGCGCCGAGATCAGCCCGGCTTACTGCGACGTGATCCTACGCCGGATCGAGCATCTGACCGGTACCGAGCCGGTCCTCGCGACCGGAGAGAAGCTCAACGACATTGCCGCGCAGAGCGGCGCGAGCGGCGCTGACGGCGATCTGCGGCTTCGCGATGCGAAGTCGATCCGCCGGAAGCCGAACGGCATGCCTTGCTACGCCCCGAAGGGCGCCGTTCGGTAGCGGCACACACTCAACCCAAACCAACTGACAAGGAGACAACACCAATATGCCCGAAGTAGCCACGCCGAACCAGGCCGAACGCGAGTTCGAGACCGGGACGGACGAGTCCTTCAAGAACGCCAACGCCACTGGCACCGCCACGCACAATGAGAACCAGCGCGTGACGTACGCCAACATCAAGCGCACCTACGACGTCTACCAGGACCTGGACATTCAGGCCGCACGCCAGGCGCAGATCGAGCAGACGCGGCTGAACCAGATCGCCTCCCAGGCGCTGCAGAACGCCGTCGAGACAGCCAACATGGTCAGCAAGCGCAGCATCGAGCTGAACAACCTGGCGCACGACTCGTTCTGGAATCCGGTCGCCAGCGGCGCCGGCATGAACCTGACCGCGGGCGCCGTTCCCGCCAACCGCGCCACGGACGTGAGCGCAGCCGGCGTGGGCGTCGACGCGCAGGCGGTGGCCGCCGCCGTCGCCAAGCAGGTGGACGCGACCGTCACCCCGGTGCTCGCCACGCTGCAACAGATGATCCAGGCCATGACCACTGCCACCACGGCGATCGCCAACACCGTCAACCAGGCGCAGCCGAAGACGACTGCGTAGCTTCTTCCTCCGAACCGGGGCGCGTCTCGACGCGAGCCGCCCCGGACCTTTCGCTGGAGCCACCATCCATGAACACGTTGCTCATCATCCTCAAGATCTTCCCGTTAGTCCTGGCAGCCGTTAAGGCTGTCGAGGAGGCCATCCCGCTGCCCGGTCAGGGCAAGAAGAAACTCGATCTCGTGCTCGACGTCTTGAAGTCCGCCTACGACGCGAGCTCCGAACTCACTTCCGGCTTTTCCTGGGAGAAGCTGGTCACCGTCGTCGTGCCGATGATCGAACGGATCGTCGCGCTCCACAACGCTCTGGGGCTGTTCCAGAAGTCCACCCCCGCCGCGAGCAAAGCATGACGGACCTGCAGGTAGTGCGTTGGCCGGTCGAGAGGCTGATCCCTTACGCCCGGAATGCCCGCACGCATAGTGACGAACAGGTCGCCCAGATCGCGGCTTCGATCGCCGAGTTCGGGTGGACCAATCCCATCCTCGCCGGAGGCGACGGGATCGTCATCGCCGGCCACGCACGCCTGCAGGCCGC
>DAHVTI010000318.1 GCA_027324255.1 Bryobacterales bacterium | reverse complement strand
TGCCGGCGGACGCGGATACGACGCGGGGGCTGTCGGCGGTGGACTTCCTGATTGTGGACGAGGCGGCGCGGGTGGCGGATGAGACGTATCACGCGGTGCGGCCGTTCCTGGCGACGACGGGCGGGCGGTTGTGGGCGCTGTCGACGCCGAACGGGCAGGCGGGGTTTTTCTACGACGCGTGGCACGAAGGCGGAGCGGAATGGAAGAGGGTGGCGGCGCCGGCGACGGAGTGCGCGCGGATTCCGGCCTGGTTCCTGGAAGACGAGCGGCAGGCGCTGGGCGAGCACGTGTTCCGGCAGGAGTACCTGTGCGAGTTTCTGGCGTCGCGGAGCCAACTGGTGCCGCGGGGGCTGATCGACGAGTCGCTGACGGAAGCGGAAGCGCCGCTGGACGTGACGCGGCTGCTGGAGGGAGAGTAACGATGCCGAATGGACTGCTGCCGCGGTCGGTGTACTGGCTGGGGCTGGACCTGGGATTGCGGCGGAACCCGAGCGCGCTGGCGCTGCTGGAGGAGACGACGCGGGAGACGGGCGAGTTCGACCACGTGCATTGGGTGAAGAAGGTGGAGACGGTGCTGGTGCTCAGGGACGTGCGGCCGGTGCGGCTGGAGACGCCGTACCTGGATCTGCCGCCGCTGGTGGAGCGGTATTTGCGGCTGCTGAAGCCGGGGTTTCCGGTGCACCTGACGGTGGACGCCGGCGGGGTGGGGGCGCCGGTGGTGGAGCTGTTCCGGCGGGCGCGGCTGGAGGCGGAGCTGCACCCGGTGGTGATTACGGGCGGGGAGAGCGTGGGGCGGCTGCCGCACGCCACGACGGTGCCGCGGGCGGCGCTGCTGGAGAACGTGAGGATCCGGCTGGAGTGCCGGGAGATTCTGATACCGAAGAGGCTGCCGAACCTGGCGGCGCTACGGGACGAGCTGGCGAGTTTGGGGGTGCGGGCGAACCATCCGGACGACCTGGCGTTCGCGCTGGCGCTGGGCTTGTGGACGGCGCGGCCGCGGCCGTTTGTGGGGGAGAGGCGGGAGCTGCTGCCGGGGGCGCCGGTGGGGGACAACTCGAGGCAGAGGCGGGTGGCGGAGCTGATGCGGAGGCGGGGGTAGGGGGGCGTTTGGGGATGCCGGACTGAGGCGGGAAGGAGATCGAATGGTGCAACATTGGAAGTCCGAGGCGGCCAGGGTCCAGAAGCTCACCAAACATGGGAACCGTCTGGCGCTGGTGATGAACAGGCCGGTGCTGGAGCTGCCGAAAATCGAGTGTTACCCATGTCATCGGGCAGAAGTGTCACCCATGTCTTCGGTTTGGACCTACCCGGGACCCTGGCCTGAAGGCCAGGGAACTATGCGAAGCCCAATTGCGGGTTCCGCATGGCACTGGTTTGGACCTGGCCGGGACCCTGGCCTGAAGGCCAGGGAACTATGCGAAGCCCAATCGCGGGTTCCGCATGGCATTGGTTTGGACCTGGCCGGGACCCTGGCCTGAAGGCCAGGGAACTATGGCGCCCGCGGTGTCGCGGTGCGGCGCGCGTTCCGCGGAGAGCAGTGTGCCGAAATTCACACCATCCCGTTGTATGCCCTGGCTGCTCACGTGGCGCACGTACGCCACATATCCGACATTCTCCAGGCGCGAGGGCGACGGCCGGTCCGCCGTCTCGCCCAGCCATGAACCGCTCACCCTCGACGCCGAGCGCCGCGAAGCCGCCCTGCACTCGATCCTGGCCACCTGCCGAGCCAAAGGCTGGCACCTGCTCGCGGCTCATGTCCGCACCACGCACATCCACATCGTCTTGGACGCTCAGGATCCCGCCTCTTTCCTCTTCGCGAACCTGAAAGCCCGAATCACGCGAGCCCTCCGCGCAGCGAACCTGGTCCACGGCGCCCAACCCGTCTGGGCCGATTATCGAAACGCCCGTTGGTTGACCTCCGAGGAAGCGGTCGTTCGCGCGATTCGCTATGTGCTCGATTGCCAAGGTACCCCGATGGAGCGGTATTCGCCGTGTGGAAGTGCGGGGGACCCGGCGCCGGGCTTGGGGGGCCTTCCCGTTTAGGGCCTTCGCGCTCACTGGCTGTGGCCCGGGACCCCGGCCTGAAGGCCGGGGAACTATGCGAACAGAACTGCTCATCGGGTGAGGCGGAGGACTCGGACGGCTTGGGGCTGCAGGGTGAAGGCGGGGGGGGCTTGGGCGCCCGTGGCGAGGTCCGACATCTTCCATTGGGTGCCGTCCTGCCAGCGGAGGGTGATGGGGGTGGTTTTGTCCTGGTGGTTGAAGAGGAAGAGGAGACGTTCGCGGCCGGATTCTAACCAGCGGGCTTCGGCGTTGCCTTCCACTGTGAGCGGAGGGGTGACTCCGGACCAGGTGAGGAGGCTCGCGAACCAGGCGGCGGCTTCGGGGGTGGGGGTGGAGTGATAGGCGGCGCTGGGGTAGGAGCCGACCAGGAGAGTCTTGCCCTGGCCGAAGGCGGATTCGACGGCGGCGGGGGCGCCATCTTCGAAGCGGGCGCGGACGGTGCCGCGCGAGGGTTCGAGGGTCTCTTTGAACCAGCGGGCGGGGAAGGCGGGGCCGTTGTCGAAGCTGAGCTTCGTGCGGCCCTGGGGGGCGGTTTCGATGGCGGCTTCGCGGGCTCCGAAGAGTTCGTGGAGGCCGAGGCCGGGGATGATGTCGGAGGCGCGGCCGCGCTCGTCGTTCCAGCCGGGGCGGGCTTCGGCGACAAGGTGGCCGCCCTGGCGGACGTAGTCGCGGAAGACGGGGACGCTGGCGGCGGGGAGCATGAGGGGGTAGGGGAGGTAGAGGAGTTTGTATTGGCGGAGGTTTTCGGGCGTGATGCGGTCGATGTGGACGAAGTCGAGGGGGACGTTTTTCGGCCAGAGGGCCTTGTAGACGCCGAGGAGGGAGTCGCGTTCGATGCCGGCTACTTCCCCTTGCGGGCCGCCATAGGCAGCCTGGCGCTGGCGGCCTCCGACGAAGTGGGCGAGGGGATTGTAGACGACGGCGACTTCGGCGCGCGGGGGGCGGGCGTCGAGGAAGAGCTTCTGATTGCGATTCACCAGGGCGGCGATGGCGCCGGCTTCGCGGGCGCGCTCGGTGAGGGTGCCGTCGAGGTGGATCATGCCGAAGCCGCCGGACTCGTAGCCGGTGCTCATGG
>DAHVTI010000301.1 GCA_027324255.1 Bryobacterales bacterium | reverse complement strand
GGGAAGATGTTCCGGCCGATGGCGGTGACGGTGCTGCTGGCGGTGGGGGCGTCGCTGGCGATCGCGCTGACGCTGATGCCGGTGCTGGGGTGGTACGCATTCCGGAAGAAGGCGGGGGAGAAGACGACATGGCTGATGCGGAAGCTCAGCGGGGCGTACGAACCGGCGCTGAAGCTGGCGTTGCGGAGGCCGGCGGCGGCGGGCGGCGCGGCGGCGGCGGTGTTTGCGGCGTCGGTGGGGCTGGCGCCGTTTCTGGGTGCGGAGTTTCTGCCGCGGTTGGACGAGGGCTCGATCCTGGTGATGATGTACCGGGTGCCGGGGATCTCGATCAGCGAGTCGCTGCACGGCAACGAAATTGTCGAGACGGTGCTGAAGCAGTTTCCGGAGGTGGAGAAAGTAGTGAGCCGGACGGGGCGGCCGGAGGTGGCGGTGGACCCGATGGCGATCGACCAGAGCGACGTGTACGTGATGCTGAAGCCGGTGGCGGAGTGGCCGTCGCGGCGGACGAAAGACAACCTGGTGGCGGCGATGAAACGGGCGCTGGAAAAAGAAGCACCGGGGGCGGCGTACAGCTTTATGCAGCCGATCGAGATGCGGATGCAGGAGCTGATGGAGGCCGGGGTGCGGAGCGACATCGCGGTGAAGCTGTACGGGGAAGACCTGGAGGTGCTGCGGGAGAAGGCGCAGGAGATTGTGAAAGCGGTGGAGCGCGTGCCCGGGTCGGCGGACGTGCGGGCGGAGCGGGTGGCGGGGCTGCCCTACCTGAGGGTCCGAGTGAAGCGGGAGGAGATTGCGCGGCACGGGTTGGACGCGGAGGAGGTGCTGAACACGGTGGAGGCGATCGGCGGGAAGGTGGTGGGGCAGGTGGTGGAAGGGAACCGGCGGTACGCGCTGCAGGTGCGGATCGGCGCGGGGCAGAGGGGCACGGTGGAGGCGGTGAAGAACCTGAAGGTGGGCGACAGCGAGGGGCACTTCATCCCGCTGGCGCAACTGGCGGAGGTGTGGGAGGAAGAGGGACCGGCGCAGATCAGCCGGGAGAACGTGCAGAGGCGGATCAGCGTGGAGGTGAACGTGAGGGGGCGGGACCTGGCGAGCTTTGTGTCGGAAGCGCAGGGAGCGGTGGCGAGGCAGGTGCGGATTCCGGAGAACTACAGCCTGGAGTGGGGCGGAAAGTTCGAGCAACTGGAGAGCGCGAGCCGGCGTCTGGCGGCGACGATCCCGATGGCGCTGCTGCTGATCTTCGTGCTGCTGTACCTGAACTTCAATGCGGTGCGGCCGGCGGCGCTGATCTTCCTGAACGTGCCGCTGGCGGCGACGGGGGGGATTCTGGCGTTGTGGCTGCGGGGGATGCCGTTCAGCATTTCGGCGGGGGTGGGGTTTATCGCGCTGTTCGGCATCGCGGTGCTGAACGGGATTGTGCTGCTGACGCACATCGCGCAACTGCGCGGAGAGGGGGCGGCGGTGGAAGAAGCGGTGGCGGCGGGGGCGAGGACTCGGCTGCGGCCGGTGCTGATGACGGCGCTGGTGGCGAGCCTGGGGTTTGTGCCGATGGCAGTATCGAGCGGAGCGGGGGCGGAGGTGCAGAGGCCGCTGGCGACGGTGGTGATCGGAGGGCTGGCGACCTCGACGCTGCTGACGCTGCTGGTGGTGCCGAGCGTGTACCTGTGGATGGAGAGGAGGCGGGGGGGCGGCGCCGCCGGGTGAGGGAGGCGGCGCCGCGGGAGGCAGGGGTCAGCCGTGTTTCACTTTGAGGTTGTTGGTGACGGAGAAGGCGCCGGTGACGCCGTTGGCGCGGATGAAGGCGATGTTCTTGTCGGCGTTGCGGTCGACGTAGCCTTCGAGGGTGATTTTTCCGTCGCGGACGATGAGGCGGATCCAGGGATTGGCGCCGGCGGCGTAGCGGTTGAGGACGTTGTCGCCGTAGATGGCGCGCATGAGGCGGCGGCGGATGCCGTTGTCGAAGGGAGAGAGAGGCAGGACCTGGACCTGGTCCACGACCTGGGTGACGCCCGGGATCCTTTCGACGACCTGGACGGCGGAGGACTGGAGGGTGGGGCGGGAGACCTCGCCTTTCAGGATGACCTTGCCGCCCTGTAGGTCGAACTCGAGGTAGTCGAAGACGCCGTAGAAGGGGAGGGTGATTAGCTCGGCGCGGATTTTGCGCTCGAGGGGGGAGAGCTGGGACTTGTTTTCGGCTCCGGTGACGGTGACCGTGGCGGCATGGAGGCTGGCGAGGCCGAGGGTCAACGCGAGGGCGAGTGCCGTGAGGGTTATGCGTTTCATGGAAGTGAACTCCTAACCGGGAGAAGGCACTTGCGGGGCCAAATCTGGAAATCGTGGTAATGCATGGATTTATGTCAGGAACAGGGGGAGGGGGAGCGGTGGTTTCCGATCAGCGGTGGTGGAATTCAGCCGCCAGAGGGGCGCCGCGGGGGGAGGCGGTGAGGGGGTGGGGCATCCCGGAGGGATGGAGCGGGCGGAGAGTGATGGCAAGCAGTCGAATTCGCCGCCCGGTCAAGCGCGGGGCCTGCGCCAAGTGGGGCCGCTGCCGCCGCCGCCCGTCCGGGTGCGAGTCCGGCTGGAGCGGCCGTCCCACGGCCGGGCGTCGCTGACGTTCAGGGATCTTCCGTCGAGCCGGGCTCCATGCAAAGCGGCGCTGGCCTTACCGGCCTCGCCGTCGTACGGCATTTCCACGAAAGCGAAGCCCCGGGAGAGTCCGGTGTCGCGGTCCGTGACAATCCTGACCTGGCGGACCGCGCGGAACGGCTCGAACCGGGACTGAATGTGCTCGCCACCGGAATGGAATGAGAGGTTGCCGGCATCAACGCGTGTCATAGGGAAACCCACGCGG
>DAHVTI010000265.1 GCA_027324255.1 Bryobacterales bacterium | reverse complement strand
CGCGGGCCGAGGTGGCGAGGCGGCGGCGCAGGAGCGCGGGCCGAGGTGGCGAGGCGGCGGCGCAGGAGCGCGGACCGAGGCGGCGGGGCGGCGGGCACAGGAGCGCGGGCCGAGGTGGCGAGGCGGCGGGCGCAAGAGCGCGGGCCGAGGCGGCGGGGCAGTTGAGCAGGAACGCGGATCGAGGCGGCGGGGCGGCGGCGCAGGAGCGCGGGTTGCGGCGGCGAAGCGGATGGCGCTATGGGGGGAGCCAGCGGGCGGCGCCGGCGAAGCGGACGACGCAGTGAAGGGGCGGGCTTGCGGGGCGCGCAGCGTAAAAAAAAAAGCCGCCCGGCAGGCGCCGGGCGGCGGGGGTCTAGTTGGAGGAGAAAGGAGGAACTAGCCCTTCTTCTCTTCCTTCTTCTCCGTGCCTTTCTTCTTGCCGCCCTTCTTTTTCTTGTGTTCCTTCTTGGGTTCGTCCTTCGGGGGGTCGTTGGCGAAGACCGGCACGGCGGTCAGGGCGAACGCCGCCAGCATGAGCGTCGCGAAAAACTTCTTCATTTGATTGGCTCCTTTTCCGGTTGTCCGGGTGGCGTCGTCCACCCTTCCGCTCCAGAGTAGGGCGGGGGGCCGCCGGCCCGAACTCGCCCCGATGGGCTAGCGCAGGCACCGAATTCAAGGGGGGAGGCGCCGCGGCGCCCGCATCTGCTATCCTCCACATCTGGAGCCGCGCTCCCTCGGCATGCCTGTCCTCGACATCATTTACTTCGACGCCGGCGGGGGCCACCGCGCGGCCGCCACCGCGCTCAAGATGATCTGCGAGCGGCAGGGCCGCGCGTGGGACGTCCGCCTGGTCCACCTGCAGGACATCCTGGCGCCGGTGGACGTATTCAAGAAAGTCCTGCGCATCGACCTGCAGGAGATCTACAACCAGATCCTCCGGCGCGGCTGGACGCTGGGCTCGGAGACGGGCCTGCGTTTCATGCAGTCCGTCATCCGGCTCTACCACGACTCCGAAGTGCGCCTGATGCGCGAGTGGTGGCAGTTCCGGTCGCAGCAGCCGCCGCCGGACCTGGTGGTCAGCGTGGTGCCGAACTTCAACCGCGCTATCCTGGCAGGGTTGCAGCAGGCGCTGCCCGGCACACCCTACGTCACGATCCTCACCGACCTGGCCGACTTCCCGCCGGCGTTCTGGATCGAGCGGCAGGAGCAGGATCTGATCGTCGGCACGGCCGAGGCGCGTCGGCAGGCGCTGGAGTTGGGCCACCGCGAGGAGCGCGTGCGGCTCACCTCCGGCATGATCCTGCACCCGCGCTTCTACGAGCCGCTTGAATTGGACCGCGTGGCCGAACGGCGCGCGCTGGGCCTGGACCCGGACCTGCCCACCGGCCTGGTGCTGTTCGGCGGCTACGGCACGAGCGTCATGGGCTCGATTCTGGACCGGCTGGACCGCTCGGGCCTGGAACTGCAGTTGATCCTGATCGCCGGGCGCAACGAGAAGCTCCGCGCCGAACTCGGGCGGCGCCCCACGCGCTTGCGCAAGCACGTGGTGGGTTTCACCGCCGAGGTGCCGCGCTGGATGCGCCTGTCGGACTTCTTCATCGGCAAGCCCGGCCCGGGCAGCCTGAGCGAGGCCGTGCACCTGCAACTGCCGGCCATCACGGTGCGCAACGCCTGGACGCTGCCGCAGGAGCGTTTCAACGCCGAGTGGCTGCGGCAGAACGACCTGGGCCTGGTGCTGAAATCCTTCTCGGGCATCGGCGGGGCGGTGCGCGAGCTGCTGGCGCCCGGCGTGCTCGAGCGGATGCGGGGCGCGGCGGCGCGCATTCGGAACCGGGCCATCCACGAGATCCCCGAGATTCTGGCCGGACTGCTCGAACGGCCGCGCTGACGGGCTGAAAGTTCACTGCTAGACTGTGAGAGTCCATGCTGCGACGCAACTTCCTTCTCTCCTCCCTGGCCTCGCCCGCGCTCTATGCCGGCCGGCGCATCGACTGGTCCCGGCTGAGCCTGCTGACCGACGAAATCGCCAGGTCTCCGGCCGACGCCATCGCCTTCTGCAAGCAGTACGGCGTGAAGTGGGTGGAGCTGCGCGGCGTGCCGGGCGGCGGCGGCACCTACGCGTTCCTCGAGGAAGCCAAGCTGCGCGAGGCCGCGCGCGAGCTTTCCGAAGCGGGCCTGGGCGTCTCCTTCCTGAACACACCGATGCTGAAGTTCACCCTGCCCGGCACGGAAGCCGCGCGGCGGCGCAGCGAAACGGCGGAGCAGAAGACGAAGCGCGAGGACCGCGAGAAGCGGCAGTTCGACCAGCGCCTGGACGATTTGCGGAAGGCCATCCGCGCGGCGCACATCTTCAAGGTGAACGCCGTGCGTGTGTTCACCTTCAGCCGCGTGGCCGAGCCGGCCGCGGTGCTGCCGAAAGTGGCGCCGATCCTCGACGAGATGGTGGCCATCGCCGGGAAAGAGGGCGTGCGGCTGCTGGTGGAGAACGAGGCCTCCTGCAACGTGGCCACCTCGGCCGAGCTGAAAGCCATCTGCGAGCTGGTGCCGCGCAAGGGTTTCGGCATCAACTGGGACCCGGTGAACGCCATGGGGCTGAAGGAGAAGGCCTGGCCGGACGGCTATCACGAGCTGCCGCTGAAGCGGCTGGGCAACGTGCAGATGAAGGCGCGGGCGCTGGTGATCGGGCCGGAGTTCGTGGACTGGAAGTCGATCTTCGAGGCGCTGGCGAAGGACGGATACAAGGGCCACGTCGGGCTGGAGACGCACGTCTTCGACGGGACGCTGATCGAGAAGGCGCACCTGTGCATGAAGAAGCTGCGGGAGATCATGGCCTGAGAGCGCGGCTGCCATGATGGTGCGACCCAAGCTTCCTCCGCTGGCCTTCGGCATCGCGCTGGGCCTGGCCGCGGCCGCGCTGCTGGTGGGGCTGGCCGTGTACCTGAACCGCGGCTCGCAGACGCGGCTGGAGGGGAGCATCCTGAAAGTGAGGACGATCGCCACCGACGACGCGGCTTCGATCGTGGTGGTGGATTTCCGGCTGAAGAACCCGGCGCGGGCGTTGTTCGTGGTGCGCGACGTGACGGTGGAGGCGACCGCCGCCGATGGAAAGAAGCTGGAGGGTGTGACGGTGTCGGAGCCGGACCTGGACCGCGTGCTGGGCTACTATCCGCTCACGGGCCCGCGCTTCAATCCGGTGCTGAAGGCGCGCGAGAGGCTGCGCGGCGGGGAGACGGCGGACCGCACCATTGCGGCGTCGTTCGGCGTGAGCGAGAAAGAGCTGCTCCAGCGGCGGGGGCTGGTGGTGCGGATCCTGGACGTGGACGGGGCGGTGGCGGAGATCGCGGCGGCGCCGGCGCGGTAGGGCTGCTACTGCAGCCAGTTGTGCGCCGGGTCCCCGGCGGGGTTGAGCTGGGCGGACTTGCGCGCGGCCTTGTCCTCGTACATTCGGCTGTCGGCGAAGGCCAGCATCTCCTCGGCCGAACGGCCGCCTTCGGGGAAGAAAGCGGCGCCCATGCTGAGGGCGATCACCTTTTCGCCGCACAGGTCGATGCCGACGCGCTCCACCTGGGCGCCGATGCGCCGGCGGCGGAGATTGATGGCGTCGGGCGTGGCGCCGGGCAGGACGAGGACGAACTCGTCGCCGCCCATGCGGGCGACGAAATCGTATTCGCGGCAGTGTTCCTTGAGGCAGGTGGCGACGTTCTGGAGGAGCTTGTTGCCGGTGAGGTGGCCGAAGCGGTCGTTCACCTGTTTGAAGCCGTCGAGGTCGCAGACGAGGACGGCCAGCGAGGAGTTGGTGCGGGCGCAGCGGGCCATCTCGTTCTGGAGGTGGAGGAAGAGCGAGCCGGCGTTGGGCAGGCCGGTGAGGAAGTCGAAGGTGGCCTGGTTTTCGGCCTCGCGGAAGCGGATGGAGTTCTCGACGGTGACGGCGAGCTTGGGGGCGATGGCGAGCAGCAGGCTGAGGTGCGAAGGGGCGAAGGCGTTGCGGCGCTCGGAGTAGAAGCTGAGGGTGCCGAGGGCGCCGTTGGGGCCGTCGAGGGGGACGGCGAGGGCGGCGCGGAGGAGGGCGGCGCGCTCGGGGTAGCGGCTGGAGATGGGCTCCGGCGCCGGGTCGACGTTGAGCACGGGCCGGCGCTGGGCGGCGACGGCGCCGCTGAGGCCTTCCCCGGTGGCCATGGAGAGGCCGTTGAACAGGCTGTGGTTCTCGCCCTCGATGAAGGCGGCCTCCAGGCGGCCCTTCTTTTCGAGGTAGAGCACCATGGTGTCGTAGGGGATCTGGCGGCGGAAGCGGCGGGCGAGCGCGGTGAGGGTTTCGTGGAGGTTGAGCGAGCAGCCGAGGATCTGGGTGAATTCGAGCAGGGACTGCTCCTCGCGGCGGGCGGCGGCGATGGTGGCGAGGAAGTCCGGGGCTTCGCCGCCCTCGGCGGCGGGGCGCTCGGATTCGGCCTGGGAAGCGTCGAGGCTGCCGGGGCGCTTCATGCGGGCCTGCGCGTCGAGTTGGAGGTAGATGGACTCGAGGGCGGCGACCACTACGGGGTCGAGGCCGCGGCCGGACTCTTCCTTGACGACCTCCATGGCCTTGGCGAGGGGCAGGGCGCGGCGGTGGTGGCGCTCGGAGGAGAGGGCGATGAGAGAATCGACGGCCGACAGGACGCGGGCTTCCAGGGGAATCTCCTCGCCCTTGAGGTGGTGGGGGTAGCCGCCGCCGTCCCAGCGCTCGTGGTGAGCGCGGACGATGGGGGCGACGGGGTAGGGGAAGTGGGCGCGGTCGAGGATGTCGGCGCCGACGTCGGGGTGGACTTTGAGGCGTTCGAACTCCTCGGGGGTGAGGCGCGCGGGCTTCATAATGATATGGTCGGGGACGGCCACCTGGCCGATGTCGTGGAGGACGGCGGCGGCGCGCAGGGCCTTCAACTGTTCGTCGCGCAGGCCGAGCTCTTCGCCGAGGCCGACGGCGAAGATGGCCATGCGGTGGAGGTGGTCGACGGCGCGGATATCCTTGGATTCGACGGCGAGCGCGAGGGCCTCCACCATGCTGAGCTGGAGGGTGGCGAGTTCCTCGGCGTGCTGGCGCTCGCGCTCGAGCGAGTCGAGTTGCAGGCCGTAGGAGCGGTAGACGAGGAAGAGCAGGGGTGCGATGACGACGGCGTTCTGCCACGGGGGCAGGTGCTGGACGGCGGTGAGCAGCCCGGCCAGGGCGGCGCCGGCCAGGTAATAGGGCAGGGACCAGAGGAAGCGGTTCTGCCAGACGCGGCGGAGGAGCTCGCGCTCGCGGAGGGAGGTGGTGGCGGCCAGCGGGAAAGCGGTGACGAGGAACAGGATGGTGCTGGCCAGCGGCAGGGCGGCGGCGGTGCCGCCGTGCGGCAGGGCCTCGACGATGCGGCGGTAAGCGGCGCTGGCGGCCTCGATGCCGAGCACGACCGTGGCCGCCTGGAAGGCCATCGATAGCCAGTCCACGCCGCGGCGCTGGTCGCGCAGGCAATGGATGACCGTGCCGGTGACGCCGATGATCATGGTCTGCTGCAGCGGTAGCTGCACCAGGCTGGCGAGGATGAAGATGAAGCCCACCGAGATGGTGCCGGCCACCGTCGGTACGCCGAGGCGCAGCATCGAGGTCAGGATGGTGAGCCCGAGGTAGGTGAAGAAGAGCGGGTCGTGGGAGGAATTCCAGTCCAGGGTCATCCGCAGTGCCAGGATCACGCCCAGAATAAGAATGACTGCCTGAAATGCTTGTGCCTTGTTCCTGATCCCTTGCATTGACTTCCAAATACCGTCGAATTGCCAGTAGCCGTCCGCGCGGCGAGTCCGAGGTCTCGGGCGCAGACCGGACAGCCGTTTTCTTTTCTTCGGGTTCTATCGACCAGCGTGAGGTCGAACTTTAGGCGGATCGCGAAGACTTTCAGCGGTTTGAGGGTGTGGCGGTTACAATGGAGAGTCCCGCATGGTCGACATTCACTCGCATTTCCTGCACGGCATCGATGACGGAGCCCGGACCGTGGAGGACTCGCGCCAGATGGTGCGCATGGCGCGCGAGCACGGCACCACCGTGCTGGTGGCTTCACCCCACGCCGATTCGCAGTACCGCTACGAGCCCGAAGTGGTGGATCGGCTGTTGGCGGAGGCGCGGGCCGAAGCGCCGGAAGGTATCCGCCTGGTGCGGGCCTGCGACTTCCACCTGATGTACGACAACGTGGAGGACGCGCTACGCCACCCGTCGCGCTACACCATCGACGGCAAGTGCTACCTGCTGATGGAGTTGAGCGACCTCACCATCTTCGCCAACACCTCCGCGCTGTGGACGCGGCTGGAGGAGGCCGGGATGCGCATCATCCTGACCCATCCGGAGCGCAACCCGCTACTGCGGCAGCGGCTGGAGCTGATCGAGGAGTGGGTGTCGCAGGGCCGCTACATGCAGGTGACGGCCAGCTCGCTGCTGGGCCTGTTCGGGCCCAAGGCGCTGCACTTCTCGCGGCAACTGCTGGACCGCGGGCTGGCCCATTTCGTGGCCTCCGACGCCCACGACCTGCGCGGCCGGCCGCCGCGGCTCGACCAGGCCTTCGAGTGGCTCTCCAGGTACTACACTCCCAAACTGGCCCGGCTGCTGTGCATCGAGCATCCGGCGGCGGTGGTGGAGGGCCGGCCGCTGGACCTCGCCTCGTTCCCGCCTTCGGCCGAAGTGAAGAAGTCTTCCTTGCTTGGCCGGTTCTTCCGTTCGAACGGGGGGAATTAGCCAGCGGCGGGAATCCTGAATCCGAAAGAGGGCGGGCGGGCTCTAAGGGACAGGTTAGCCGTTGCCAATCTGTACCTTTGTAGATAGAATGGACAAAAGTCCACTGCTGGAACCGCCCTTGCCTACCATCACCGAATCCCCCTACCGTTCCGATAACGTCAACTGGGTGACGACCGTCGCCCTCGTGCTGTTTCACGTTGGAGCCGTCGCCGCGTTCTTTTATTTCGACTGGAGGTCGGTGATCACGGCGGCGCTGCTGTACTGGATGTGCATCGGCTGGGGCATCGGCATGGGGTACCACCGGCTGCTGACGCACCGGTCGTACAAAGTGCCGAAGCCGCTGGAATATTTCTTCGCGATCTGCGGCGCGCTGACGCTGGAAGGCGGACCGATTTTCTGGGTGGCGACGCACCGGGTGCACCACCAGCGGTCGGACCTGCCGGGGGATCCGCACAGCCCGCGGGACGGGTCGTGGTGGTCGCACATGGGCTGGATCCTGTTCGGGGAATCGAAGCACAACGCGACGGAAGTGATGGCGAAGTACGCGCCGGACCTGGGCCGCGACCCGTTCTACCGCTGGCTGAACACGTATCACTACGTGCCGATGGTGGTGCTGGGTCTGATCCTGCTGGGCTTCGGCGGGCTGTCGATGCTGCTGTGGGGGGTGTGCACGCGCGTAGTGGTGGGGTTGCACGCGACGTGGCTGGTGAACTCGGCCTCGCACATGTGGGGCGCGCGGCGGTTCAAGACGCGGGACGATTCGCGCAACAACTGGTGGGTGGCGCTGCTGACCTTCGGGGAAGGCTGGCACAACAACCACCACGCGCATCCGTCGTCGGCGCGGCACGGGCTGGCGTGGTTCGAGTTCGACCCGACGTGGTTGCAGATCAAGACACTGTCGCTGCTGGGCCTGGCCAGGAAGGTGCAGGTGGCGAAGGTGACGAGCCAGCCGGTGGCCGAGGACGAAGCGGCGGCCTAATTCTCGAGAATCGAATAGGGCCGGATGGCGGTGGCGAGGCCGGTGTGCTCGTCGGCGTCGATGATGACGGCGTGCAGCTCCACCATGCCCTTGGCGGCCTCGAAGCGCATGGGCAACTGGGTGAGGAAGCGCTTGATGACGGTGGTCTTTTCGACGCCGATGACGGAATCGTAGGGCCCGGTCATGCCGCTGTCGGTCTGGTAGGCGGTGCCGCCGGGCAGGACGCGGGCGTCAGCGGTGGCGATGTGGGTATGGGTGCCGACGACGCCGGTGACGCGGCCGTCGAGGAACCAGCCCATGGCGATTTTCTCGCTGGTGACTTCGGCGTGGAAGTCGAGGAAGCGGACGCGGGTCTCGGCGGGGATGCACTGGAGGAGCGCATCGGCCTTTTCAAAGGGACATTCGATGGCGGGCATGTGGACGCGGCCCTGGAGGTTCATGACGGCATAGGGGACGCCGTTGCGGGCCTTGCCGAGGTAGAGGCCGGCGCCGGGGAGGCGCGAAGCGTAATTGCCGGGGCGGAGGAGGCGGGGCTCGTGGTCGAGGTAGTCGTAGACTTCGCGCTTATCCCAGACGTGGTTGCCGGTGGTGAGGACGTCGAGGCCGAGGGAGAGGAGTTCCTGGGCGGTGGAGGGGGTGACGCCGAAGCCGCCGGCGGAGTTTTCCGCGTTGGCGATGGCGAGGTCGATGTGCTCCTCGCCGATGATGCGCTGGAGGTTGGCGGCGACGGCGCGGCGGCCGGCGGAGGCGAAGATATCACCGATGAAGAGGATTCTCATGAGGGGCAGGGAAGGGGAGCGCACCACAACAGCCGTTCCGGTTTCGGAATCGACCCCGAGCTTCACACGGGGGGAGCCCGCCGGGCGCCTTCAGGCTTCTCCTTGCGGAGCGTGCTCACCAGCGCCTTGGTTCGAGTCGAGCTCCGATTCTAATTGCATCGGATCAATTATGGAAACCGGTGACCTGCCTTGCAGGAACGCTCCGTACCAGTCAGGATAGCGCGGGGCGCGGGCGGGGACCAAGTTATTTCTCGGCGCTGGCCTCCCAGGTGCAGGCCATCCTGGGGGGGCAGGGGGAGGTGGTGCCGCGGATGGTTTTACCGCCGGGCTGGAGGAGGCCCCGGTAGAAGCGCTTGGCGCCGCGGTTGTGGAGGATGAGCATGGCGCCGTCCCAGTTTTCCAGCGCCATGGAGCCCTCGGCTTTGTCGCCGGAGGCTGTGGAGTAGTTGTAGCGCAACTCGCGGCCCTGGATGGTCCAGGTGCCCTGGTAGGCGAAGCCGGGGATGGAGTTGTCCTTGACGCGCCAGCGCGGGGGGAGGCCTTTGAGGGTGGGGGCAGGGGCGCCCGAGGGCGGGGG
>DAHVTI010000244.1 GCA_027324255.1 Bryobacterales bacterium | reverse complement strand
CCCCCGCCGGCCCCGCTGGTCTTCAACCCGTCCTCCAAAACCGGGAATCCTGTCAAATGACCCCGGGCCGCAGCGACCACACCAGCATCAGCGCGTGTGCGATCGACACCGTCATCGCCCGCAATCCAACCCGCTTCAGCGGTGTGTCCAGATCCATGAACCCCAGCTCCATCGCCTGCGCCGCCGTTGCCAGCGCCGGCGCCACGGCCACCCACGGCGCCCAGAACCACACCCCCGCTGCGGTCAGCCCCGACGCCGCCACTGCGATCCATGCCGTCCGTCGCAGCGCGCCCGCCGCCTCCCCCCGTTTCCGGGAAACGATCCCATCCAGCCGGGCGTGCACCACCAGCACCCCGCACGCCCCGTGCAGCGCGCACAACCCCCACAGCGCCCAACCCCACAACGGGAAGTGCCCCGCCGCCGCCCGCGCCGCCGCCACCGCGGAAAACGCCAGCCCCGCGCAGCTCACCACCTGGAACCACACTGTCCGCTGCCGGTTGCGCACCGTCATCCCTACCGCGCCGCCCGTCAGCCCCAGCGCCGCCGCGCCCATCCACAACGCCGCCGGCCCCCACTCCACCGCCAGCCACCCGCCCGAAACCGCCAGCGCCGGCCCCAACCAAAGCAGCCATCGCCGCGCCTCCGCGCTCTCCGCCCGCCTCTCCCGCCACACCCACCGCTGCCGCGCCAGCGCCACCAGCGGCGCCCGCAGCAGAAACACCGCCAGCACCGCGCACAGCGCCGCCCCCACCGTCCACGTCAACCGCCCGGCCAGCAGCACCGCCGCCACAAACGGCGTAATCAGCAAACTCCAGGCCCCGTGTTCTCTCGGAAACATCCCCACCCAGTCTCGCACTCGTGTATTTTGGTTTGCATGGCGCAAGTGCCGGACTGGGACCGCTACTACCTCGAAATCTGCCGCGTCGTCTCCAAGCGCAGCAAGGATCCCTCCACCAAGGTCGGCTGCGTCATCGTCGGACCCGCCCACGAAATCCGCTCCACCGGCTACAACAGCCTCCCCCGCCGCGTTCGCGACGACGTCCCCGCCCGCCTGGAACGCCCCGAAAAGTACCTTTGGATCGAGCACGCCGAGCGCAACGCCATCTACAACGCCGCCCGTGCCGGCACCGCCCTCGAAGGCTGCTCCATCTACACCGACCTCATGCCCTGCATGGACTGCGCCCGCGCCATCGTCCAAGCCGGCATCGTCGAGGTCGTCACCGACGAAACCCGCTTCCGCCAGTACACCAGCGACAAGTACAACGAGCACTTCCAGCGCACCATGGACCTCTTCACCGAAGCCGGCGTCCGCATCCGCACCGTCCCCTTCGACATCCCCGACGCCGACTAGCCCCGTGGGGCAGGCGGCCACGCCTGCGGCCGGCCTCCAGGCCGGCCCCCATGCCAGCCCCGAAGCCATAATCCGCTCCATGGCTATCTCTCCAGTCCAATCCATCCAATCCTCTTGCATTGGATGGTCAATTCATCTAACTTAGCAATAGCCCATGTTCCCGCTGCCCCAACTCGACGCCTCCTCCGAGGAACCGATCTACCGGCAGCTCCACGATTTCATCAAGTCCCGCATCCTCTCCGGCGACCTCGCCGCCGGCCAGCGCATCCCGCCAACTCGCGAATTGGCTGGCCTGCTTGGCGTCAATCGCGCCACTATCGCCTCCGCCTACGAAATGCTCGAAGCCGAAGGCCTCATCCGCGGCCACGTCGGCCGCGGCAGCTTCGTCGCCGGCCCCTCTGCCGCACACGGCATCCCTTGGGACCAGCGCTTCGCCGAAGCCGCACCCGAGCCCCGCGCCGTGCCCGCCGCCGACGCCCCCATCAGCTTCGCCACCGCCCGCCCGGCCGAGGACCTCTTCCCCATCGAGCAGTTCCGCCAGTCCTGCGAGGAGGTCATCCGCGGCGCGGACGCCCCGTCCATCCTCCAACTCGGCTCGCCCTACGGCTACGCGCCCCTCCGCCACTGGCTCCTCGAGCAGGGCCGCACCCACTCTACCGTCCGTGACACCGACGACCTCCTCATCACCAACGGCTGCCAGCAGGCCCTCGACCTCCTCCAGCGCCTCCTCACCCAGCCCGGCGACACCGTCCTCATCGAGGATCCCATCTACCCCGGCCTCCGCAACGTCTTCACCCGCGGCGACGTCCGCGCCGTCGGCGTCCCCGTCGAAGCCGGCGGCATCGAAGTCGACGCCCTCGCCCGCCGCATCGAGCGCGAAAAGCCCCGCCTCCTCGTTGTCACCCCCAGCTTCCAGAACCCCACCGGCGCCACCCTCTCCCGCCCCAACCGCGCCGCCCTCCTCAAGCTCGCCCGCGACTCCGGCCTCGTCGTCGTTGAAAACGACATCTACGGCGAGCTCCGCTACGAAGGCGAGGACCTCCCCTCGCTCAAGCAACTGGACGAGAGCGGCGACGTCATCCAGATCAAGAGCTTCTCCAAGCTCGCCTTTCCCGGCCTCCGCGTCGGCTGGGTCACCGGCCCGCGCGCCGTCATCGCCCGCCTGGCCGAGTGCAAGCAGGTCTCCGACCTCCACTCCGACCAGCTTTCGCAGGCCGTCCTGCTCCGCTTCGCCGAATCGGGCCGCCTCGCCGCTCACCGCCGCCGCATGATCGAGACCGGAGCCCAGCGGCTCCAGGCCGTCATCGCCGCCTGCCAGCGCTACCTGCCCGCCGGCACGCGCTTCACGCGGCCTCAGGGCGGCATGAACCTTTGGGTGCGGCTCCCTGAGCCGCTCGACGCCTCTGACCTGCTGCCCAAGGCGCAGGCCGCCGGCGTGTCTTACCTGCCCGGGCGCTACTTCGCCGTTTCGCGAACTGAGCCCGGCAGTCTGCGCTTGAGTTTTGCCGGGTTGCCGCCGGACCGCATTGATGCCGGCCTAGCCGCCCTCGGCCGTGTGTTTCACGAAGAGTTGCAGGGTGCCCTGGCCGCGCGCAGCGCCGGCCTCGCCCCGGCCATCGTCTGACCGGCGATGCGCAGCATAAGTTCAAGGAGGCTGGAAACAAGATGAATTACCTCGATGATGCCTTTCGCGTAAAGGTCGGACTCGCGGAGATGCTCAAAGGCGGCGTCATCATGGACGTCACCGACGCCAAGCAGGCCGTTATCGCTGAAAAGGCCGGCGCCTGCGCCGTCATGGCCCTCGAACGCGTCCCCGCCGACATCCGCAAGGAAGGCGGCGTCGCCCGCATGGCCGCCATCAGCAAGATCCGCGAGATCATGGCCACCACGTCCATCCCCGTCATGGCGAAGGTCCGCATCGGCCACTTCGCCGAGGCCCGTGTCCTCGAAGCCCTCGAAGTCGACTACATCGATGAGAGCGAAGTGCTCACCCCCGCCGACGAAGAGCACCACGTCTGGAAGCGCGACTTCAAGGTCCCCTTCGTCTGCGGCTGCCGCAACCTCGGTGAGGCCCTGCGCCGCATCGCCGAAGGCGCCGCCATGATCCGCACCAAGGGCGAAGCCGGCTCCGGCAACATCGTCGAGGCCGTCCGCCACATGCGGACCATCATCAGGGAGATGAAGCAGCTTACCGTGCTCGCCCAGGACGAAATCATGGCTGAAGCCAAGCGCCTCCAGGCCCCGCTCGAGCTCGTCGAGTACGTCCACCAGAACGGCAAGCTCCCCGTGCCCAACTTCTCCGCCGGCGGCATCGCCACCCCGGCTGACGCCGCCCTCGCCCGCCTGCTCGGCGCCGAGGCCATCTTCGTCGGCAGCGGCATCTTCAAGTCCTCTGACCCTGAGAAGCGCGCCAAGGCCATCGTCAAGGCCAACACCCACTACAACGATCCCAAGGCCGTGCTCGAAGCCAGCGAAGAGCTCGGCGACGCCATGCCCGGCCTCGATGTCCGCCAGATCCCCGAATCCGACCTGCTCCAGACCCGGGGCTGGTAAAAGGCCATGCCTACCGTTGGTGTCCTCGCCCTCCAGGGCGATTACGAAGCCCATGCCGGCGCGCTCAGGCGCGCCGGCGCCGGCGTCGTCGAAGTGCGCACCGCCGAAGAGCCCCAGCGCATCGACGCCCTCGTCATCCCCGGCGGTGAGAGCACGTCCATGCTCAAGCTCATGGACTACTACGGCCTCTTCGAGCCCCTGCGCCAGTTCGGCCTCCGCAAGCCCGTCTTCGGCACCTGCGCCGGCGCCATCCTGCTCGCCAAGGAGGTGCTCAACCCCTCCCAGCCCTCGCTCGACCTGCTCGACATGGCCGTCGAACGCAACGCCTACGGCCGCCAACTCGACAGCCGCGTCGTCATCCTCTCCGGCCACTCGCTCGGCGACGGCGACCTTGAGGCCGTGTTCATTCGAGCTCCCATCATCCGCCGCGTCGGCCAGGGCGGGGAAGTGCTCGCCTCCTACCTCGGCGATCCCGTGCTAGTCCAGTTCGGCCGCCACCTCGTCGCCACCTTCCACCCGGAACTCAGCTCGGACAATCGCGTCCACGCCCGCTTCCTGGCTAAAATCGGGAACGGGAGCAACGGCGCGAAATGAAAACGAAGGTCCTGTTCGTCTGTGTCGGCAACGCCTGCCGCAGCCAGATGGCCCAGGCCTTCGCCCGCGCCTACGGCACCGACGTCATCGACGCCTCCAGCGCCGGCATCTCCCCCGCCGCCAACATCCCCGACATCACCCACCGCGTGATGCGCGACAAGGGCGTCAGCCTCGACGGCCAGTTCCCCAAGGACCTGCTCTCCGCATCCTCCGGCGCCGACCTCGTCGTCAACCTGAGCGGCGTGCCCCTGCGCGGCCTGCCCGTGCCGCTTGTCCGCGAATGGAAAGTCGAGGACCCCATCGGCAAAAAGGACGCCGTCCACGAGCGCGTCCGCGACGAAATCGAGCACCTCGTCATGACCCTCATCCTCGAGCTTCGCCAGCGCGCCATGGCCCCCCCGCCCCCCCGCAACCGCCGCATTTGACTTCCGCTTCCCCGTCTTAGACAATGAAGTTGTCACACCGAGTGTGCGGATGTGGCGGAACTGGCAGACGCGCTAGATTCAGGTTCTAGTTCTCGCAAGGGAGTGGAGGTTCAAGTCCTCTCATCCGCACCAAAACAAAGCACTTATTGATGAGGGCCGCTTCCCGCAAGCGGCCCTTTCTCATGGCATGCCGCCCTGTCCCCCCGGCCTCATCGCCAACCCTGCTTCCGGGGACCGCTCCCTTGTCCACGCCTCCGCCTGGCCGCGCTCCTCGACCCTCAGCACGGCGCGCGCGCCGACGTGCAGGGCGACATGATCGAGTCCCCGAAGACCTCGACCCCGTCTACAGCCTCTACGGCGCCCGCCTTTGCACCTTCCTCTGGACCATGCTCCTCGCCATGGAGTCCTGCGCCCGCGCCGGACTGCCTTTCGTCGCGCTCGGCCGCCCCACTCCCATCTCCGTCCTCGACCCCGGCTGCGCCTCCTTCATCGGCCTCCACCCTCTCCCCATGCGCCACGCCATGACCACGGGCGAACTCGCCTCGCTCTTCCACCGCGAACGCTCTCTCGACGCCGACCTCACCGTCATCCCCTGCCGCGGCCTCCAGCGCCATCAGTGGTTCGACCAGACCGGCCTGCCGTGGGTGATGGCCTCGCCCAACATGCCAACGCTCGACACAGCGGCCGTCTACCCCGGTGCCGTGCTCCTCGAAGGCACCAACCTCAGCGAGGGCCGCGGCACCACGCCGCCCTTCGAAATCTTCGGCGCTCCATTCCTCGACGCCGGGGACTTTGCCGCGCAACTCAATCACTGGCAGTTGCCCGCCGCGCGCTTCCGCCCCGTCTGGTTCCGCCCGACGTTCGACAAGTGGGCCGGCGAGCTGTGCGGCGGTGCCCAACTGCACGTTACGGACCGCGCCGTCTTCCGCCCGCCGGGCGGGTGCAGCGATTCTCCGCACGGCCATCGACCTCGCTGGCGAGAGCTTCGCCTGGCGCCAGCAGCCCTTCGAATACGTTGAAGACAAGCCCCCCATCGACATCCTCAGCGGCGGCGACCGCCTCCGCCGCCTGCCGCGAAGCCTTCCTGCTTTATCGATCCACCTTACTGCGCCAGTTGGTACTCGAGCGTGTAGAAGTGCTGCTTGCCCTCGATGCGAATCTCCAGCTTCCCCGTGATCCCCGCCAGTTCCCCCGTGCCCGACGCCGGCGAGATGACGATCCGCAGCTCCGTCGAGCCCGGCGACATGATCCCGCTGTGCTGCATGACGAAGCCGCCCGCCTTGCCGTCGAGCTTCCCCGTGAACCGCTCCAGCGCCACGTAGCCGCCTGAGGGCGAACGCCCGTCGCTCGTCGCCATCATCGCCACCCGGCTGCTTCCTTCCAGACCCCCCTGAAAGCTCTTCTCGAGCAACAGCCGCAGAAACCCGTCCTCTGCCGGCGCTCCCGGCGGCAGCATCTTCACCTCGAACGATCCAGTAGCGGTTTTCAAGCGTCCCCCCTCTTTCCCCGTCTGCGCCATCAGCGCCGCGCAGGCCAGCCATGCCGTCAGAATGGTCCTCAGCATCTCATGCCAAGGTAGCGCACCTGCCGTGACTACTGCCGGCACGGCGGGCTCCTTCCCTCGTCACTTGGCCTTCAACTCGCCAGTTGGGCCGGTGCGGCGTTGAGATGCCCACATCCGTACCCCGTGGACTGCCCGTTCCCGGCAAGCACTGCCGAAAGCGGAATTCGTGTCTCGAACCGGCCCCCAAGGGCAACCCATTTGTCGCTGTGTCTTCTCGAACAATCGGGGCAGGAGCTCAATCTGATCGATCCGCAGCAGGTAGCGGAGAGTCAGGAATCTGCACGGTCCGTCCAAATACTTACGCCTTACTGCAGCCGACTTGTCACCTCAGCCTTGAGCGCGACACCCCCTTGTTGAGGGGCCCGCCGGCGAACCAGACGCCTACCTGGTCCCGCACCGTCTCGCTGGGCATGGCTTCATTCGGGATCGCCCCTCGGCGGGAGTCCCGAATACCCCAGTTGTACAATTGATTATTCCGCCTGCAACGGAGAGAAGAAAAGTGGACCTGAGCAGCCTCGAAGATACGCCGCCCTGGGAGTGGCCCGCGAATGCCGGAGAGACACTTATGAAGGTTCTCCGGGATAGCCGGAGCGCCACATCCGATCGGAT
>DAHVTI010000238.1 GCA_027324255.1 Bryobacterales bacterium | reverse complement strand
GTTGGGGCGGCGGCTTTGGGGCTGGGCGAGGAGAGGGGCGGCGGCGAGGGTCGAGAGGACCTGGCGTCGGGAGACGAGGGCGTTGGATGGCATTGGGACCAGCATATGACGATCAGGGGCCGGCCTGGAGGCCGGCTGCAGGCCTGGAGGCCTGCCCCACACTTAGGGTGTGGGGGAGGCTCGGAGGTTGATCTCTGCTCCTTCGTCGAGCCAGAACTCGTGCGCGCCGGAGACGAAGGCGCCAGCTTCGACGCGGGTGGGGCGTTCCTGGTCGTCGACGAGCTTGTGGCCTTTCGAGTTGACGAATCCGGTGGTGACGGAGGTGAGCGGGATGGAAGTGCCGCGGTATTCGAGGCGGCGGAAGACGAGGGTGACGCTGGTTGCGGAGACGCGCTGGACGGCGCCGTGGAGGGTGCCGCCGAGGAACGTCTCGGGCGAGATGATGGACGCCGAGACGGGCTGGCCGGGGCGGCTGATGGCGGTGCCGATGGGGGTGCGGAGCTTGACGAGGAAGCTGCGGTCGCGGCCGATGGACTGGAGGGACTGGGGGGCGCGTCGGACGAGGACGGCCCAGTCCTGATCGCGCGTGTGGGGCGGTTGGCCGAGGGCGCGGCGGGCGCCGCCTTGCACGGATTGGACGGCGCCGTTCTGGAGGCCGCCGCCGTAGCGGGGATCGTACCACTTCACTTCGAACTCGCCAGAGGCGGCGGTGAGGTCGAGTTCGGGCGAGCCGCCATTGGGAAGGTAGACGGCGTAGACTTCGCCGGGGGCGGCGAAGACGAAGTCGTGAGTGTCGGGCGTGAGCTCGCCGGCGTGGCGCATGCGTTGGAAGGGCAGGTAGAGGGTGAAGAATTGGTGGGCGTAGCGGAGGAGGTCCCAGAAGTGGTCGCGGCTGCGCCAGTCTTCCAGGTCGAGGTCGCTGTCAGGGTAGGCGTAGCCGAAGAAGAAGACGGAGCCGGAGCCGCCGGCCATGAGGTTGCCCCAGATGGAGTTTTTGCGGACGGTGTCGTGCCAGTAGTCGGCGCTGTCGGGGACGACGCCGGTGCTGGTGGGGTTGATCTCGATGATGCCGACGAGCCACTTGTGGCCGGCCTTGGCGGAAGCGTCCACCCACTTGGTGGTGGCCTGGTGGGTGTACTCGGGGTCGTGCTGCATGGCGGTGCCGTCGAAGTTGGGGAAGCCGAGGAGGCGGCCGTAGCCTTTGTCGTCGGGCAGGAGTTCGCCTTTCCACTGCACGTATTGGATGGGGTGGCGGTAGGGATCGGTTTGCTTGAAGTAGTTGCAGATGTCCTGGATGTCCTGCGTTGTGTAATAGCGCCAGCGGTCCATCTCCTCGGAGAGATCCCAGAGGATGGCGTGGTGGTGCGAGAAGCGGGCGATCAGCTCGCGGTAGTAGAGCTTGCGGAGCGGGGTCATCTTGCCGAGGATCTGTTCGTTCTCCTCCTCCTGCGTGATGAGCATGAGCTGGAGGCCGAGGCGGTCCATGTGGGAGAAGACGATTTCCCACTGAGCGAGCTTGGAGACGTCGTAGCAGGCGCGCTCGCCGTAGGAGGTCCAGGGGTAGATTTCGCGGCCGTCGCCATCGATGTTCATAGTGAGGGAGTAGATGGTGTTCATCCCCTTGGACGCGAGGTAGTTCATGGCGCCGATGATGCCTTTGCCCTTGCCGCTTTGCCAGGTGGGGTCGCCATCGCGCCAGTCACGGACGTGGGGCTCATAGCGGTGGAGGCCGTCGCGGAGGCGGTTTTCGGCGCCGCCGTGATCGACGGTGTCGTCGAACTCCCAATAGGCGAGAAAGTTTTCGGGGCTCTGGCTGCCGGCCTGGATGAAGTACTGTTTCGAGCCGGCGTATTGGGCGTAGTGCTGGCCGACATAACGGAGAGTGCCCTGGGCGCGGTGGTCGCGTCCGGACTTGTCGGAGGGGGCGACGGTGAACCTGCCGGTGAGGCCGTCGGGGGGCAGAGGGGCGCCGGCGGCGGGGCTGGGATCGACGGCGACGGCGGGGCCGGAGCGGAAGGAGACGCGGTAGGTCCACTCGCCGGTTTCGTCGGGGACGAAGTGGGCGCGCCACTTGTTGCCGGCCTTGGCGCTGGTCTCGGCCGCATTGCCGTCGGCGGCGAAGTAGCCGGGGACGAGGACGGTGCGGGCGCCTTTGGAGAACGCGACGTTGAGGCGGTAGTCGAGGAAGGGATTGGGCTGGGCGGATTCACTGGAGGCGGGGCCGTCAAGGGTGACGACGATGTCGTGCCACTGCTTCAACTCGCCGGAGAGCTGCTGAGCGGAGAGGGCCAGCGTGGAGAAGAGGGCGAGCGCGGCAAGAGAGCGGAGGGAGTGCATAGGCGAGGCCGGCCGGGCCGGCTGAGGCAACATTATCGGATTGTACAGGCCCGCGGAAGCGAGTGGAGAGACTGGGCTTCGAATTCCGGAAGGTGGAACGGGGCGGGTGGGTTGGAAACGAGGAAAGTGGCGGTATGGGAGGGTTGCCGGTGCCGCGATGCGGAACAGCGGCATAGAATGGAGAGGCTGTCCGGCGGGCCGGACGTCGTATTGGAAGAGGGGAGAGAGGCCGTGGAGAGTCCAGCGAAGAGCCGCGACGCGGCGCAGGCGGTGATCCGGGCGTGCGAGATTCTGAAGTGCTTCCGGCACGAGGGCGAAGTGCTGGTGCTGGGCAACGTTGTCGAACGGACGGGGCTTTCGCGCACCACGGCTTTTCGACTGCTGCTGAGCCTGGTGCGGGGCGGGATGATGGAGCGGGTGGGGCGGGGCGAGTACCGGAGCCTGGTGAGGACGGGCTTCGCGCAGAGCATCCGGCTGGGCTTTGCGGCGCAGACGAACTCGGAGTTCTGCCAGGAAGTGACGGAGGGGCTGAAGCGGGCGGCGGCGGCGGACGACCGGATCCACCTCGTCATGGTGAACAACCGCTACAGCGCGAGCGAGGCGCTGCGGAACGCGGAGTACCTGGTGAAGGAGCAGGTGAGCCTGGTGCTGGAATTCCAGACGTACCAGCGGGTAGCGCCGACGATTTCGGCGCAGTTTCTGGAGGCCGAGATCCCGGTGGTGGCGATTGAGATTCCGCATCCGGGGGCCACGTACTACGGAGCGAACAACTATGAGGCGGGGCTGATTGCGGGACGCGCGCTGGGGCGGTGGGCAAAGAAACACTGGCCGGACGAGGCGGAGCAGTTGTTGTTGCTGGAACTGCCGATTGCGGGCCCATTGCCGGGGTTGCGGATCACGGGGACGGTGGAGGCGCTGCGCACGGAGTTGCCGTACTTCGACAAGCTGAACGTGGTGCGCCTGGACGGCAAGGGGGACTTCGAGCAGGTTCTGGACGTGGTGCGGCGGTTCGTGAGGCGTTCAAGCAAGCGGCGCACGCTGGTCGGGACGGTGAACGACACAGGCGCGCTGGCGGCGCTGCGGGCGTTCGAAGAGGCCGGGATGGGGCAGGAGGTAGCGGCGGTGGGACAGAACGGGACGATGGAAGCGCGCAAGGAGTTGCGGCGGCGCGGCACACGGCTGGTGGGCTCGGTGGCGTATTTCCCCGAGAGGTATGGGCAGGAACTGATCCGGCTGGCGGTGTACATCCTGCAGAAGAAGCCGGTGCCTTCGGCGGTGTTCGTGAAGCACAAGCTACTGACGCCACAGAACGTGGACCTGGTGTATCCGCTGGACAAGAAGTAGCGAAGGTTCAGGCGCGGCCGGTGCGGGCGAGTTCGAAAAAGTCCGCGGCGCCGATTTGGCCGCCCTTGAAGACGATTTCGAGGCCGTCGAATTGGGGCTGCACGGAGATGGCCAGGCAGAGCGGAGCGCCGAGGGCGAGGGGGGCGCGGTAGGCCAAAGCGACGAGGTCCAACTGGCGGCCGGCGTGGCTGGAGGTGTCGCCTCCGGCGACGACGGCGCGGCGGACGCCGCTGTGCTGGAGCACCTGGCGGAGCAGGCGCCCGCAGCGGGCGCCGAGCTGCTGGCGGGCTTCATTGCGATGGTGCTCAGGCAGAGCGGCGAGCCAGTGGGAGGTGTGATCGAGAGAAGTGTAGAGCACGACGCTGCGGCTGGCGCGGAGGGCGGCGAGGGCCTCAGCGGCGATTGTATCGAAGGCGTCCGGGGAGGCGAGGGCGGGCTGCGGATCGACGTGGAAGGCCGCGTAGCCGTGATCGATGGCGTAGCGGATCTGCGACCAGGTGCCGGGTGAGCAACTGCCGGAGAGGACGACGATGCGATCGGCCGGCTCGGTGGGGGGAGAGGGGGCGGGTGCAGGCAGGAGGCCGTACTGTTTCCAGGCGGCGACGAGGGCGTGCTCGACGCCGGAGCTACCCGCGGCGAAGGGGCTGAAGGGGCCTGGCGGCGGCCAGAGGGCGAGTCCGGCTTCGAGCGTGGAGCGGGGATCAAAGACGTCGAGCAGGACGCATTCGGTGCCCTGTTGGAGTTCGTGGCGAAGGCGGGGAGAGGCTTCGCCGGCGAGCATCTGGGGGAGGCTGACGAGGGCGGTGCGCAGCGGGGTCTGGCGGGCGAGGTGGCGGAGGAGGTCGGCCTCGTGCATGGGCGTCACCGGATGGCACGACATGACCGGATGACGGTCGATGCGGTAGACAGCGTCGCCGGAGGCGGCGAAGAGGTTGCCGAAGACGGTGTAGCGGCCGAGGGCTGGGGCGCCGGCGATGACGGGAACGAGCGGCGCGTGGAAGACGTCGCGGCCGATTTCGATGGCGCGGCCGATGTTGCCGGTGGTGGGAGAGCTGTCGAACGTGGAGCAGACTTTGTAGTGGCAGAGCGGCGCGCCGAGGCCGCGGAGCCATTCGAAAGCCGGCGGGAGGTGCTGCGACATCCACTGCGGGCCGTGGCTGCGGCTGGCGCCGGCGAGGCCGATGGCCTGAGCGCCGGGGAAGCGGCGGAGGTCGGCGGCGGTGGGAATGTCGAGGAAGAGGACGGCGCGCAGGCCGTTGGCGGCGAGGGTTTCGAGGGCGTCGGTGGAGCCGGTGAAATCGTCGCCGTACCAGGTGAGCCAGGGCGCGCGGGGCGGGGCAGTCATTGGCCGAACTTCTCCACGGCCTGCTGCAACTCAGGAAAGCGCGCGCAGGCTTCGTCGCACGTGAGGCCTTCGAGGGCGGACTGCCAGGCCTGGCGGACGCTGAGGACGCCGGCGGCGGCTCCGCCGGGATGAGCGACGATGCCGCCGCCGCAGGCAAAGATCAAATCGGTGGAGCCGAGGACGCGCCAGGTGTCGAAGGCGCGTCCGGCGGACTGGCCGGACGAGAAGACGGGCATGATCTGGCAGCCGCGGCCGGGGACGTCGAACATGGGCGTGAGGCATTCGCGGGCGGAGGCGATGACAGAGGCGTCCGACTCGCAGAACTTGTTGCGCAGGCCGTTGACGTGGACGTGATCGATGCCGGCGAGGCGCCAGAACTTCTGCCAGGCGAGGAAGCCGATGCCGAGGGCGGGGGAGCGGTCGAGCATGCCGAAGCCGTTGCGGTGGCCGTGAATGGGGAGCTGCGAGTGGCGGCGGAGGGCGGAGACGCCGGCGAGGCCGACGGCGTTGAGGCTGACCATAACGCAGGTGCCGCCGCGCTCCACAACCAGATCGTGGCGGCGCTTCATCTCGTCGATTTCGCCGGTGACGTTGAAGGCGAACATCACCTTCTTGCCGGTGGCGGCGGCGTTGTCGTTGAGGACGCGCATGACGGCGTCCACGCGCTGGGCGAAGGGGCAATGGGGGCCGTCGGCCTGGAGTTCGTCGTCCTTGATGAAGTCGATTCCGGCGCCGGCGAGGGCGCGGACGAGGCCGGCGGTGGCTGGCGGGGAGAGTCCGACGCTGGGCTTGACGATGGTGCCGACGAGGGGGAGGCGCGGGACACCGCTGAGGCGGCGGGTTCCTTCGACGCCGAACTGCGGGCCGGGGTACGCATCGAGAAACGCCGGTGGCAGGCGGAGGTCGAGCAGCTTCAGGCCGGAGAAGGGCCGCAGCTCGAAAAGATTGCCGGCGACGGTAGCCATGAGGTTGGGCAGCGAGGGGCCGAGGTTCGAGAGAGGCCAGGAGAGAAGGACCTCAGCGCGCTGGTAGACCGGCGGGCCGGCGATGCCGCGCGGGATGCCGGCGCCGGGCAGGGAAGGCGCCGGGGCGGTGTCGAGAGGAGTGATGGATTCGACGCGGGCGGCGTGGTGTTCGCGGAGCTCATCGGTTTCGCCGGGCACGCGCACGAAGGTGCCGGAGGACTGCTCGCCGGCCATGAGGGCGGCAGCTTGGTGGAGCGGGTGGGCGGTTTCGATCCAGTAGCGGGCGAAGATGCGGGTGGGGTCGGACATGGCTAATCCTGGGAGGCGGCGAGCAGGGGCCGCGAGGGGTCGATGCGGGAGAACAGCAACGCGCTAAAGGCCAGCATTGCGGAGATCAGGATGAGCGGCAGGTGGTAGCTGCCGGTGAGGGCCACGATGTAGCCGAACAGGACGGTGCAGAGGAAGCCGCCGAGCTGGCCGGCGGTGTTCATGGCTCCGGTGACGGCGCCGGTGTGGCGGCCGCCGATGTCGAGACAGATGGCCCAGGCGGAGGGGAGCATGAGGTCCGTGACGCCGAGGCCGAGGGAGATGAGGACGGTGGCGGCGAGCTGGTTTTGAGTGAGCGCCGTGGCGAGGAGGATGAGCGCGCCGGCGGCGAGGCTGGAGCAGCCGACGAGGCGGCGGCCGCGGGTGACACCGAAGCGGCGGACCATGGAGTCGCCGAGAAAGCCGCCGATGAGGTTGGCGGCGACGCCGATGGCGAAGGCGAGCGAAGAGATGACGGCCATGGCGCCTTCGCTGAAGCCGCGGCCGAGGACGAGGTAGGTATGGAGCCAGGAGAAGTAGAACCAGGAGCCCCAGGCGTAGGAGCCGTACATGCAGACGATGAGCCAGAGCTGGCGGCTGCGGAAGAGCCTGCGCCAGGGGATGGCGGCGTGAGAGACGGGGTTGGCGGCCGCGTCGAGGCCTTCGAGTTCGGCGGCGGGCAGGCCGTGTTTCAGCGAAGGGAGGTCGCGATACCAGAACCACCAGACGGCGGCCCAGACGAGGCCGGCGGCGCCGAGGATCCAGAACGTCGCGCGCCAGCCGAAGCGGGCCTGGAGCGGCACGACGAGAAGCGGGGCGAGGGCGCCGCCGGCGCGGCTACCGGCCCAGACGAAGCCCTGGGCGCGGGCGCGCTCCATGCGCGGAAACCAGCGGGCGATGCTGCCGGACATGTTCGGGTAAGCCCCGGCCTCTCCGGCGCCGAAGCAGAAGCGCGTGGCGAGCAGGGGCAGGTATCCACTGACGGCGCCGGTGAGGGCGGTGAAGGCGGACCACCAGACGACGATGCGGGTGATGACGCGGCGCTGGCCGAGGCGGTCACCGAGGGCGCCGGTGGGGATCTCGAAGGCGCCGTAGGCGAGGACAAAGGCGCCGAGGACCCAGCCCCAACGTTCGGGGCCGAGGCCGAGATCGCGCTGCATGCGCGGGCCGGCGGCGGC
>DAHVTI010000203.1 GCA_027324255.1 Bryobacterales bacterium | reverse complement strand
TCACCGGCCGCGCCGTCTTCGCCCGCCTCAAGTTCGAAAGCGGCGTCCACCGCGTCCAGCGCGTCCCCGTCACGGAACAGCAGGGCCGCATCCATACCTCCACCATCACCGTCGCCGTCCTCCCGGAAGCCGACGACGTCGAAATCAAAATCGACGCCAAGGACCTCCGCATCGATACCTTCTGCTCCTCCGGCCCCGGCGGCCAGAGCGTCAACACCACTTACTCCGCCGTCCGCATCACCCACCTGCCCACCGGCCTCGTGGTCTCCTGCCAGGACGAAAAATCCCAGATCAAGAACCGCGCCAAGGCCGAACGCGTCCTCCGCTCCCGCCTCTACGAGCTCGAGCTCGAAAAGCAGCAGCAGGCCATCGGCGCCGACCGCCGCTCCCAGGTCGGCACCGGCGATCGCTCCGAGAAGATCCGCACCTACAACTTCAAGGAAAACCGCGTCACCGACCACCGCATCGGCCTCACCATCCACCAGCTCGACCGCATCATGGAAGGCGAACTGGAAGAGCTCCTCTCCGCCTGCACCACTTTCTACAACGCGCAACTGCTCCGCGAACAGGCCGAGTCTTCGCGTCATGACGCTCCAAACGGCGCTCCGGCAAGGGTCTGACCTCCTCGCCCAGGCGGGCGTCCCCGACCCCCGCCTCACCGCCGAGCTCCTCCTCGCTCACGCCCTCCGCCGTCAGAAGATCTACCTCTACTCCCACCCCGAGCACCAGCTCTCCACCGTCGAGTGGATCCACTACGGCCGCTACCTCCACCAGCGCCTCTCCGGCACCCCCGCTCAGTACATCACCCGCACCCAGGAGTTCTACGGCCGCCCCTTCCTCGTCTCCCCCGCCGTCCTCATCCCCCGGCCCGAGACCGAGCATGTCGTCGAGCAAGCCCTCCAGGTCGCTCCCCACGCCCGCCGCCTCCTCGACATCGGCACCGGCTCCGGAGCCCTCGCCGTCACCCTCTCTCTCGAACTCCACGCCTCCGCCGTCGCCACCGACCTCAGCTTCGACGCCCTCCAGGTCGCCCGCCGCAATGCTCATGCCCTCCACGCCCCCGTGGACTTCCTCCGCTGCGACCTCGCCTCGGCCCTGAACACCCGCTTCCCTCTGATCGTCTCCAATCCTCCCTACATCCCCGCCCGCGAGATCCCCGTTCTCCAGCGTGAGGTCCGCGACCACGAGCCCCACCTGGCCCTGCTGGGCGGCGACGACGGTACGGAGATCTACCACCGCATTGTCCCGCAGGCCGAGAAGCTCCTCGATCCCGGCGGCTGGCTCATCTTCGAAATCGGCTACCAGGGCGAGCAAGGCGTCCGAGCCGCCCTGGGCCCTCAATGGACGGACATCCAAACCAGCTACGACCTCGCCGGCTGGCCCCGCGTCATCCGCGCCCGCTACACCCCCTGATCGCCATGCCCCAGTCCCGCGGCGTCCAGGGCGGCGTAGCCCCTCGACAACGCGAGGTCCGCGACCACGAGGCCCACTTGGCCCGGCTGGGCGGCGACGACGGCACCGAGATCTACCGCCGCATCTTCCCCCAGGCCGAAAAGCTCCTCGATCCCGGCGTCCGCGCCGCCCTGGGCCCTCAATGGACCGGCATCCAAACCGGCCACGACCTCGCCGGCTGGCCCCGCGTCATTCGCGCCCGCTACACCCCTTGATCGCCATGCCCCAGTCCCGCGGCGTCTCGAGCCGCGCCCTGGCCCGGGCGAAGGCGCATGTGACGGGCTCCCCCCTTCGGCCTACAATATTGGCTGTGAGCCTCTCGGAACTCATCCAGGCCCGGCGTCCCGAAATCCTCGCCATCGCCTCGCGCCATGGCGACGGCAATGTCTGCCTCTTCGGCTCTGTCGCCCGGGGAGAGGATACTCCCTCCAGCGGCATCGGCCTCCTCATCGACATCACCGGCCCCACTTCCCCCTGGTTTCCCGCCAACTTGGCCACCGGCCTGGAGCCTCTTCTCGGACGGCGCGTCCAAATCGTCGTCCGCCGCTCTCTCAGTCCCTGGATCCGCGGCGCCGTCCTTCACGACGCTGTGCAACTGTGAAGACCGAAGTAGCCTACCTCCGGCGCATCCTCCGCTGCTGCCAGCGCATCCGCGAAGACTCCGCCCCGGGGCGTGACGCCGTCTTCCAGTCCCATACCCTCCAGGACGCGATCCACAGAAACCTGCAAGTCCTCTGCGTATCCACTCAGCGCCTCGCTCCTGCCACGCGCGGCCGGCGCCCGGTGATCCCCTGGCCGGCCGTCGCCGGCCTCCGCGGCGCACGGGTCCATGACTACTTCGACATCGACTTTGAACTCATCCGGCTGAATGTCATTCGCGACCGGCCGGACCTGGAGACCGCAATCCGCGAGTTGCTGGATTCCGGCGGCTGAGCGCCTTCGATGCGCACCATCTTCCATGTCGACATGGACGCCTTCTTCGTCTCCGTCGAAGAGCTTTACGACCCGTCCCTCATCGGCAAGGCCGTCGTCGTCGGAGGCCAGAAGCACGAGCGCGGCGTCGTCTCCGCCGCCTCCTATGAGGCCCGCAAGTTCGGCGTCCACTCCGCCCTCCCTCTCCGCACCGCCGCCCAGCTCTGCCCCCACGCCATCTTCCTCGACGGCCACCCCGACCGCTACCGCGACTACTCCCACCGCGTCCACGACGTCCTCCGCGAGTTCTCCCCCCAGGTCGAAATGGCTTCCGTCGACGAGGCCTACCTCGACCTCACCGGCACCGAACGCCTCCTCGGTCCGCCTTTGAAGGCAGCCCACGCGCTCCACCAGCGCATGAAGCAGTGCACCGGCCTCAACTGCTCCATCGGCATCTCCACCTCCAAGATGGTCGCCAAGGTCTGCTCCGATCAGGCCAAGCCCAACGGCATTCTCTGGGTGCAGCCCGGCCTCGAGGCCCGCTTTCTCGCCCCGCTCGACGTCCGCCGCCTCCCCGGCGTCGGCGAGGTCACCGAGGAAAAACTCCACCTCCTCGGCATCCGCAAAGTCGGCGACCTCGCCCAACTCGATGAGGACTTCCTCCGCCGCCGCTTCGGCCAGTGGGGCCTGGCTCTGGCTGGAAAGTCCCGCGGCGCCGACGCCGGCGCCTGGTTCGACGGAGAAATCGGAGGCGGCGAAGACCCCAAGTCCATCAGCCACGAGCACACGTTCTCCGAAGACACCGCCCGCCAGGACCAGCTTGAAGTCACCCTCACCCGGCTTACTGAAAAGGTCGCCCGCCGCCTTCGCGAGCACCGCCTCCACGCCCGCACCGTGAACCTCAAGCTCCGCTACTCCGACTTCACCACCCTCACCCGCGCCCACACCCTGCCGCGCTCCACGCAGCTCGACCACGAATTGATCGCCGAGTCCCGCGCCCTCTTCCGCCAGGCCTGGAAGCCGGGCGCGAAGGTCCGCCTGATTGGCGTGGGCGTCTCCGGCCTTGATACCTGTGAGGGCCAGTTGGACCTGCTGGACGGCGGCAGAAACGAGCGCGCCCGCCAGGCCCTCGCCGCCGTCGACCGCATCCGCGACAAGTTCGGCGAGAAGATGGTCCACCTCGCCAGCGGCATGGGCGGCGACCACGCCGAGCGCGTCCACGAAAACCCCGTCGGCCTCCCCGGCAAAACCCCGAAAAAGCGCTGATGCCCGCATCGGTGCTTTTCCGGCCGCCGCGGCCTCGCCGAACGAGGCCGGGCCCGTCGTGCTGTTGACAAGCCCGGGCCCGAATCCCCTCAGCCACTTCCGGCGATTCGCTTCTCACCCCGTGCGACAATCTCTCCCGCGTGGCCCCCTGCGCGCCGGCTCTTTGACACTTTCATCTCCTTCACGCGAGCCAAAAACGCATAGGCCGCGCTTCCGCCGGGAAAGCGCGGCCCTCCTGGATCCAATTCCGCGAACGAAACAAACCGGGCGGCGCGTCTTCGCGCCCGGGCTCAGGTCCTACGCCCCGAACAGCCGCTCCTTCAGCGCGTCCAGGCACAGGTAGTTCGGAACGATATAGTCCGCCCCTACCCCGGCCAGCCGGTTCCGTTTCCACTCGTCCACCTTCAGGCACTCCGGCTCGTCCGTCGCCACGCCCACGGCCACGCCGCCGACGCTTTTGACGTTCTCGATCTCCACGTAGCCGTCCCCGAAGCCCAGGAACTCGCGCCCGTCGCACTCCGCCCCGTTGATGATCCGCTCGATCAGGATCTTCTTCGAGAAGCTCTTGTAGTCGTCCAGCGCGCCGAATACCCCGCCGTCGAAGTACGGCGTCACGCCCAGCAGGTCCGCTTCCTGCTTCATGTAGAACTCGTCCGTGCCCGACGCCAGGTACAGCTTCATGCCCCGCTCCTTCAGCGTCTGCAGCAGTTCGAGCGAGCCCGGCACCATGTACTGCTCCGGCGCGGCCGCGCCGGTTTCCAGCGCCTTCAGCCTGTCCTTGATCCGCTCGTGCAGCAGGTCGAGATACCGGTGCTTGTACGCCAGCGGATCCTCCGGCTTGCCGCCGCGCAGCTCCACCTGCCGCGCCAGTTCGATCATCTGGTACACCGTCTGCTTGCCCGTCAGCTCGTAGACGAACTCGCTCACCAGCGCCGTCAACTGCTCCTCGGTTTCGCCCGTCTTCAGCTCGGCCAGAATCTCCACCATCGTGGGCACCATGACGTGGAACCAGCCGGCGCGGATCAGCGAAAGCGTGCCGTCGAAGTCGAACAGCGCCACGCGCGTGTGTGCGGCCGAAGCGCCGCTCAGAATCTCCAGGTCGGGATGTGTAGTGGTCAAACAGGAACCTTCTTCAGTGCTTTGGATATCTCGGCCGCGTAGTCCTTCATCAACGCCGGCAGCAACTCTTCGATCTGCTTCGTGAATCGGGCCTTCGGCATCGACATGCTCACGGCCGAGTGAACTTCCCCAGTGCCCGCGAAAATCGGCGCCCCGCAGCACGTTCCGCCCGGCACCGTCTCCTCTCTGTCCCACGCGTAGCCGCGCTCGCGCACCGCCGCCAGGTCGTCCTGAATCGCCCGGAAGTCCGTCAGCGTGTGCGGCGTCAGCGAAAAGATGCCGTACGTGTACAGCAGCCTCTGCGCCATGTCGGGCGTCTGGTAAGCAGTGATGCACTTGCCCAGCGAGGAGGCGTAAGGCTGCAGGATGCCTCCCCGGTAGTTCGACATCCGGATGTGATGCGTGCTCTCGATCACTTCGATCACGCGGATCACGTCGTCGAACAGGAAAGCCATTGCCACCGTCTCGCCGAGCTCCGCGTTGAGCCGTTGCAGGACGGGCTGCGCGCAGGTCTTCAAGGCCGACAGGCGCTTCTGGAGCTGCATCGACGGCCAACTGTGCTGGCTGAAGTAATTGTCGTTGGAGTCGCGCTCGATGTAGCCGAGTCCCTGCAGCGTCCTCAATAGGCGCAGCGTCGAAGCCTTGCCCAGGCCCGCCAGCTCGGACAAGTCCCGCAGACCCATCGGCTCCGAGCCCGTGGCCAGCGCTTCCACGATCTGCAATCCCTTGGCCAGGGACCTCGATTCCGGCGTCACCGCCGGCTTCGGGGCTGCCTTCGCGGAACGCCGTTTCATTTTCTGGTTTGACTGGCTCAACATTTTGATTCTACTATACAGCTAGCGTGTCGTGCGGCCAGGATCCGAAGAGGTCTGCCGCGCGCATGGTTAGGAACCATTATGTCCCGAAATAGGCCCATTGGTGGAGTCGTCGCCGCCGCCCTCCTGCCGCGTGACGGCGCAGGCCGGCCGATGTGGGAGACGTTCGAGTCCAGCCTGGCTTTCCTCAAGGCGCGCGGTGCGGCCGGCATCTGCGTCAACGGCGCCACCGGCGAGTATGCCGGCGCCACCGCCGGGGAGCGCCGCCAGGCTGTGACCCTCGCCCGCAAGGTCATGGGCGACGTAGGCCTGGTCGTCTCCGGCGCCGGAGCATGCTCGCTGCTGGAAGCAGTCAGCCGCGCCCGCGATGCCGAAGAGGAAGGCGCCGATGCCCACCTCGTGCCCGGCCCGCACTTCTTCCCTTACTCGCAGGAAGACCTCCGCGAGTTCTACCTCCAGGTAGCCGCCGCCGTCTCCCGCCCCGTCCTCATCTACAACCTGCCCCAGTTCACCAATGGCGTCGACAAGCCCCTGGCCCTCGAACTCATCCGCGGCGAAGAAAGAATCGCCGGCATCAAGGACAGCAGCGGCCGCCTCGACATCCTCGAAGCGCTCACTTCCGGCGGTCCCGACGATGCCGTGCGCTTCGTCGGCAACGATTCCGTCCTCGCCGAAGCGCTCCGCAACCGCTGGGCCACCGGCGGCATCTCGGGCGTCGCTTCCGTCCTGCCCGAGGTGATTCTCGCCCTGTGGCACAGCTCCGCCGAGACCTCCTCGGAGGAGTTTGCCGCCGCCGAGAGGCTGCTCGACGAGTACATCGTCCAACTCGGCCCATGGCCCACGCCGTGGGGTCTCAAGCTCACCGCGGAATGCCGCGGCCTCGGCCCCGCTTCCACGGCTCTGCCGCTCTCCGCGGCGCGCCGGACGCAGGCGGAAGCCTTCCGCGCCTGGTTCGAGCCGTGGTGGGCCGGTGCGGCCGAACTGCTCGCCACCGTGCGCCCGGAAGCCTGAAGCGGGCGGCTTCGACCCCCCATCCGCTGCCCACAGTCCTTCATCGGTTTTGACTTCACGCCTCCCCGGGACGGCTGCATCCCACGCTTGCGCCATACCCTGAGTCCCGCTGGTACCCCAGCCTGCGCGCCCGGCGGCAAGGAAGAGCGGTGGATTCGATCACCCCGTATGATTCGAAGCAGCCGGCCCGACAGTCCGGCATCCGCATCACGCCCGACCCATCGGGCTGAAGAGCCCCGTCATGAGCAACCGGCGCCAACTGCCTGGCGACGGGCTGGTGACATTCTCATCCCCGCCGAAGCCCTCGCCGGCGACTCCGATTTCCGGCCGCACCAGTCCGATGGCAGGCTGTCTTTGCCGCCCCCGGCTGCTTTCTCTCCCCGCGGGTTCCCATCGTCTTCCATACTGCCGTCGTCGCCGAGAGGCGCCACTTGAAACGGCTCATGACCCTGCTGGCCGCCAGCGTCAATTTCCACCTTCCGGCGCGCAGGCAGAACGGCAGCCGGCTCTTCCTGGGCTCCGGCGAAGGACTCACGGATGCGCTTCCTGCACCTCGTCGATCAAGGCCTGCGCGAAGCCCGGGCCCTTTGGTTGCCGCCGGAGTGGACTACTTGGTCTCGCACTCCCGCACGGCCAACACGCACCCCCATCTCATGCAGGGCTTCGCCGCCGGCAATCCCGGCGGGCACACCGGGACCCAGTTGCTCGAAAGGGCCAGGCAGATCGCCTCGAACTGGTATCGCAGGCGGAACAAGAGTCCGCGGAGCGATACCGCCGGCCAGGTGGACGCTCTCTTCGTGGCCATCGTAGTCCGGCGAAGAAGCGGCTGAGGCGCGGAACGCGAGTCCGCACACGGTGGAGACGCACCGGGCGCACATCATGCGGAAGCTGGACCTGCACAACGGAGGAGCGTCAGTAGTTCTTCTGGCGCTCGAAGCGGGCGCGCTGGGCGCGGCCCATGGCTTTCACACCCGCCAGCGAGGGGTCCTGCTTTGCCAGTTCATCGAGGTTCGAGGAGACCTTTTCGACGGCGCGGGCGACGTCGCGGATATCTTCCTCCTCGCCGATCAGGCAGAACTGGAAGAGCCAGACGGACTCGTCGTAGGCGGCGCGCTCGGAGACGGGGCAACTGCAGACGGAGTAATCCGACTTGAGCTGCGCGCAGTTGCCGGGAGTGGCGTAGAAGAGGTCGCTCCGGTAGACGGCCTCGTAGAAGCGGCCGTCGCAGGGGATGCCTTCGGCGGCGATGGCGGCGACGAAGAGATCGCGGTGGGGGGCGGGCTGGCCGGGCTCGGGGCGGTACTGGAAGACGTAGGTGTAGTGGGTGGGCTGCGTGATGGCGGGCTGCGGGGGGAGCGTGCGGACGGCGGGGAGGCCGGAGAGGAGGGAAGTGAGGAGTTGGGCGTGCTTCGCACGCTTTTCGCGCAGTGCGGGGAGCATTTCGAGCTGGCCGATGAGGAGGGCGATCTGGAGGTCCGTCATGCGGTAGTTGAGGCCGATCATGCGGCGGCCGAACTCGTCGGAGAGGGAGGCGCGGCCGCAGTTGATGACGGTCTGGAGCGCTTCGTAATATTCGAGCGAGCTGGTGGTGAGGAGGCCGCCTTCGCCGGAGGTCATGAGCTTGCTCTCCTGGAGCGAGAAGGAGCCGATGTCGCCGATGGAGCCGGCGCCCTGGCCTTTGTAGGCGCCGCCGTGGGCATGGGCGCAGTCCTCGATCACCTTGAGGTTCTTCTCGCGGGCGAGGGCCATGAGGGCGTCCATGTCGGTGAAGCGCATGGCGAGGTGGACGGGGATGATGGCCCGGGTGCGCGGGGGGACGGCGCGGCGGGCGGATTCGACGTCGAGGCAGTAGGTGTCGGGATCGACGTCGGCGAAGACGGGCACGGCGCCCATGGCGAGGACGGCGGTGGCGGTGCCGTCCCAGGTGAAGGCGGGAACGATGACCTCGTCGCCGAAGCCGACGCCGCAGGCCTGGAGGGCCACGGTGAGGGACACGGTGCCGTTGACGACGGGGAGAGCGTATCTTGCGCCCTGGAGATCGGCGAAAGAGAGGCAGAATTCGGTAGCAAGGGGCGTGGGGTAGGGGAAGCCGCCCCAGTGGCGGCTTTCGACGGTTTGCCGGATGCGGTCGAGGTCGGAGGGGAGGTACTGGGGCCACGGAGAGAAGGGCTGTTTGCGGACGGGGTTTCCGCCGAGGATGGCGAGCTGGCTCATGCGTGGGCCTCCTTGAAATTTTGAATCATGGTTTCACTTTTTGACTGCCACCAGCTATATTAGACTAATCGGGCGTTGCGCCGCCGGGGGGCGCGGCGCGGAGAACTCGCCTATGAAACTACCACTGCTGCTCGCCGGTTCGACGGCCGTCCTGGCCGCACAGGTGTGGACGGTGCGGATCGAAGAGCCGACGGGGCTGTACCGGCGGACGGAGGAGGTGGCCTCGGTGCCGCTGGCGCGGCTCGGGGGGAAGAGTTCGGGCTTCACGGTGGCGGACGCGAAGGGGCGGGAGGTGCCGCACCAGGTCTCGGGCGGCGAACTGCTGTTTCCGGTTTCGCTGATGCCGGGCGAGCTGCCGGAGTACCGGGTGTCGTGCTGCACGGCGAGGCAGGGCAGGTTTGAGAACGGTATCACGCTGCGGCAGGTGGGGCTGAGGCGGGTGGAGTTCGGGAACGAGTTCTTTCGGGCGGTGATCGATACGGGGGCCGGGGCGATTGTGGAGGCGTACTCGCTGCGGGCGGCCGCGCACAAGCAGTTGAACCTGGTGGAGACGTCGCCGGAGAGCCGGGAGGCGCTGAAGGGCGACATCCACGGGGACACGGCGCAGGCGGCGACGGTGATTCCGCCGGCGGTGCCGGGGTTGGAGGGAGAGAACGGCGGGTGGACCACGCTGGGGGGCAAGGGCGGGTTCACGAAGGTGGAACTGTTGGAGACGGGCCCGCTGCGGGGGCGGGTGCGGCTGGCACGGGAGGGCGAAACGTGGGAGATCACGTTTAAAACATCGAACCCCGGATTTGTTTGGAAGGCGGAGCGGGGGTTCCGGTTCGCGAGTCTCTCGGTTGCGCCGTACGTGCCGTTCAACCGCTGCGTGGGGGGCTCGGAGTACGGGTGGCCGGCGGGGCCGGGCGAAGGCGAGCCGCTGCCGAACGCGATCGGGCCGCGCGACTGGCAGAAGCTGCCGGGCGGGCACATCGTTTACTACCAGCGGGAGGAAGACTACGGGGCGCTGGGGATTGTGGCGCTGGATGGGGATCTGGAGTGGAAGGGGGTGGGCACGCGGCGGCTGGTGGGAGAGAAGGCCGCCGGGGCGGCGTCGATCGCGATCACGTTCCCGCGGTGGAAGGGCGGGGAGACAGTGCTGGAGGCGCGGAAGGAGAACCGGATTCTGCGGCAGCCGGTGTTGGCGCAGGTGACGCCGGGCGGGGCGGCGGTGAAGTTGGGGGAGGCGGCGGCACGGGAGGCGGCGGCGACGGTGGGCTCAGGGGCGGCGGCGGCGTTTGCGGCGGATGCGGTTTCGCTGGACGGGGAGTGGGAGCTGATGTGGGCGGAGAAGGGGGCGGGGCCGCCGCTGTCGGGATGGCGGAAGGTGCGGGTGCCGGGGACGGCGCACGTCCAGTGGCTGGACGCGAAGCAGATCTACACGCGGGCGGCGGAGTGGGTCAGCGGGAAAGAGTGGTGGTACAGGCGAGCGTTCCCGCTGCCGGCGCGGTTCCGGGGGAAGCGGCTGCGGCTGAAGTTCGAGGCCACCGACTACTATGCCGATGTGTATCTGAACGGCGTGCTGCTGGGGCGGCACGAAGGGTATATCGACCCGTACGAGTTCGACATCACGGAGGCGGCGCGGCTGGACGGAGAGAACGAGATTGCGGTGCGGGTGTGGACGCCGGTGAGCTATTACTGGAAGCACCGGCCGTACACGGTGAAGGGGTCGTACGGGGCGGTGGACCAGAAGCCGGACGACATTACGGCGCTGGGGATTACACGGAGTGTGCGGGTGGAGGCGGGGGCGGCGGCGCGCATCACGGACGTGGCGGTGAACACGCGGCTGGCGGGGACGGGCGCGGCGGTGGAGGTGGACCTGGAGGCGCAGGGGGTGGAGCCCGGGTACCGGTGGCAACTGACGCTGGCGCCGCGGAATTTTCGGGGCGAGCGGGTGCAGGTGACGTCGCCGCCGGCGCGGCGGGTGACGATTCCGGTGGCGAAGCCGCGGTTGTGGTGGACGTGGGACCATGGCAAGCCGAACCTGTACACGCTGGAGGTGCGGCTGCTGGACGGGGAGGGGCGGGCGGTGGACGGGCGGAGCCTGGCGGTGGGGATCCGGGAAATCGAGAAAATAGGCTGGAATTTCTATTTAAACCGGAAGCGGATGTTTATCCTGGGGACGAATTATTACTACCACCTGTACATGCCGGAGATGACGCGGGAGAAGTACGCGCGGGACATGGGACTGATGCTGGGGATGAACGTGAACATGATCCGGGTACACTGCCACTTTTCGAACCCGGAGTTCTACGACCTGGCCGATGAAAGGGGCGTGCTGATCTGGCAGGACTTCCTGGAGGCCTGGTATCCGCACGACCGGGGGTTCGCGCAGCGTGCTGCCGTGCTCTATGACAACCACATCCGGTACGTGCGGAACCACGCGTCGGTGGCGCTGTGGGCGACGAGCGACGAGGAAGACTTCGAGAACTACCGGGAGATCACGAAGCACCTGGCGCCGCGGGCGTATTTTCTGGACCCGCAGCGGCGGCCGGTGGTGCGGTCGACGGGGCGGTTCGGCGACAGCCACGTGTACCACGGCTGGTACGACGGCTCGATCTGGGATTACGCGAAAATGACGGAGACTTTCGTGTCGGAGCTGGGGGCGACATCGCTGCCGAATTACGAGACGCTGAAGACGTTCATGGGCGACCAATGGCCGATTCTGGAGCACAGGGCGGAGTGGGAGTGGCGGAGGCTGCAGGTGAACGAGGCGTTCCGGGCGTGGGGCAACCCGGCGGGATTGACGATGGAGCAATACGTACCGCGGACGCAGGCCTACGTTGCGCGGCTGTTCCAGATTGCGCTGGAGCGGGCGCGGCGGCGGAAGAGCGAGGGCGCGGGAGGGATTCTGCATTTCCACGCGATCGACATCTGGCCTTCGGTGACGATGGCGGCTATAGATTTCGAGCGGCGGCCGACGAAGGTGTACGACACGGTGCGGCGCAGCTTCGCGCCGGTGGCCGCCCTGTTCGAGTACGACCGGGACCAGTGGAAGACGGGGGAGGCGTTCCGCTGCGGGCTGTGGGCGGTGAACGACCAATGGGAGGCGGTGCCCGGGGCGAGGCTGCAATGGAAGATCGTGGGTGCGGGCGGGGTGCCGGCGAAGGGCGGGTTGATGGGGGTGGCGAAGCTGGCGGCGGACACGCCGGTGAAGGCGGGGTTGGTGGAGTGGACGGCGGGGGCGCCGGGGCCGTATGAGCTGCGGGCTGCGGTGGTGGACGGGCAGGGGAAGACGATTTCCGAGAACATTTACGAATTTGAGGTTGTGGTCCAGTGATGAAAATGCTGCCGATTCTGCTGAGCTGCGCCGCGGCGGCGCAGACGCTGCCGCGGCAGGTGGGGCCGTTTCAGGCCGAGGCGCGCGTGTTTCACACGACGAAGACGGGGCTGCCCTCGGACGATGTCCGGGACGTGAGCGTGGCGCCGGACGGGACGGTGACGGCGGTGACGGCGCAGGGGGCGGTGTCGCTGGTAGCGGGGGAATGGGTGGCGGCGAAGGCGGCCGCGAAGACGGCGATTGCGCGGAGCGCGGACGGGCGGCTGGCGGAGGGGCGGGCGTCGGGGCTGTTCGTGAAAGCGGGTAAGAACGCGTGGCAGCGGGTGTTTCCGCCGGACGGGCGGCGGAGCTGGGCGCCGGTGGATGTGAAAGGCGTGGTGTTTGATGCGCGCGGCCGGTTGTGGTTTGCCAGCCCGCAGGGCGCGGGCGTCATGGATCAAGGGAAGTGGACTTTGTATACGGGCGCGGAGGGCCTGCCGTACGACGACTTCACCTGCGTTGCGGCGGGGGAGAACGGGGTGGTGTGGTTCGGGACGAAGCTGGGGGCGATCCGGTTTGACGGGAAGAGTTGGGAGTACCGGCAGGGGCCGCGGTGGCTGCCTGAGGACGAAGTGCGGGCGATTGCGGTGCAGGCGAACGGGGACGCGTGGATTGCGACGGCGGGCGGGCTGGCCGTGATCGAGCGGCGGCCGATGACACTCCAGGAGAAAGCGCGGATCTTCGAAGCAGAGATCGATAAACGGCACAGGCGGACGCCGTACCAATACGTGCATCCGGTGGTGCTGAAGAGGGCGGGCGACGTGACGGAGTACGAGCAGGTGGACAGCGACAACGACGGGCTGTGGACGTCGATGTACGGGGCGGGGGAGTGCTTTGCGTACGGAGCGACGCGGAGCGAGGAGGCGCGGAAGAGGGCGGTGCAGGCGTTCGAGGCGCTGCGGTTCCTGGGGACGGTGACGCAGGGCGGCGCGCATCCGGCGCCGAAGGGATTTGTGGCGCGATCGATCCTGCCGGTGTCGGGGCCGGATCCGAACGTGCGGGACTCGGTGGAGCACGACCGGCAGAAACAGAAGCAGGACCGGCGGTGGAAGGTGATCAGCCCGCGGTGGCCGGTGAGCGCGGACGGGCAGTGGTACTGGAAGACGGACACGAGCTCGGATGAGCTGGACGGACATTACTTCTTCTACGCGGTGTATTACGACCTGGTGGCGTCGACGGAAGAAGAGAAGCAGGCCGTGCGGGCGCACGTGGCGGCGCTGACGGACCACCTGCTGGTGCACAACTACACTTTGGTGGACCACGACGGCAAGCCGACGAGGTGGGCGGTGTTCAACCCGGAGGAGATCAACGGGGGCCGCGACTTCTGGCAGGAGCGGGGGATGAATTCGCTGAGCATATTGGCGTATCTGAAAGTGGCCGAGCACATCACGGGGGACGCGCGGTATGCGAAGGCGGCGCGGCTGCTGATTGAGCGGGACGGCTACGCGGCGAACGCGATGATCGTGAAGACGCACCTGGGGGCGGGGGCGGGCAACCAGAGCGATGACGAGATGATCTTCATGAACTACTACAGCCTGCTGCGCTACGAGAAAGACCCGGAGCTGCGGCAGAAGTACCTGATGGGCTTTCACAGCCACTTCCAGATCGAACAGCCGGAGATGAACCCGGTGTTCAACTTCCTGTACGCGGCAGTGGCGCGGGGCGGGACGTTCGAAGACGCATTTGGTCCGACGGAGCTTTCGCCGGCGGGGGCGTGGCTGGAGGACGCGGCGGAGACGCTGCGGCGGCTGCCGCTGGACCGGATCGACTGGCCGCTGAAGAACTCGCACCGGAAGGACATCGTGCCGCTGGGGGCGAATGCGCGGGAGGGCGGAGCGAAAGGCGCGGGGTACAGGGTGAACGGGAAGGTGCTGCCGGTGGATGAACGGTACGTGGGGCACTGGAACCACGACCCGTGGCGGCTGGACTACCGGGGCGGGGCGAAGACGCTAGGCGACGGGGCGGTATTCCTGCTGCCCTATTACATGGGGTTGTATCACGGCTTCCTGCGGGATTGAGGCGGCGCGGTGGAGCCGCGGAGGACGAGGCGCGGCTCGATGACGATTTCGCGGCCTTGGGGCGCGGCTTCATCGCCGGGGTCGAGGGCGGCGAAGGCGAGGCGGCCGATTTCGTCGCGGGGGATGTCGATGGTGGTGAGGGGCGGATCGCAGAACTCGGAGAGGGTGATGTTGTCGAAGCCGGTGAGGGAGACGTCGCGGGGGACGCTGAGGCCGCGGTCGCGGAGCTCGCGGAGGACGCCGGCGGCGGTGAAGTCGTTGACGCAGACGATTGCGGTGGGCTGAAAGCCCTGGGAGAGGAGTTGGCGGGCGGCGAGGCGGCCGCCTTCGAGGCCGTCGCGGTCGGCGGCGGTTTGCCATTCGACGGCGGGCTGGAGGTGGGAGACGCTTTCGACGAAGGCCTTTTCGCGCTCGCTGGTGGGGCCGAGGGAGGAGTGGTGGCCGATGAAGGCGAGGCGGCGGTGGCCGAGGGAGTGTAGGTGTCCGACGATGCAGCGGATGCCGCGGCTGTAGTCGACGCGGATGTTGGTGATGTTGCCGCGGGCGGCGCCGACGTCGTAGAAGACACAGGGTATGCGGGCGTTGGCGAGTTCCTCGATGAGGCCGGGATCCATCTCGGAGACGACCATGGCGAGGCCGGCGACGCGGCGGCCGATCATCAGGCGGACGCCGCGGACGAGGCGGTCGGGATCGTAGTCGGTGTTGGCGACGACGACTTCGTAGCCGGCCAAGCGGGCGTGGGCTTCGAGGGAGCGGAAGATGTCGAAGAAGAAGGGGTTCTCCATGTTCGACGCGATGAGGCCGATGGTGTGGCTCTTGCCGCCGGCGAGGGTGCGGGCATGGAGGTTGGGATGGTAGTTGAGCTCGGCGACGGCCTTGAGCACGCGGGCGCGGGTGGCGCTGCGCACGACGTCGAGGTTGTTGAGGACCCTCGAGACCGTGGCAGTGGAGACGCCCGCGCGTTTGGCCACTTCTTCCAGGTTCATGACGACTCCAGTATCTTACTGCGATGGGGCAGGAGGACGGGCGCGGGCATCTGCTACGATGTGCGGCGTGATGAAGCGGAGGCGTTTTCTGGCGATGGGCGGCGCGCTGGCGGCGGCGGGAGGAGGGATTGTCGACACGCACACGCACTTCTACGACCCGCGGCGGCCGCAGGGCGTGCCGTGGCCGCAGAAGACGGACGCGGTGCTGTACCGGGCGGTGCTGCCGCGCGAGTACAAGGCGATGGTGGAGCCGCTGGGGGTGAGCGGGACGATCGTGGTGGAGGCGAGTCCGTGGGTGGAGGACAACCAGTGGGTGCTGGACCTGGCGAAGGACGACCCGTTTCTGCTGGGGCTGGTGGGGCACCTGGCGCCGGGGGCGGCGGAATTTGAGCGCGACCTGGAGCGGTTTCGGAAGAACGCGCTGTTTCTGGGGATCCGGCTGGGAGGCCGGGCGATTCGCGAGGGGCTCGAGCAGCCGCGGTTTCTGGCGGATATCCGGCTGATGGCGCGGCACGGGCTGATGCTGGATGCGCTGGGTGGGGCGGGGATACTGGGCGACGTGGCGCGGCTGGCGCGGGAAGCGCCGGAGCTGCGGATAGTGATCGACCACATGCCGTTCGACCCGCCGGCGGGGGTGGAGGCGCTGCGGGAGCTGGCGCCGCGGAAGAACGTGTTCTGCAAAGTATCGAACGTGCTGCGGCGGCGCGCCGGGGCGCTGATCACCGAGCCGGAGTACTACAGGCCGGGGCTGGAGACTCTGTGGGACGCATTCGGGGCGCGGCGGCTGATCTACGGCAGCAACTGGCCGGTGAGCGACAAAGTGGGGCCGTACGCGGAGGTGCTGCGAGTGGTGCAGGCGTACTTC
>DAHVTI010000183.1 GCA_027324255.1 Bryobacterales bacterium | reverse complement strand
ACCCACTCGCCCCTGCCGCCCGCCGTCCTCCGGACCCCTGCTTTTTGTCAAAACAAAGCCACCGAGCCTCCCGCTCCTCGAAATACAACGGAACGAACCCACTCGCCCCTGTCGCCCTCCGCCCTCCGGACCCCTGCGTTTTGTCAAAACAAAGCCACCGAGCCCCCCAACTCCTCGTAATACGACGGAACGAACCCACTCGCGCCTGCCGCCCTCCGCCCCCGGACCTCCGCGTTTCTGTCGGAACGAACCCACTGCCGGCCTCCCCGCACAAACTGTAACGACTCGAACCCACCGCCGCCGGCCCCCTGGCTCCCCTGGATTCCACAAGAGTGAACCCAACCCGCGCCCCCCTCTTCCCTGTCCAACTCGGCCCTTCGCGGAGGTTCGTCCCTCTTCAGGCAGCGCCCGGTTCTACACAATTCGACACTTTCGACACTTCTGAACCCCTCGCCGGGGCCGGTTCCGGTCATCGCCGCCGTGGCTTTCGCCAAGGAGGTCTGCCCGCTCCAGCCCGAGCGAATGTCCCGCGTCGTTCGAACACCCGGCGAAGACCCCTGCCGGACGTGCCCCTTGCCTCTACCCCTCCGTCATGGAAAAATGGATATTGTTCCCCTCAACATCACCACCAGCCCAACCGCCAGGAGGTCGTTTGCCCGTACCCGCCATCCTGGCCCTGGAGGACGGCACCGTCTACCAGGGCCGCGCCTACGGCGCCCCCGTCGTCCGCACCGGTGAAGTCGTCTTCAATACCTCCATCACCGGCTACCAGGAAGTCTTCACCGACCCCTGCTACACCGGACAGATCATCGTCCTCACCAACCCCCAAATCGGCAACTACGGCACCAACGACGGCGACAACGAAGCCGCCCACCCCTACATCGAAGGCCTCGTCGTCCGCGAGTGGGCCGAAACCCCCTCCAACTGGCGCTCCGACAAAACCGCCGACCACTTCCTTCGCGACGCCGGCATCCCCGTCATCTCCGACATCGACACCCGCTCCCTCGTCCGCAAGCTCCGCATCGGCGGCGTCATGCGCGGCGCCCTCTCCTCCGCCGGCCACTCGGCCGAAGAGCTGGTCGAGATGGCCCGCAACTCGCCCTCCATGGCCGGCCTCGAACTCGCCACCCGCGTCTCCACCCCCCACGCCTACGAGTGGACCGAAGCCCTCGCCGCCTGCTCGCCCTCCGAACAACTCACCCTCAAGCAAGAAGGCCAGTTCCACGTCGTCGCCTTCGACTACGGCATCAAGCGCAACATCCTGCGCTGCCTCGCCACCATCGGCTCCCGCGTCACCGTCGTGCCCGCCACCACTTCCGCCGAAGAAGTCCTCGCCCTCAACCCCGACGGCGTCTTCCTCTCCAACGGCCCCGGCGACCCTGAGCCACTCCACGCCCAGGCCGCCGAAATCCGCAAGCTCATCGGCAAGAAGCCCATGTTCGGCATCTGCCTCGGCCACCAGATCATCGGCCTCGCCCTCGGCGGCCGTACCTTCAAACTTAAATTCGGCCACCGCGGCATCAACCACCCCGTCCTCAACACCCGCACCAACAAGGTGGAAATCACCGTTCAGAACCACGGCTTCTGCGTCGACCTCGACTCTATCAACTCCAGCGAAGTCGAGCTCTCCCACATCAACCTGAACGACAACACCCTCGAAGGCCTCCGCCACAAATCCGAGCCCCTCTTCTGCGTGCAGTACCACCCCGAAGCCGCCGCCGGCCCGCACGACTCCCGCTACCTGTTCGAAGACTTCGCCGCCCTGATGAAGGAGTTCAAAAAGTAACAGAATGCCGCGCCGCAACGACATTCACCGCATCCTGATCGTCGGCTCCGGCCCCATTGTCATCGGACAGGCCTGCGAGTTCGACTACTCCGGTACCCAGGCCTGCAAGGCGCTCCGCGCCGACGGCTATGAGGTCATCCTCCTGAACTCCAACCCGGCGACGATCATGACCGATCCCAATCTCGCCGACAAGACCTACATCGAGCCCCTCACCGTCGAGTACGCCGAAGAGGTCATCCGCCGCGAGCGCCCCGACGCCCTGCTCTCCACCGTAGGCGGCCAGACCGGCCTCAACCTCGCCGTCGACCTCGCCGAAAAAGGCATCCTCGACAAGTACGGCGTCGAGTTGATCGGCGCCAAAATCGACTCCATCAAAAAGGCCGAAGACCGCCTCCTCTTCAAGGACGCGATGCGCAAAATCGGCCTCGAAACCCCGCAGTCCCGCCTCCTCACCTCCATCGAGGAGGGCCACGAATTCGCCGCCAAAATCGGCTACCCCATGATCCTCCGCCCGTCGTTCACCATCGGCGGCACCGGCGGCGGCATCGCCTACAACCGCGAAGATATGGTCGAGATCCTCGAGCGCGGCCTCGACCTCTCCCCCGTCCACGAAGTCCTCGCCGAAGAGTCCGTCCTCGGCTGGAAAGAGTTCGAGCTCGAAGTGATGCGCGATCTCGCCGACAACGCCATCATCGTCTGCTCCATCGAAAACTTCGATCCCATGGGCGTCCACACCGGCGACTCCATCACCGTCGCTCCAGCCCAAACGCTCACTGACCGCGAATACCAGATGATGCGCGACGCCGCCCTCGCCTGCCTCCGCGAAATCGGCGTCGACACCGGCGGCTCCAACGTCCAGTTCGCCATCAACCCCGACAACGGCCGCATGGTCATCGTCGAGATGAACCCGCGCGTCTCCCGGTCGTCGGCCCTCGCCTCCAAGGCCACCGGCTTCCCCATCGCCAAAATCGCCGCCCGCCTCGCCGTCGGCTACCGCCTCGACGAAATCAAGAACGACATCACCAAGGTCACCCCCGCCTGCTTCGAGCCCACCATCGACTACGTCGTGGTGAAAATCCCCCGCTGGCAGTTCGAAAAGTTCCCCGGCTCCGACCCCGTCCTCACCACCCAGATGAAGTCCGTCGGCGAAGTGATGGCCATCGGCCGCACCTTCCGCCAGGCCCTCAACAAGGGCATCCGCGGCCTCGAAACCGGCAAGGCCTCCTCCGTCACCAGTTGCGAGGAGTCGCTCATCGCCCAGCGCCTCATCACCCCCAACCCCGAGCGCCTCTCCTACCTCCGCTTCGCCTTCGAGAAGGGCTACTCGCTCGACGAGATCTTCGAGATGACGAAGATCGACCCGGGGTTCCTGCGCCAGTTGCAGGAAGGCGTCGCCTTCGAACAGGAGCTCGAGAAGAAGACGCTGGCCACCGTCTCGCGCGACGAGATGCGCCGCGCCAAGCGCGACGGCCTCTCCGATAACCGCCTCGCCCGCATCTGGTCCACCGATCCCCTCGCCGTCCGCGGCAAGCGCAAGGAGATGGGCATCACCGCCGTCTTCAACCGCGTCGATACCTGCGCCGCCGAATTCGAAAGCTTTACCCCCTATCTCTACTCCAGTTTCGAAAGCGAATGCGAGGCTGAGCCTTCGAATCGAAAGAAGGTCCTCATCCTCGGCTCCGGCCCCAACCGCATCGGCCAGGGCCTCGAGTTCGACTACTGCTGCTGCCACGCCTCCTTCGCCCTCCAGGACTTCGGCGTCGAGTCCATCATGGTCAACTGCAACCCGGAGACCGTCTCCACCGACTACGACACCAGTGACCGCCTCTACTTCGAACCCCTCACCCTCGAGGACGTCCTCGCCATCTGCGACACCGAAAAACCCGACGGCGTCATCGTCCAGTTCGGCGGCCAGACCCCCCTCAACCTCGCCCTGCCCTTGAAGCGCGCCGGCGTCCCCATCATCGGCACCGACCCCGAAAACATCGACCTCGCCGAAGACCGCAAGCTCTTCGGCCGCGTCCTCGACGAACTCAAAATCCCCGCCCCGCCCTACGGCACCGCCACCTCCATCGAAGAGGCCTGCGCCGTCGCCAAACGCATCGGCTACCCCGTGCTCGTCCGCCCCTCATACGTGCTCGGCGGCCGCGCCATGGTCATCGCCTACGACGAGGAGACCGTGCGCCGCTACATGCAGGAGGCCACCCTCTTCTCCCCCGACCGCCCCGTCCTCATCGACCGATTCCTCGAGGACGCCATCGAAGTGGACGTCGACGCCCTCTCCGACACAGAAGACGTCCTCATCGGCGGCATCATGGAGCACATCGAGGAGGCCGGCGTCCACTCCGGCGACTCCTCCTGCGTCCTGCCCCCGCAGACCATCCCCGAAGCGAACCTCGCCACCATCCGCGGCTACACCGAAAAGCTCGCCCGCGCCCTCAAGGTCGTCGGCCTGATGAACGTCCAATACGCCATCAAGGACGGCCAGG
>DAHVTI010000172.1 GCA_027324255.1 Bryobacterales bacterium | reverse complement strand
CATGGCCGAGTTCTGCCGCAAGACCGGCCAAAATGTGCCGCAATCCCCCGGCCAGTTCGTGCGCGTGGCGCTGGAAAGCCTCGCCTTCCGCTACCGCCAGGTGCTCGAGATGCTCGAAGCCTGCGCCGGCTACCGCATCGAGGTGATCCACATCGTCGGCGGCGGCTCGCGCAACGGCCTGCTCAACCGCTTCGTGGCCGGCGCCACCGGCCGTACCGTCGTGGCCGGGCCGTCGGAGGCCACGGCCGCCGGCAACCTGCTGGTGCAGGCCATGGGCGCGGGGGAGATCAGCGGCCTCGGCCAACTCCGCGACGTCATCCGCAACTCGTTCGAGATTGAAACCATCGCAGGCCAGTCCGACCCCGCCTGGGACCGCGCCTACGAGAAGTACCTCAAGATCCGCGGCAACTGACCCATCCGAACAACGAGAGGGCCGGACACCCGTCCGGCCCTCTCCGTCCTTGCAGCGAACCTACTTCTCTCGCTTCGAGATGATTTTGTCGATCATCCCGTAATCCAGCGCTGGCTGCGCCTCCATGATGTAATCGCGGTCCACGTCGCGCGCGATCCGGTCCACCGCCTGCCCCGTAGCATCGGCCAGCACGCCGTTCAGGATCTCCCGCATGCGCAGAATCTCCTTGGCGTAGATATCGATGTCGGTCGCCTGCCCGGCCAGCCCGCTCATCGAAGGCTGGTGGATGAGGATGCGCGAATGCGGCAGCGCATACCGCTTGCCCTTCGTGCCGCAGGCCAGCAGCACGGCCGCCATCGACGCCGCCTGCCCCACGCAGTACGTCACGATGTCCGGCTCGATGAGGTTCATCGTGTCCAGAATCGCCAGCCCGGCCGTGATCGACCCGCCGGGCGAGTTGATGTAGAGGGAGATGTCCTTCTCCGGATCTTCCGCCGCCAGAAACAGCATCTGGGCAATGATCAGGTTGGCCACCTGGTCGTCGATGGGCGTGCCCAGGAAGATGATATTCTCCCTCAGTAGCCGCGAGTAGATATCATAGGCGCGCTCTCCCCGCGAGGTCTGCTCGACCACCATGGGGACCAGCATGTCGTGCGGTGCCGGGACGCCGCCGTCGCGAATAGGCATTCAGCCTCCTTCAATGCGGCCCGCCGCCTCCGGGCCCGAAGGGAATCCCGTTGCGGCCTAGGCCTTCTTCGTCGCGGAGCGCTTGGCGGCCTTCTTGTTCATCTTCTCCAGGTTCTTCCGCTTCTGCTCGAAGCCCTTGGCAAGATCCAGAATGGTCGTGCGCTCCAGATACTCCATGATACGATTCCGCAGCGCCTTCCAGTTGTCGTGCATCCCGCACGGCGCGTGGTCGTTGCACTCCGCCATGCCGGCCGGGCAGCGCTCGAAGTCCGCCAGGCCGTCCACGGAGTCCACAATTGCCAGCAGATTCAGCTCAGCGGCCGGCACCCGCAGGCTGAAGCCGCCGGTCGGGCCCTTGCTCGAACGCAGGAAGCCCTTGCGCGCCAGTTGCTGCAGGATCTTGGCCAGGAAGTGGGCCGGGATATCCGCATTTTCGGCAATCTGCTTCACCATCGCGTACTTGCCCTCAGGCACCGCGGCGAGCTCAACAAATGCTCGAATGGCGTACTCGGCGGAACGGGAGTAGATCATGGACACCTCTAGACCGATGGATGAAAATACACGTTTATCTTATTTGTCTTAACAAACTGATGCAAGTCAAACTTGTTAGGATTCAGGTTTTTCGGCCCCGGCACTCTCTTCTTCCCCCTCCCTGAGCTAGAATCCCGGTGATGCTCCTCTCCAGACGTTCTCTGCTGGCCAGCGCTATCTTTCAGCCGTCTTCCCCGCTCGCCGCCGACCCTGACCGCCCCCGCTTCCACTTCCTCCCGCTGTCCAACTGGATGAACGATCCCAACGCCCCCATCTGGCACAAGGGCCAATATCACCTCTACTACCAGCACAACCCCAAAGCCGCCAAGTGGGACACCATGCACTGGGGCCACGCCGCCAGCCCCGACCTGCTGCACTGGCAGCACCGCCCCATCGCGCTCGCCCCCACGCCCGGCGGCCCCGACAAAGACGGCTGCTTCACCGGCTGCATGGTGATTGACCACGGCACGCCCTCCATCGTCTACACCGGCGTGCGCCCGGAAGTGCAGTGCATCGCCACCAGCCAGGACATGAACACCTGGACCAAGCACCCGCGGAACCCCGTCGTCGCCGCGCCCCCGCCCGGCGTCGACACCCCCGGCTTTCGCGATCCCCACGTCTGGCGCGAAGGCGACGCCTGGCTGATGCTCGTCGGCGCCGGCTTCCGCGGCAAGGGCGGCACCGCCCTGCTCTACGAATCCAAAGACCTCGTCGAGTGGACCTACCTGAAGCCCCTTCTCACCGGCGCCATCGACCCCGCCGCCAAGGGCGGCGACGTCGCCCGCGGCGAAATGTGGGAGTGCCCCGACTTCTTCCCCGTTGGAAACAAATGGCTCTTTTATGTTTCGACCGAAAACAAGGTCCGCTACTGGCTCGGCGAGTGGAAGAGCCGCACCTTCACGCCGCACTCCAGCGGCGTCCTGGCCCACGGCGCCGCCTACGCCCCCAAGTCTTCCAACGCCAGCCAGGGCCGCCGCATCATCTGGTGCTGGCTGCGCGAGCAACGCAGCGGGCAGGATCAACTGAAGGCCGGCTGGTCCGGCGCCATGTCGCTTGCCGTCGTCCCCTCCCTGGCCAAGGACGGCACGCTCCTGCTCGACCCCGCCGCCGAATACACGAAGCTCCGCGGCCGCCGCCAGACCGAAGCGCCCCCCGCCGACTGCTGCGAAATCCATGTCGAACTCTCCGGCCGCGCGCCCTTCGGCCTCACCCGCGGCGCCGTGGAAGTCATCGGCTACGATCCCGATACCCGCACCCTCAGCGCCGGCCGCTCTGAAGCGAAGCTTCCCGCCTCCGGATCCATCGACCTCCGCATCTTCCTCGACGGCTCCGTGGTCGAGGTCTTCGCCGATCGCCGCGTCTGGCTCACCGGCCGCGTCTACGGCTCCTACCAGGCCCTCGCCATGACCGGCAAAGTGAAGCGCCTCGAATCCTGGCCGCTCGAGCCCGTCTCCAAGGACCGCCTCACCACTTAGATCCCCAGGAACTCCCGCACCACCGTCTCCAGCCCCGGCACGCAAATCACCCCGTTGCCGCCGTAGATCGTGTCCTTGCCCGTGTAGTCGTAGTACACGCAGCCCGCCTCCTTGGCGATGATCGACAGCGCGCCCAGATCCCACGGCTTCAGCGCCGGCTCCATCCACACTTCGGCCGAGCCGCCCGCCACCAGCATCGCGTCCAGCGCCCCGCCCAGGCTCCGAGACGCCCCGAACTGCGCCAGGAACGGCAGCACCTTCTCCGCCCGTGGGTAGTTGAGCACCCGGTTCAGTTGATTCACACACAGCACCGCGCGCCGCGTCTCCGCAATCGCCGAGCACTTCATCCGCACGGGCCCTTCCCCCGAGCCCCGCCACGCGCCGCCGCCGCGCACCGCCCAGTACTGCTCGCCGAGCCCGGGGAACGTCGCCACGCCCGCCACCACCTCGCCCTCCTCTTCCAGCGCCAGCAGGTTCGACCACAGCCGGTTGCCGCGCACGAAGTCGCGCGTGCCGTCGATCGGGTCGATGATCCACCGCCGCCCGCTGGTGCCCGTTTCCCCCGTCCCTTCCTCGCCCAGGAACCCGTCCCGCGGAAAAGCTTCGCCCAGCAGCCGCACGATGAGTCTCTCGCTTTCGCGGTCCGCCACCGTCACCGGCGAATCGTCCGGCTTGTCTTCCGCCTTCACGCCGCTGCGCCAGTACCTCAGCGCCAGTTCGCCCGCCTGCAACGCCGCGTCCCGCGCCGCCGCCAGCTCTCTTTCGTAAGCCATGCCCGATATTCTAAGCTGGATGTGAACCTGGGCCGCCTGTCGAGATCGCTGGGCTTCACGAACGTCAAGGCGGTTCGACTGAAGGAAGGAACGACTGCATGGGAAAGATGGCACCCGCCCTGCCCGCCGAGCGCCGCACCATCCATCGTCTCTTGAAGCAGTCCGAGGCCACCTGGGGCTACGCCCCCGCTCTCCATCAGCCCATCGGCCAGGGCCGCTACCAGACCTACACCTGGGTCGATTACCGCCGCATCGCCGAAGAGGTGGCCGCCGGCCTGCGCACCCTCGGCATCGGCCGCGGCGACATAGCCGGCCTCGCCTCCGAAACCCGCGCCGAATTCTATCTCGCCGACGCCGGCATCATGGTCAACGGCAGCATCGCCGCCGCCGTCTACACCTCACTGCCCCACGCCGACCAGGTCAAGACCCTCAAGGCCTGCTTCCCCAAGGCCGTCTTCGTCGAAAACCCCAAGACGCTCCAGGCCCTCGACGCCGCCGGCCTCTCCGCCCTCGACGTCCCCCGCATCCTCTTCACCGGCGAATCGCCCGACGCCATCACCTTCCTCCGCCTACTCGAGCTCGGCCGCCAGGCCATCGACGCCGACGCCGGCCTCCCCGCTGTCATCGAGGCCGAGGTCCGCCCGGACGACCACGCCATCCTCTACCTCACCTCCGGCGCCACCGGCGAGCCCAAAATGGGCCTCGTCACCCACCACGCCATCGTCGCCAACTGCGAGTGCGGCCCGCCCGCCCTGCCCGTCGGCGAGGACGATTGCACCCTCGCTTTCCTCCCCTCCGCCCATATCACCCAGCGCCTCGTCGTCGAACTGCTCATGATCCGCATGGGCGTTGCCGTCTACTTCAGCGAGGGCCTCTCCAAGATGCCCGCCGAGCTGCGCAGCGTTCGCCCCACGTTCTTCGTCGCCCCGCCCCGCGTCTGGGAGCGCGTCTACTCCAGCATCACCACGGAAATCCGCAAGAAGCCCGCCCTCGTCCGCAGGCTCTTCTACATGGGCCTCGGCGTCGGCTCCGAAGCCGCCCGCGCCCGCCGCCAGGGCAAGTCGCCCGCCCCCTGGATCCAGTCGTCCCTCAAGTTCTTCGACAAGGCCGTCTTCTCCAAGATCCGCCAGCGCCTCGGCGGCCGCCTCCGCATCGCCGCCAGCGGCTCCGCCCCCCTCGGCCGCGAACTCGCCGAGTTCTACGCCGCCATCGGCATGCCCCTCGTCGAAGGCTACGGCCTCACCGAAGGCGGCGTCGTCGCCCTCAACCCCATCGGCAATCCCCGCCCCGGCTCCATCGGCAAGCCCCTGCCCGGCGCCGAGCTCCGCATCGCCGAGGACGGCGAACTCCTCATCCGCGGCGAGATGGTCTTCTCCGGCTACTTCCACGACCCCGACGCCACCGCCGCCGTCCTCCGCGACGGCTGGCTCCACACCGGCGACCTCGCCGAGATCGACGCCGACGGCTTCCTCTACATTACCGGCCGCAAGAAGGAGATCATCGTCTCCTCCAACGGCAAGAAGATCTATCCCTCGCGCATCGAAGTCCTCTTCAAGCTCGAGCCTCTCGTCAACCAGGTCCTCCTCATCGGCGACCGCCTGCCCTATCTGGCCGCTCTCATCACCGTCAATCCCCAGGCCGCCGAGCAGCTCCACGGCGTCCCCACTGGCATCGGCCTCGCCGAAGCCGCCTCCCACCCCGCCGTCCAGGCCGAGGTCAAGCGCGTCGTCCAGAAGGTCAACCGCCAGCTCGCCTCCTTCGAACAGATCCGCAAGTTCAAGATCCTCGACCGCGACTTCTCCATGGAGGCCGGCGAGATCACCCCCACCATGAAGCTGCGCCGCGGCAGGGTCCTCGACAACTTCCGCTCGGAGATCTCCGAACTCTACGCCGGCCGCGAAGACGTCGCATGACTCCCGCCATCCTCGCCCTCCTGCTGGCCGCCGCCCCGGCCTTCCGCTTCGACGCCGTCCAGCCCTGGCGCTGGAGCGATGGACGCCAGGAGAACATCCCCGCCCTCTCCGCCACCCTCGAAAATCTCTCCGGCGACGATTGGGCCGAGGCCCGCTTCCGCGTCAACGTCGCCTGCCGCCAGGGCGGTACCCGCACCTACACCGTCCTCCTCCGCGACATCCTCCTCGGCGCCCAGCGCGTCGAAGCCACCGCCTTCGACGCCATCGGCAGCGTCGAGCCCTGCGACGGCCAGCCCTCCGTCGAGTTCCTCGACGGCCGCCAGTACGACGACGCCTCCCGCCCCTCTTACATCCTCCTCGGCTTCTCCTACCAGCAGGACGACGGCCCCCTCTCCGCGGACCTCGCCGGCATCCTCGACTACCGCCGCCATGCCGACTCCGGCCAGGAAACCCACCCCCACTTCCTCGCCGACCAGGGCCGCCGCTTCACCCTCCCCGCCTACCCCGGCACCGCCTTCTACGCCTTCCGCGTCGAGCCCGGCACCCTCGGCCTTGCCGGCTTCCTCCTCCGGCCCGGCGACCCCTCATCCAGCCCTCTCTCCCGCTTCCTCCGCCTCTTCCCCGTCCAGCCTGGCGCCGTCTCCTACCTCGGCATCTTCCGCCTCCAGCGCGGCCCCGGCCGCCTCCATAGCCTCACCATTGACGCTTCCCCCGAGTCCCTCTCCCTCGCCTCCCCCCTCTTCCCCAGGCCCGTCCTGCCCGTTCACGCCCAGACGTCCGCCGCCCCCAGCCTCACCAGCGCCCAATAGGCCCCGGATTCGCCCCACGGCATTCTTGCCGCGTTCGTAAACTCTACTCTTGTCTCCATGCTTAAAAGCGTGTTAAAGTTTATTCATAACACGAGGGCGGAGCCCACGGTGGCACGCTCCTGTTCAATCCCCATTCCTATTTCGGAGGCTTCTCGTGCGAGTTGCAACGCTCATCGTGTCTCTGCTGGCAGGGAGTCTTGTGGCTTCTGCCGGCCCGGCG
>DAHVTI010000164.1 GCA_027324255.1 Bryobacterales bacterium | reverse complement strand
CCAGCACGTCGCGATAGAGCGGATTCAGCGCGGGATCGTAGATGTCGGGTTTGAGCACGCCTTCGGAGAGGTTGTCGAGCACGACAACGCGCACGCTGCCGCCCAGGCGGCGGAACGCCTGCTCATGCAGTTGCGCCCAGGTCTGAGTGCTCGATTCGAAGACCAGCAGGCGGACGGCTTTGCGGCTGCAGCCGAGCGTCATCACAAACAGCCGTGTGCGCCGGTACTTGCCGGTCTGCGGATCCCGGACCATCGGGCCGGTGCCGTAGTCGACCTGCGCTTCTTCCCCGGGCGCGGTCACGATGACGGCGCGGGGTTCCGGGCTGCGCGCGCCGCGCAGCTTGCGCACGTAGCGCTTCACGCTCTCGTAGGCGCCGGTGAAGCCGCTCTGGTCGACGAGGTCCTGCCAGATGCCCATGGCGTTGCGACCCTTGGACAGGCCGGCCTGGATGAGTTCGTGGTACGGCAGGCAGGCGCTGGCGGAGGGGCTCCGCGCCGGCTGGGGCGGCTCTGAGTCGGTGGTCACCTGGGGCGCCTCGTTGGCCGGATTTGGCGTGGCGCCGCCGGCAGAGCCGGTGGTCACCTCTATGGCCGGATTTGATTCCGGCGCCTGCCGGCCCCATCGCCCCGGCTGGCGCACAGGCACGCCGGCGGAACGAAGATAGCCAGCGGCAGTCTCCCGCCGGACGCCGGTCGCCTTCTCGATGCGCCTCAACGGCCAGCCAAGCCGGCCGAGCGCGATCACCTGGTTCTGTTTCTCTTGGCTCAAGACATTGCTCACGATGATGGAGCTTAGCTCCACCTGAACTCATGTCCTGAGTGCCTCCTCCGTTGGCCGGTTTTCAGGTGACCATCAATGGCCGGATTTGGGTGACCGCCGAGGCCCTCATTTCCATCTGGTACTTCGGCCTGAGGTAGTTGTCCGCAGCCGGCGTTTCTTTCTGGTTCTATTGGCCGCCGGCTTGCTTTCGCGAACGCGCGCACGCATTCCGCCAGGCACCCTTTGTCTTCCGTTGGGGAGACGGAATCGTGCGTGCGAGCGTGAATCCTGACGGCGGGCCTCCTTGACGGATGTTGTCATAGGTGACAACATGTCTGAGGGCAGATTCGACAAACAAAGGCGGCGACCGGCAGATGACGCGGAAGACAAGGCCCGTCTCGTGGATCAGGGCGGCGCTCAGGGAATTCGAGGCTTTCCCGGAGGGAGCGCAGGCAATCTGCCTCGCGGCGCTGACAATCGCTGCGGAGGGCGGCAAGGCCGATATCGCGAAGCCAATGCACGGCCTAGGCTCGGGCGTGTTCGAGATAGCGCTGGCGTTCAGGGGCGACGCCTTTCGCGTGGTCTATGCGGTGCAACTCGCCGATGAGATCTGGGTGCTTCATGCCTTCCAGAAGAGGTCGACACAGGGCATCGGGACGCCAAAGCGCGAGATAGACCTCGTCAAGGACCGACTTAAGCGGCTGAAGGAGATGCTGGGATGAGAGAAAAGCTAGAAGTGGTGCGGGGCGGCGGCAATGTGTTTCGTGACCTCGGGCACGAGAACGCGGACGCCGAGCAGTTCAAGGCCATCCTCGCTGCCGAAATCATCAAGACGCTCGACAAGCAGCGACTGACGGTGCGCGCGGCGCACGACCGCACGGGATTCGCCGCGGCCGACTTCTCGCGCATCCGGAATGCGGATCTGGGGCGCTTCACCGTGGACAGACTCATGTCCATCCTCAACCGCCTGGGCTCGCGGGTCGAGGTAAAGATCCGCGTACGGCGCGTAGCGCCGGCCGAACGGGTGCCAGCCTGAAGGTGACATAAATTGGCGATAACCATAGTCTTGACCTGGGAATCGAGGCTTGGTGTCAAGTCAACCGCGATGCCGAGCTCGGCCGGGGCGCGATGGGCAGGATCGCCGCTCATATAGGAGAAACGAAAATCGTCTCCTCGTACCACACGGCATTGACGAGGAGACAACGGCGAGAACATCCTGCCCATGCTGCCCATCCTGCCAAGCCGTTGAAACGGCTTGCCCAATCATGGGCGCGATCCGGCGTCCATCATGCCCATGAAAACAAGGGACTTGGACTCCAAGTGGACTCCATTTGGACTCCAGGACTAGCGGAAAAGCCTGTATGTGACTGACACCACGAGACTTCCACCTTCCGGAGCTAAACCTTGACCCGGTAGAGGTCGCAGATTCGAGTTCTGCCGAGCCCACCACCTTGCCTCCTCCACCCGCTCTCAAGACCTGATATCCTGGCCGCGCCATGCGGTTCCCCTTCTTCGTTGTGTCGCTCTGCGCCCTGTCCGGCGGCGCGGCGGCGCAGGATTGGCTCGACCTCGCCCGCCTCAAGGACTACGCGGCCTTTCGCGCGTCGAGCAACAACCCCAACCTGCTGAGCAACGACGACAGCCTGCGGCCCATCCCCGGCGAGACCGTCGTGCTGGCCGATCTGGAAGGGCCCGGCGTGGTGACGCACATCTGGCTCACCGTCGCTTCCAACGAGTACGGCTGGCCGCGGCTGTTCCGCCTGCGCGTCTATTACGACGGCAGCGCGACGCCGAGCGTCGACGCTCCGGTGGGCGACTTCTTCGCCGTGGGCCACGGCGTGGAGCGCACCGTCGAGTCGCTGCTCATCCGCGACTCCTCCAGCGGGCGATCGCGCAACTCCTACTGGCCGATGCCGTTCCGCAAGCACTGCCGCATCACCATCACCAACGAAGGCCGGCGGCGCAGCTCGAACCTTTACTACCACGTGGACTGGCGCAAGGTGCCGGCGCTCGCCGCCGACATTGGCTACTTCCACGCCTGGTACCGCCAGGAGTTGCCGGCGCGGATGGGGCGGCACTACACCATCCTCGACGTCGCGGGGCGCGGCCATTACGCCGGCACGGTGTTCAGCGTGATCCAGAAGGAGCCCGGCTGGTTCGGCGAGGGCGACGAGTTCTTCTTCGTGGACGGCGCGCCGAAGGCGTCCATCGAGGGCACGGGCACGGAGGATTACTTCAACGACGCGTGGTCCCTGCGCGTGGCCAACGGGCCGTACACGGGCGTGCCCGTGGCCGAGGGCACGGGTGAGTCGTCGCGCATGACGGCCTACCGGTGGCACGTGGCGGACCCGGTGCCCTTCCGCCGGTCGCTGAAGCTGGAGATCGAGCACGCCGGCTGGACGTACAACGCCGACGGCAGCGTGCGGTCCGGATTCGAAGAGCGGGCCGACCTCTTCAGCAGCGTCGCGTTCTGGTACCAGCAGGGCATCGCGCAAGGGCTGCCCGTGCCGCCCTACGGCGTGGCGCGGCTGCCTCACGGCAACGCGCGCCAGATCGAAGTGGAGCAGGATATCGCGCGTGTGAAGGCAGCGCGCGGCAAGGCCTCCGTGCAGAAAGAGGTCTTCTGGTCGCGCGACCTGCTGTTTCTCGAAGCCGAGGGCCCCGGCGCGCGGCTCGACGTGCCCTTCGACGTGGAATCGGACGGCCGCTACGAGCTGCTGGCGCAGGTGGCGCACGCTCCGGACTACGGCATCTACAGCGTGCTGCTGGACGGCAAGCCGGTGCAGGCGGCCGGCGATCTGGAGCACGAGCCCGGCGCGAACATCGGCGGAGCCACACTGATCAACGCCTGGCACACCGAGCTGTACGTGGCCGAGGATCATGTCCTGGCCTGGCCGCGGCTCACGAAGGGGCAGCATGTATTGAGCTTCGTGTGCCAGGCCAAAGACGAGCGCTCGGGCGGATACCATTTCGGCCTGGACACCGTGGTGCCGGCCCGCGTGGCCTCGCCCGAGGCTGCCGGCGGAGACAAGGCCGAGCGCTTGCGCACCGGCTCGGTGACGGACGCCGAGTGGATCGCCGCCCTGCAGGACGCCGACAGCTTCGTGCGGGCCGCCGCCGTGTGGCGCGCGACGCAGCACGCCCGGCTGGCCGGACGCGGGCTCAAGCAGTTGGAACAGGCGATGAGCGACCGCAGTGCCGAGGTGCGCGGTCTGGCGGCCGTTGCGTTGCGGGGCCTCGGCGCGCCGGCCGCGCCGGCACTGCCCGCGCTGATCGCCGGTTTGAAAGACGCGGACAGCGGCGTGCGCATGATGAGCGCCAATGCGCTGGCCGCGCTGGGGCCGGCCGCGGCGCCCGCCCTGGATGCGTTGATCGCGGCGGCCGGCGCCGAGGGCGAACACGTTCAGGTGCTGCGCAGCGTCGCCGACGCGTTGGGCGCCCTCGGCCCTGCGGCGGCCCAGGCCGTGCCGGCGCTGCGGCAGCTCCGCAAAGTGCCGCGCGTGCAGTGGAACGCCGAGGCGGCCATTGCGAAGATCGAGGAGCGCTAGCCGATGCCTCCGCTCCAATTGACGGCGGCGGATTGGACGGTGCTCTTCGCCTACCTGGCCGGCATCGCCGCGCTCGGCCTGGCCGCCGGGCGCAAGGTGAAGGGCTCGGAGGGCTACTTCCTGGGCGGGCGCGTCTTTTCGAAGTGGCTCATGATCGGGCAGAGCTTTGCCACCGGCACGCGCGCGGAGATGCCCGTGGCGCTGGCCGGCGCCGTGCAGACGCTGGGCGCCTCCGCCATCTGGCTGCAGTGGAAGAACCTCTTCGCCACCCCGTTTTACTGGCTGATGGCGCCCGTCTACCGGCGCATGAAACGCACCACGCTGGCGGAGATCGTGGAGGACCGCTACGGGCCGTGGATGGGCGCCGGCTACACGGCCTTCGCCCTCATCTTCTTCACGCTGAACATGGCCAGCATGCTGAAGGGGGCGGGGAAGGTGATCAGCCAGGCCACGGGCGGCGGCATCGAGGTGAACCACACCATCCTGGCGATGACGGCCGTGTTCGTGCTCTACAGCGTCGCCGGCGGCTTGCGCGCGGCCGTATGGACGGAGGTGCTGCAGGGCTTCCTCATCCTGACGCTCTCCTTCCTGCTGATCCCGCTGGGCTGGGGCGTGGTGGGCGGCCTGGCCGGCATGAAGGCGACGCTCGCGCCGCACATGTTCTCGCTCAGCACGCCGCAGGGCATCGGCCCGTGGTTCATCTTCATGCTCACGCTGAACGGGCTCATCGGCATCGTCGCGCAGCCGCACATGGTGGCGGTGGCGGGCACGGGCCGCGACGAGCGTGCCTGCCGCACGGGCTTCACCTACGGCAATTTCGTGAAGCGCTTCTGCACCGTGGGCTGGGCGGTGGCCGGGCTGATGGTGGCGGCGATGTTCGCGCAGGGCAAGGCCGGAGTGCCCGCGCTGAAGGAAGCGGAGGACGCGTTCGGCTTCGCCTGCCGGCGGCTGCTGTTTTCGGGCGGCACGGGGCTCATGATCGCCTGCGTGCTGGCGGCCAACATGGCGGGCTGCGCCACCTTCCAGGTGAATAGCGGCGCGCTGTTCACGCGCGGGCTTTACGAACGCTATTGGGCGCCGGGCCGGCCGGATGAGCACTACACGCGCGTGGGCCGCTGGAGCGGCGCCCTGATCACCGCCGCCAGCCTGCTGTACGCGATGTTCTTCATCGACCGCGTACTCTACTCGTTCCTGCTCACGGAGACGATGGCCACCTACGTGGGCATCGCCGTCATGGGCGGCTTCCTGTGGCGCCGCGGCAACCGCTGGGGCGCGGCCTCGGGCGTGGGCACGGCCTTCGCGGTGAACTTCGCGCTGTACGCGCGCATGGGCAAGCGGCTGGACCACTGGGACCCGGACGTGTTCCTGGCGGCGCTGGCATCGGGCGCGGCGGTCTTTGTGGCGGTGAGCCTGCTGACGCGTCCCGAGCCGCGCGAGCACAGCGAGGCCTTCTTCGCCAGGCTCGCCGAAGGGCCGCGGCTGCTCTTCCTCGACCTGTTCCAGCCCAAGCTACGCCCGCTGTGGGCCGGCTACCGCGAAGACTGGACGGGCTTCCTCATGGCTTGGGGCGTGGTGGCGGCGCTGCTGGCGCTGGCCTGGGGACTCTTCGCGCTCTGATCCCGCATCAGGGCAGCGTAAACTCGGCCCGGTAGCCGAAGCCGCGCGAGTTGTCGATGTAGCGCCCGCGCACGGGCTCGAAAACGTACAGGCGGCTGAGGGCGATCGCCGGCGCGAACTCGGCGCCCAGCGAAAAGCGCCGGCGGTAGCGTTCGAGCACCTGCGCCTTCTCCCGCACGCCGCGCACGGCGCGCGCCGTGCCCCATAGCTGGACGCCGCGGATGTCCCGCCAGTCCGAGGCCGGCTGGAACACGGCCACCGACGCGCCGCGCGCCAGGCCGCGGCTGTGCGCGCTGCGCGGCGAAGAGAGCCAGTAGAGCCGCATCCCTTCGCCCGCGATGTAGAACAGCGGCGCGCTGTGCGGCGTGCCGCCGGCCGATGTCGTGGCGAGCACCAGCGTGTGTTGCGAGGCGAGCAACTCTGCCGCGGCTTCGCGGTCCGTCATGCGCCCTTTAGCCCTTCTTGCCGAGCAGGACCTCGTCCACGAGCGAGTAGAACGCTTCCAGGTCCGCCACGCGCGTGTGGATGTGCGTCGAAAGGCGGAGCTGCGGCGAGCCGTACACCCAGATCTTGCGCTCGCGCGCCTTCTTCCACAGGTCGTCGAGCTTGGCGCCCTTGAAGCCGATGGTCACCAGCGAGCCGTACAGGCGGTGGTCGGCGCTGCTCAGGATCTCCAGGTGCGGCCGCGCGGCGGCCATGGCGTAGTTCCTGCGCGCCAAGTCGTGGATGCGGGCGTAGACGTTATCCGGCCCAAGCGCTTTCAGGAAGCGCAGCCCGGCCATCATGCCGACGATGGTGGCGCGGTTGTTCGTGCCCACCTTCATGAAGCGCGCCGCCTTCAGCGGCTTATTGTCCCAGTCGCCGGTGACGATGGAGGGCCACAGGCGGTCCAGGTTCTCCTCGCGGATGTAGAGAATGCCGCAGCCGGCGGGGGCGAACATCCACTTGTGCGGGCTGCCGGCGAAGTAGTCGCAGCCGAGCTCGGAGAGCTGCAGCGGAATCTGCCCGTTCATGTGGGCGCCGTCGACGAAGGTGACGACGCCGCGCGCGCGGGCCGCGTCGCAGATTTCGCGCACGGGCATGACGACGCCGGTGGGGCTGATGATGCCACTGAAGCTCAGTACGCGCGTCTTGGGCCCGATGGCTTTGATCATCAGCTCGGCCAGTTGCGCGGAGTCGCGCGGCGGATGGGGGATCGGCACTTCGCGGAGCGTGATGCCGTGGCGTTGCGCGCGCTGCTGCCAGCCGGCCTTGCCGCTGGGGTGCTCGTGGTCCGTCAGCAGCACTTCGTCGCCGGCCTTCAGGTCGAGGCCCATGGCGACGGTGCTGATGCCTTCGGTGGCGCAGTGCGTGAAGGCCAGCTCGTCCTTCTTGCAGCCCAGGAACCCGGCCATCTCCGCGCGCTCGGCGTCCAGCGTTTCGTAGCCCCAGCGCGGGTACTCGTCGCTGGTGAGCGCGGCGGCGTTTTCCAGGAACTCCGTCACGGCGGCCACCACGGGCCGCGGCGCGACGCCCAGGCTGCCGTTGTTCAGGAAGGCGCGCCATTCCGGCAGGAAGAACTGGTCCTTGCGGATCTTCAGCCAGTAGGCCTCCGGGTCGGTGGTCCTGAGGCCCGCCTCGGGCAGGGGTTTCACTTCGCCCGTGGCGCGAGCCAGGCCGAACATCGATGCCGCCATCCAGTGACGCCTGTTCATAGTAGTCCAGTCTAACGCCACTTCCGGAGCGAGAGAATTTCGCGGCGGCCGGGTTTAACAGAAGCAGGTTGGTGGAATGAGGCGGAGAAACGGAAAATCTACTGCAAATTTTCCGGGACTAAGGTGCACTTAGGGCGAGGAAAGGGCAATTGCGCGGAGGGAGTCCTGGGGTGGTGTCCCGTAAAATGAACTTGATGCTTTCACGAACTTCGTTCGCGGCGCTGTTGTGGGCGCTGTTGCTGGCGGCACTGCCGGCGGCCGGGCAGTCCCGGCTGCAGAAGATCTCCGGCGACGGGCAACTGGTGCAGCTTTTCTATGCCTTCACGCAGCCGCTGGTGGTGCAGGCCGTGGATTCGGCCGGCCGGCCGGTGGCCGGGCGCACAGTCACCTGGAGCGACGTGGGCGGCATCAGCTACGCCAGCCCGAAAGTGGTGTCCACCGACGCCAACGGCTACGCCTCGCTCACCTGGGTGCCGGGCGGGGAGATCGGGCCGGGCGTGCCATACCGGCAGTACACGGTGACGGCCGCCAGCGACGTGGGCAACGTGACGTTTTCGCTCGTCTCCTACCCTTACCTTTCAGGCTCATTCAACCCGCAGCCGGACGTGCAATTGATCAAGCCGGCGCAGGGCTCCGGGCCTATCGCCGTGCAGTCCGGCGGGCGCGTGGCTGACGCCGTGCGCGCGGTGGTGGTGACCACGGGCGGCATCGGAGTGTCACCCGGGCTGCCGATCCCGGGCGTCGGCGTGACGGTGAAATCGGTGAATCAGGATCCTGCCGCCGGGCCGGTGGCTTCCTGTACAGGCGGCACGGTGCTGACCGGCGCGGACGGCTTCGCTTCGTGCGAACTGCTCGCCCTGGGCCTGCCGGGCACGACGGAACTGGTCATCGACGTCGGCAACCTGGTGACGTTCCGTGCCCAGTTGCAGGTGACGGCCGGAGACCCGATTCCCGTCATCGTGCAGGGCGACCGGCAGAGCGGCCAGCCGGGGCAGCAGCTTCCGCTGCGCCTGAGCGCGCGCCTGCAGAACGCTTCAGGCACGCCTCTGCCGGGTGCGACGGCCGTGTGGTCGGCGATCCCGCCAGGCAGCGTCTCCCTGATCAGTCCCTTGACCACGGCGGACGCGTCGGGCCTGGTGTCCGCCGGCGTGCAGTTGGGGCCGACGCCGGGCACCTACGAAGTGCGCGTGTCGGCCGGCGCGAACTACGCCTCCTATCAGGTCACCATTCTGGGCACTGCGCCGGGGCTTGCCGTGACCAGCACCACTTTGCCCGCCGGCACCGCGGGCGTGCCCTACAGCCAGAACCTGGGAGCGACGGGCGGCGCGCCGCCCTATAGCTGGCAGTACGTGTCAGGAGCTCTGCCCGGCGGCGTCAGCGTAGGCACGAACGGAACCGTCAGCGGCATTCCGGCCGCCGGCGGCAGCTACACGTTCACCGTGCGCGTCACCGACAGCACCGTGGCTACGGCGACGGGTGCGGTCGGCCTGACCATCGGGGCCGGACTGGCCGTGGCCACCGTGACGCTGCCCAACGCCATCGTGGGCGCGCCCTATTCGCAGACGCTCACCGCCGCCGGCGGCGTGCCGCCTTACACCTGGACTCTGGCCACCGGCGGCATCGTCGCCAGCCAACTGCCGGCGGGGCTGACGCTCTCTTCCGGCGGCGTGATCAGCGGAACGGCACTGGCGGCCGGCAGCACTACGTTCACGGTGCAGTTGAGCGACAGCGCGGGCAAGGTGGCGTTCCAGTTCTTCACCATGGTGGTGGCCACGGGCCCATCGCAGGCGCTGGCCATCACCACCACCGGCCCGCTGCCCGGCGGGGTAGTGGGCGCCACATACAGCCAGCGGCTGGCGGCCGGCGGCGGCGTGCCGCCCTACACCTGGTCGCAGGCCGGCGGGTTGCTGCCCGCGGGGCTGGCGCTGGCCAGCGACGGACTGATCTCCGGCACACCGCTGGCAATCGGGGCTTCCACTTTCTCCGCGCGCGTCACGGATTCGCGCGCCGCGCAGGTCACGCAGTCCTTCACCATCACCATCTCAGGCGCCATCTCGGGCGGCCTGACGGTGACGACCTCCACCCTGCCCAAGGGCACGGCCGGCGTCCCCTATCAACAATCGCTGGCCGTCAGCGGCGGCACCGCTCCCTACACGTGGGTGTTGAGTTCCGGCTCGCTGCCGCCGGGCATGACGCTCTCCGCGGCGGGTGTGCTCTCCGGCACGCCCACGTTGGCCGGGGCGTCTTTCTTCGCGACGCGCGTCACGGATTCGGCGGGCGCGACGGCCACCGCCGTGCTCGCCATCGAGATTCAGGCCGCGGGCACGATGTCCCGCGTGGGCGTCATCTCGCAACTGGCCACCGGCGGCGGCTGGAAAACCAGCATCAACCTCGTCAACGTGCAGGCAGCCAACGCGCAGGTGCGCGTGGTGTTCGTCAGCGAGGACGGCCTGGCGCTCGAGCTGCCTTACGTCGTGACGCAGGGCGGGCAGTCCACCACGCTCGTCGGCTCCAGCGTGGAGCGCGCCATGCCCGCCAGCAGCAGCCTGCTGATCGAGCTCGACGCGCAAATTTCGGCGACGGTAGTGGGCTGGGCCGAAGTGCAGGCCTCGGCGCCGGTCTCCGGCTACGCCATCTTCCGTCAGCGCGGCGGCGACGGCCGCGACTCCGAAGGCACCTCGCCGCTGGAGACGCGCGGGCAGGGCGGCGTGCTAGTGCCCTTCGACAACCTCACGGGTTACTCCACCGGCGTGGCGCTGGTGAACCTGGCGGCCGCCCAGGCGTCGGTCACCGCCATCTGGCGCGACGAGAGCGGCGTCGAGATCGGCCGCGACACGTTGTCCGTAGCCGGCAGCGGCCACACCTCGTTCTCGTTGCCCGACAAGTACCCTGTGCTCAGCGGTCGGCGCGGCGTGGTGGAGTTTCTCAGCAGCCAGACGGCCGGGCTGGCCGCACTGGGGCTGCGCTTCAACCCCACTTTGAGTTTCACCTCCGTGCCCGTGGCCGTGCGTTAGTCAGCCGGCCGGACGGCGGTCCTGATCGAGCGACCGGATCCAGGCCTGGCGCCGGCCGCGCAATTGCGCGAGCACGCCCGCCTGCGCCGGGTAGTGCGCCAGGTTGCGCTCTTCCAGCGGATCCGCCTGCAGGTCGTAGAGTTCTTCGAAGACGGGCTGCTCTTCCGGATACTGCGTATACTTCCAGCGCTCGGTGCGGATGCCCTCGGTGGGCGGGATCCAGCCGTTGGCCCGGACGCGGTGCTCGAAGAACCACTCCGTGCGCCAGCGCGCCGGCGCCGAGCCGCGCAGCCAGGAGGTCAGCGCCGTGCCCTGCATGGCAGCGGGCACGGATGCGCCGGCCAGATCCACCAGCGTGGGGGCCAGATCGACGTTGAGCGTCATCGCATCCACGCTCCGGCCGGCGGCGATGCCCGGTCCGCTGGCGATCAGCGGCACGCGGATGGACTCTTCGTGCATGAACCACTTGCCGGCCAGCCCGTGCTCGCCCAGGTAGAATCCGTTGTCGCCGGTGTAGACCAGGATCGTGTTGTCGCGCAGGCCCAGACGGTCCAGTTCGGCCAGGATCGTGCCCACGGAGCGGTCCACGCCCGTGATCAGCGCATAGTAGTTGCGCACCGAGCGCTGGAACAGCTCGGGCGTCGAGAAGCGCACGGCCCAGCGGCGGCGGCCCTCTGAGCCCTGCACGCTCAGCGGCAGGTGCGTGATGGCGTCCGAGTCCATCGTCTTCGGCACGGGCATACGCACCTGGGCGTAGCGCGGCATGTCTTCGGGCGCGGGCAGGAACTGGCGCGGGTCGTCGTCCTGCACGTGCGGCGCCTTGTAGGAGACGGACAGGCAGAACGGCTGGCCCGCCTTCGCCCCGTTCAGGAATTCGCGGGCCTGCCCCGTCAGGATGTCCGTCAGGTGCGGCCCCGGCTCGCCCTGCGGAAAATACCGGCCCTGGCCCAGGAAGCCCGCCCAGTAGTCGAACTGCTCCTTGGGCGCGGGCGGCTTGTCCAGGCCGTACTTGCCGATAAATCCCGTGCGGTAGCCGGCGGCGCGCAGCACCCCGGGATAGGTGTGGGTATGCTGCTCCGCCGTGAACTGCCGGTTGAATTCCACTACCTGGTGGGTGCGCGCCCACTGGCCGGTGAAGATGCTGGCGCGCGAAGTGACGCAGATGGCGGTGGTGACGAAATGGCGCCGGAAAGTGACGCCGGAGCGCGAGAGCGAATCGATGTTGGGCGTGTGTACGCGCGGATTGCCCATGCAGCCGAGTGCGTCCCAGCGGTGATCGTCGCCCAGCAGGAAAATCAGGTTGGGGCGCCGGCGCTGCTGCAGGTTTAGCAGGGCCGGCGCGGCGCAGAACTCACGGCGGGTCATGGCAGACCCATCTTATGGCAAGCGGGACGCCGGCGGGGCTTCAGCGCTTCATCAGGCGAATGTTGCCGTTGCTGGTGGTCAGGTCCAGCAGCGCGCCGCCGCCGCCGATGCGGCCGCTGACGCGCGTCTTGGAAAGCTGCGTGGTGGTCAGCTCGAAATCCGTGGAGATGTTGCCGTTGGAGGTGACCGCCCTGACCTCTGCCGCCACGCCGGGCGGCAGCCGCAGGTTGATGGACGAGTTGGAGGTGGTGGCGCGCACTTCGTTGTTGTTCCAGCGGGCCAGCGCGAGATTGATGCTGCCGTTGGAGCTGGAAAGCACCACGGGCTTGCCGGTGTCGAGCGAATCCACGTCCGCGTCGATGGAGCCGTTGGAGGTCCGGGCCGAAAACGCGCCATCAATGCCGCTGGCCTTCACGCGGCCGTTGGAGGTCTTCAAGTCAGCCGAGCCTTTGAACTTGTCCACGTCCATGGAGCCGTTGGAGGTCTGGATGTTGATGTCGCCTTCGACGCCCCACACGTGCACGGAGCCATTGGAGCTGTGCATCCGGGCCGAGCCCGTGACCGATTCCAGCCGCAGGCTGCCGTTGGAGGTGGTGATGTCTTCAAGCACCACTTTCCGGGGCACCTTCAATGCGAAACGCACGCCGCAGTTGCAGTTGCGCTCGTCCGGCCGGCGGGCGCGGATGCGCACCATGCCCGGGTCGGCGGTGACGTCCACCTGCATGGCGCTCAGCACCTCTTCGCGGGAGGCGGACTTGGTGCCCGCCACCTCCACCTCGTCCTTGTCCCAGCCCGTGATTTCCACCGAGCCGTTGAATCCTTCCAGCACGATGCGGCCGCCCGCGGCCAGCTTGTGCGTGGAGGAGAAGTCCTGCTTGTAGCGATCTGAGTTTCCCCACTCGGAGGGATCGACGAAATCGCAGCCGATGAGAGTGAGCGAAGCGAGAATCAGTGAACCCGTCAGGAGGGAATGTCGCATATGGTCCTCAATTGAAGTATTACGGACGGGCAAGCCCGATTGTTCCCGCATGCTAGCCTGAATTTCATGAAGAAGTTGCTGGCCTTGAACCGGGGTGAGATTGCGATCCGGATCTTCCGTGCGGCCAATGAGTTAGGGCTGCAGACCGTGGCCATTTACAGCCAGGAGGACCGCCTTTCCCTGCACCGCTTCAAGGCCGACGAAGCCTACCTGGTCGGCCAGGGCCTGGGACCCGTCCAGGCCTATCTCGACGTGGCCGGAATCGTCGCCCTGGCGAAGGAAAAGTGCGTCGATGCCATCCATCCCGGCTACGGCTTCCTGTCGGAAAATCCGGAGCTGCCGCGCGCCTGCGGCGCCGCCGGCATTACCTTCATCGGGCCCAGCCAAACCATGCTGGAGCGCCTCGGCGACAAGACCGCCGCCCGCCGCCTGGCCATCGAAGCCGGCGTCCCGGTGCTGCCCGGCACCGGGCACCCCGTGGATTCTCTCGAGCAGGCGCGCAAGATCGCGCCCAAAATCGGCTTCCCCCTGATCCTCAAAGCCGCCTTCGGCGGCGGCGGCCGCGGCATGCGCATCGTGAATCGCGCCGACGACCTCGAGGCCCGCTTCCACGAAGCCACCGCCGAGGCCCAGGCCGCCTTCGGCAACGGCGCCGTCTTCCTGGAACGCTACGTTCGCCGCGCCCGGCACGTGGAGGTGCAGATCCTGGGCGACTGCCACGGCAACATCGTCCACCTCTGGGAGCGCGACTGCTCCGTGCAGCGCCGCCATCAGAAGGTGGTGGAAGTGGCGCCCGCCATCGGCCTCGACGACGGCATTCGCACGGCGCTCTGCCAGGCCGCCGTGTGCCTCTGCTCCCACGCCCGCTACTACTCAGCCGGTACCGTCGAGTTCCTGGTGGACAGCGACAGCGGCGAGTGGTTCTTCATCGAGGTGAACCCACGCGTGCAGGTGGAGCACACCGTCACCGAAGCGGTCACCGGCATCGACATTGTGCGCGCGCAGATCCAGATCGCCCAGGGGCTCGCTCTGCACGGTGAGGAGATGGGCCTCCCGCCGCAGGAAGAGATCCGCGTCAATGGCGCCGCCATGCAGTGCCGCGTTACCACCGAGGACCCGGCCAAGAACTTCCTGCCCGACTACGGCAAGCTCTCCACCTACCGCTCGCCGGCCGGCTTCGGCGTGCGGCTCGACGGCGCCTCGGCTTACGGCGGCGCCGTCATCACGCCCTACTACGACTCGCTGCTGGTGAAGGTCACCACCTGGGGCAACAACTTCAAGCTCGCCTGCCAGCGCATGGATCGCGTGCTGCGCGAATTCCGCATCCGCGGCGTGAAGACCAACATCCCCTTCCTCGAAAACGTCGTCAACCACCCCAGCTTCCAGGCCGGTCGCGTCACCACTACGTTCCTCGAGCAGACGCCCGACCTGTTCCGCTTCAAGCCCCGGCAGGACCGTGCCACGCGCCTCCTCACCTACCTCGGCGACGTCGCCGTCAACGGCAACCCCGAGATGCACAACCGTATCCCCCCCGCCGTCCTGCGCCTGCCGCTCGTGCCTGAGCACATTGCCACGCCCCCGCCCGCTGGCACCCGCCAGCTTCTCGATGAGCTCGGCGCCGAGGGCTTCGCCGCCTGGACCGCAAAGCAGAAGCGCCTGCTGATGACCGACACCACCATGCGCGACGCCCACCAGTCGCTCATGGCCACCCGCATGCGCACGCATGACATGATGGCCATCGCCAACTACTACGCCCACTCGCTCTCCGGCCTCTACTCGCTGGAAATGTGGGGCGGCGCCACCTTCGACGTCGCCATGCGCTTCCTCCACGAAGACCCCTGGGTGCGCCTGCGGCGCATGCGCGAAGCCATCCCCAACATTTGCTTCCAGATGCTCTTCCGCGCCTCCAACGCCGTCGGCTACACCGCCTACCCCGACAATGCCGTGCGCCGCTTCGTCGAAGTGGCCGCCGCGGAAGGCATGGACATCTTCCGCATCTTCGACTCCCTCAACTGGCTGCCCAACATGAGAGTGGCCATGGAGGCCGTGCGCCGCACCAGCCGCGTCTGCGAGGCCGCCATCTGCTACACCGGCGACGTCCTCGATCCGAAGCGCGACAAGTATCCGCTCCAGTACTACGTCAACATGGCCAAGGAACTCGAAAAGATGGGCGCCCACATCCTGGCCATCAAGGACATGGCCGGGCTCGTCAAGCCGTACGCCGCCTACAAGCTGGTGAAGGCCCTGAAAGACGAGATCGGCATCCCCATCCACTTCCACACCCACGACACCTCGGGCCTCAACGCCGCCTCCATTCTGAAAGCCGTCGAGGCCGGCGTCGACGTGGCCGACGCGGCCATCTCCTCGATGTCCGGCTCCACCTCGCAGCCCAACCTCAACTCCATCGCCGCCGCCCTGCGGCACGAGCGCGCCCGCGCCACCGGCCTCGACTTCGACGCACTCAACCGCTGCTCCGACTACTGGGAGGCGGTGCGCGCCAACTACCTGCCGTTCGACTCCGCCCCGCGCTCCGGCACTGCTGACGTCTACCTGCACGAGATGCCCGGCGGGCAGTACACCAACCTCCGCGAGCAGGCCGAAAGCCTCGGCCTCGGCCCCCGCTGGCCCGAGATCGCCCGCATGTACGCTGACGTCAATCACGCCTTCGGCGACATCGTCAAGGTGACGCCGTCGTCCAAGGTGGTCGGCGACATGGCGCTGTTCCTCATCCAGCACGGCCTCACCGTGCACGAATTCGAAAACCTCGGGCCCAACCACCGCCTCAACATCCCCAACTCGGTTGTGGACATGTTCGAGGGCTCGCTCGGCGAGCCCGCCGGCGGCTGGCCCAGGAAGATCGCGTCCGTGATCCTCAAGGGCCGCAAGCCCCGCCGCGGCCGCCCCGGTGCGCGCCTCGCGCCCGTCGATTTCGACGAAGTCCATGCCCTCGTCGAAAAGAAGACCGGCCACAAGCCCACTGAAACGGACCTGATGAGTTACGTCATGTACCCCGACGTGTTCCTCAAGTTCGACAAGGCCCGCGCCGCCTTCGGCGACCTCACCGTGCTGCCCTCGCCCGCCTTCTTTTACGGGCTCAAGGCGGGCGAGGAGGTGGCCGTCGAAATCGAGCCCGGCAAGACCCTCGTCATCAAGTTCGTCGCCGTTGGCGATCCGCACCCCGACGGTACCCGCACCGTCTTCTTCGAATTGAACGGCCAGCCGCGCGAAGTCACCATCCGCGACCGCCGCATCAAGGCCGAAACCAAGTCTCAGCCCAAGGCTGACCCGGCAAAGGAAGGCCACGTCGGCGCGCCCATTCCCGGCGCCGTCACCTCCATCGCCGTCGAGTTGAACCAGGACGTCAAAAAGGGCGACAAGCTGCTCGTCATGGAGGCCATGAAGATGCAGACTACCGTCTACGCGCCCATCTCCGGCAAGGTGACGGAGCGCCTCGCCGCCGTCGGCCAGACCGTCGAGCCGAAAGACCTGCTGCTGGTCATCACGCCCGTGCAGTAGGATGATGTCGATGTCACAAACGCGCCGCATCTTCCTTGGCACGGCCGCCGCGGGGCTGGCCGCTTCTTCCCTCCGCGCCGCTCCCAGCAGCCGCATCCGAGTTGGTTTCATCGGCCTCGGCGGCCAGGGCACGGGCCGCCTGAATCAGTTTCTGAAGCAGCCCGACGTGGAGGCCGCGGCTGTCTGCGACCTCGACACGCACCACGTGGAGCGCGCCGTCGCCCTCGTCGAAAAGGCCCAGGGCCGCAAGCCCGAGACCTTCCACGACTATCGCCAGTTGCTGGCCCGCAAGGATATCGACGCCGTCATGATCGCCACGCCGGACCACTGGCATGCCCTGCCCACCGTCCAGGCGTGCGAGGCCGGCAAGGACGTCTTCGTCGAAAAGCCCCTCTCCTACTCCATCGGCGAAGGCCGCGCCATGGCCCGCGCCGCCGAGCGCCACAAGCGCGTCACGCAGATGGGCAACCATATCCACAACGACCTGCCCAACTACCGCCGCGTGGTGGAGGTGGTCAAGAGCGGCTCGCTCGGCAAAATCAACCGCGTCTACTGCGCCCTCACATCCAACGAGAAGTCCATCGGCTCCCCGGCTGACACCGCGCCCCCGCCCGAGCTCGACTACGATTTCTGGCTCGGCCCCGCCCCCAGGCGCGCCTACAATCCGAACCGCTCCCACCTCACCTATCGCTATTTCTGGGATTACTCCGGCGGCTGCTTCATCGACTTCTGGTGCCACTACACCGACCTCGTCTACTGGGCGCTGGACCTCCAGGCCCCGCAGACCGTCTCGGCCGCCGGCGGCCGCTGGCTCGCCCAGGACAACGCCGAAACCCCCGACGTGCTCGAAGTGCTCTACGAGTATCCGGGCCTGGTGCTCACCTGGACCCTGCACCCCAAGGGCCGGCCGGGCTACGACCACATGGGCTCCTGCGTCATCTTCGAGGGCACCGAAGCCACGCTGGTGGCCAACTACTCGCGCTACGAGGTGTGGGTGAAGGGCAAGCGCGACGACAACTTCCCCAAGCCGCCGCAGAGCATCCCTGATTCGCCGGGCCACATCCGCGAGTTTCTCGACGCTATCAAGAGCCGTGCCGCCACCACCTGCAACGTCGGCTACGGACATCGCCTCACCAAGGGCGGCCTGCTGGGCAACATCGCCTTCCGCACCGGCCAGCGCATCGCCTGGGACGACGCGAAAGAGCGCATCACCAACAGCCGCGCCGCCGACAAGCTCGTCACGCGCCGCTACCGCAAGCCCTGGAAGCTCTCATAGCAGGGCCGCCCCGGCCAGCCCGCCTCAGCCCCCGCCTCGCGCGGCACGCCGCATTCTTGCGCCCAGGCTCAATGGGTGAGCCACCCGCCGGGTTATCTATGAATCATCGGACAGCGCACCAAGCAGCCTGCCGCGCAGCGCCGCGGGCCGGCTCCGGCTTGCCTTCGGGATCCGGCAGGTCCGGCAAGAGTTCCGCCACTCAGTGCGGAACGCGGGGTGTCACGCGATGTCGTTCGGCGGGCACCCCGCGATTCTGTCCTGGCAACATTTGTCCCGCCCGCAGTCGAAGAGCGGGCGTGGGCAGCCCCAGCGCGTCGCCGGCCTTCTGCGGCACCCGCGCGCCCACCGGCGTCCTGCGCGGCGCGGCGCCCAGCGCTGGCGGCAACTCGAACTCCGCCGTGAAGCGGAACGTCGAGCCGTGGCCGGGCGTGGATTCCACCGTGATGAAACCGCCCATCAACTGCACCAGCCTGGCGCTGAGCGTCAGGCCGAGACCCGCGCCGCCGCGGTTGCGCCGCAGCGACCCGTCCACCTGCACGAAGGACTCGAAGATGGCCCGCTGCATCTCCACCGGAATCCCGATGCCCGTGTCCCGCACCTGAAACAGCACCTGGACGCGGTCCCTCCGGCTGGAAAGCAGCGTTGCGTTTACGTGGACGCCTCCCCGTTCCGTGAATCTCAGCGAGTTGGCCACCAGGTTGGTCAGCACTTGCAGCAAGCGGCCAGCGTCGCCGGTCAGCCGCCGCGGAATGTCCTGGTCCATCGACACGTCGATGGACAGCGCCCGCGCCGCTGCGTCGTGCACGAAGGAGCGCCGCAGCTCCTCCAGGGGCTCGCGTAGGTCGAATTCGTCCTTTAGGAGTTCCAGGCGGCCCGCCTCCACCTTGGAAACGTCCAGGACTTCGTTCAGCAGCCGCAGCAGGGAGTGCGCCGAATCCCTGGCCGTTTCCAGGTAGTCGCGCTGCTCGGCGGTCAACGCCGTGTCCAGCGCCAGTTCGGTCATTCCCAGAACGCCGTTCATGGGGGTCCGCAGTTCGTGGCTGATGTTGGCCAGAAACTCGCTCTTGGCGCGATTGGCCTGCTCGGCCTCCTTGCGCGCCGCCTCCAGTTCCTGCAACTTCACGGAAAGCAGCGCGCTGCCCTGCAGCCCGGACCAGTAGCTGGCGTTCAGGCGCCGGCCCTGGATCAGCGCGAACAAGGCGAACGTGATCAGGCTGGCGGCCACCAGCCGCGGGTGCTCGCCGCCCCGCCAAAGCAGGATGGACACGCTTGGCGTCAGCAGGATTGTCATGAACCAGCAGAGCAGCGAAAGATGGGACACCAGCGTCGCCAGCGCCGCCGCGCACAGGGCGATCAGAACCGGCAGCGCCAGCGTCGCCTCCCCCCAGTCCCGAAGATCGCACTGGATGAAGATGGCCGCGAGCAGTGCGCTCCAACCCACCGCGGCGCCCAGCACCACCGCAAACAGCCACGCGCGGAACCTGCCTGGAAAGGCCGCCGCGCCCCGCTCCCGCCACTTGGCCAACTTCAGCCTCCCCACCAAAACCGCGATCTGCCAGATCAGAGCCGACAAGAATGGAAAAGGAAAATCCTCTGCTACATGTCCGCCCAAGCCCAGAACTCCCAGCATGAGAAGTTGCGGCACGCTCGACAGCCGGACCCGGTCCGCCAAATCGTGGTCGGCCCGCGCCTGCAGCGTCTTCTCTGCCGCGATCAGCCGCTCCAGCCTGTTGCCTGGATAGTGCACTCTAGTGCCCGTATCGGCAGATCGCGGCGCGGTCTTAGCGATTTCTTAGCAATTCGCGCACCAGGTGGTCCAACTCCGCTTTCAGCTTCTGGTGCTCCCGTGGATTGGCCGGGCCCGCAAAACCCGCGTGCACCGCCCGCACCCGATGGTCCCGGTCCAGATACAACGTCGCCGGGTAGCCCGCGAAGTTCGCCAGTTGCGGCAGCGCGCGCAGCACCGACCCTTCCTCCGTCGTTCCCGCCAGCAAAACGCGGTAGCCCGTCTTGTGGCGCCGCGCAAATGCCCGCAGTTGCGCGCGGTCGCGCCCCACTTCGCCCGTGTATTCGAATCCCAGCGCCACGATTTCGAGCCCCTCGGCCCGGTAGCGCCGGTCCATCTCCGCCAGGAACTCCGCCTCGTCATGGCAGTTCGGGCACCACGACCCCATGATGGTCACGATCATCGCCTTGCCGCGGAAGGCCGGGTCCTCCGCCGACACCCACTGCCCGTCCAGGTCCTGGAACCGGAACCGCAGCGGCTCGGCCGGGTTCTTCACGGCCACGTAGCGCGCCGGGTCGGGCGGCTCCGGCAAACCCAGCTTCGCCGCCTCGTCCAGCCGCGCGGCGGTGAACCGCGTTTGCCCGTCCATGGTGCCGGCCAGCGTCCCGTCCGGTTTCAGTTCGCCCTCGATCAGCGTCGCCCGGATGCCATCGAAGTGGCTCAGCGTCAGGCGCTTCCCTTCCATCCTGCCCGTCAGCGTGCCGAAGTCGCCGTCCACGCGCTGGATGGTCCCGCTCACCTCCGTCCCGGCCTGCCGGAAAATGCCGTCCATCACCTGCGCCCCGCGCGCCGCGCCGGTCTGGATGCGCCACATGCCAGCGACGCTCGCCGCCCCGGCCGGCTGCTCCGCCGGCGGCGGCCGGAAGGGCCGCGCCGTGAACGCCCGCGTCACCACGCCCGCGCGCGTCCGCCGCGAGTAAGCCCCCTTCATCCCGCCGCCTTCCAGCGCGGCCGTCAGTTCCGCGTCGAAGTAGTCCCAGCGCAGCGCCAGTTGGTTGCCGCTCAGCGTGCCGGAGGTGGATTCGATCCGCTGCCCGCCGTCCAAAATGGCCGCTTTCCAGCCCGGGCCAGCGGCCCGCACGTCCAGCCGGAACGCCACCTGGCGGTCTTCCACCTGCAGCGTGGCATCCCACAACCCGGCGGGAGTCTGCGCGCAGGCGCCGGCGCGGGCGAAGAAAGCGCAGGCGAAGAAAACGGCGGCAAAAAGCTTCATTTCAGTCCTTACAGGCATCATGAGGGTTCTCGGGCCAGGCGTGCCGCGGGTAGCGCCGGCTCAGCTCCTTCCGCACCTGCGGATACAACCGCTGCCAGAAGCCCGCCAGGTCCTGCGTCATCTGCACCGGCCGGCGGTTCGGCGCCAGCAAATGCGCCACCAGCGGCGTGCGCCCGGCGCCCACGCGCGGCGTCTCGCTCATGCCGAAAAAGTCCTGCAGCCGCGAGGCCACCCACGGCGGACGGTCCGGCGGGTAGTGCACCGTCGCCCAGCGCCCGGAGGGCAGTTGGATCCGCGCCGGCGCCAGTTGTTCCAGCCGCCGCCGCGCCTCCGGCCCCAGCGCCTCCAGCAGCGCGGCTTCCAGACCTCCGTCCCGCGCCAACCGCTCCAGCTCGGCGAAGGAGCGCAGCCCCTCGCACAGCCCCCGCAGCACCGACTCCGGATCGGCCGCCGCCAGCCCCGCGAACTTCGCCCGCCCCAGCAGCGCCTCCACCGCCTCCGGGTCCGCGAACCTTTGCAGCCCCGCTTCCATCGCCTTCCGCGCCAGCAGTTCCGCCGTCTCCGCCGGTGGCGGCGTGTGGCTGCGAGACTCTTCGATCACCAGTTCGTCGTACAGCAGTGCGCTGAGCGACTCCACCCGCTCCGCCGCCCGGTTCCAGTCCAGCGTGTTGCGCTCGCGGATCCGCTCCGGGAACGCCTCCAGCAGCAGCTCCGGCTCGATCTGCGCCGCCTGCCGCACGATGGGCAGGCCCTTGTCCGGCCGGTCCTCGATGTCCAGCGCCACCAGGAACTCGGCCTGTTCCAGTCCTTCGTTCGACGCCAGCACCGCCGAGGCGCCGTTCGAAAGCAGCAGTTCCAGGCCTTTGCGCCGCCGCGCCACTCGATCCGGAAACGCCCGCAGGTACGCCTCCGCCAACGGCCTGCGCGCCGCGCCCGGCACCAGCCGCCTCAACTGCTGCTCCACCTGCCGCGCCTGGGCGGGCTGGGCAGCCGATAGCTCCGCCGCCGCCGTGCAGCCGGCCGCGCCGCCGTTGAGCGCCAGCGCCGCCAGCCGCGGGTGCAGGGGCAGGGAAGCCGCGCGGCGCCCGAGCGCCGTCACCACCCCCGCCTTGTCCAACGCACCCAGCCGGTGCAGCAGTTCCTCGGCTGCCGCCAGCGCCGGCTCGGGGGGCGTGTCCAGCCATTCCAGTTCGTGCGGGTCGCGAAGCCCCGCGGCGTGCAGGTGTAGAAACAACTGCGCCAGCTCCCGCCGCAGGATCTCCGGCGTTTCCGCTTCGGGCCGCCGCAGAAAGTCTTCCTGCGAAAACAGGCGGACCACCCGCCCCGGCCCGGTGCGCCCGGCCCGTCCAGCCCGCTGCACGCAGGAGGCTCGCGACACCCGCTGCACCACCAGCCGCGGCAGCCCGCTCCAGGGCGAATCCGCCGCCACCCGCGCCAGCCCCGCATCCACCACCGCCCGCACGCCGGGAATCGTAATCGAGGACTCGGCGACGTTGGTGGACAGAATTACCTTGCGCGCCGGACCCGGCAGCACCGCGCGGTCCTGCTCATCCGCCGGCAGGTCGCCGTACAGCGGCAGCACCTCCAGCCCGCGCCGGCCGCCCAGCCCTTCCAGCGCCCTTTGGGCGCGGCGGATCTCGGCCGCTCCCGGCAGAAACACCAGCACGTCCCCTTCGCCGACGGCCCGCAGCAGCCGCTCTACCGCGCCCGCCGCCAATGTCTCCAGCGCCTCGGCCGAATGCGGCGTGTGCTCGACCTCCAGCGGATACAGCCGCCCCTCGCTGCGCAGCACCGGACAGCCCCCCAGGAACTCCGCCACCCGCGCGCCGTCCAGCGTCGCCGACATCACCACCAGCCGCAGCTCCGGCCGCGCCGTGCGCTGCAGCCGCCTGAGCAGCGCCAGCGCCAGGTCCCCCTCCAGGTGCCGCTCGTGGAATTCGTCCAGCACCACGGCGGAGACGCCCTTGAGCTGCGGATCGGACAGCATCCGCCGCGTCAGCACGCCTTCGGTGAGAAAACGTAGCCGCGTCCCCGCGCCGCCCACCTGCTCGAAGCGCACCTGGTAGCCCACCGTCCCGCCCGGCCGCTCACCCATCTCCTCGGCCACGCGCCGCGCGGCCAGCCGCGCCGCCAGCCGCCGCGGCTCCAACACCAGCACTTCGCCGCGGAGTTCCCGGAGCAGCGCCGGTGGCACGCGCGTGGTCTTGCCCGCGCCCGGCGGGGCTTCCAGCACCAGGTTGGCAGTGCCGTGCAGCTCCGCGGCGATGGCGCCGAGGAACGCGTCGACGGGAAGGGGCTCCACATATACACTGTAGCTATGGTTCCGCCCCTCCAAGCACCCGCGCGCCACCTGTTCGGCCCCGGCCCGTCGCCGGTCCACCCGCGCGTTTACGAAGCGATGCGCCAGCCCATCGTCGGCCATCTCGATCCCTTCTTCTTTCAGGTGAACGAAGAGATCCGCGGCTGGCTGAAGCAGTGCTTCGGCACCGCCAACGATTTCACTATGGTCATCTCCGGCACCGGCAGCGCCGGCATGGAGTGCGCCGTCACCAACTTCGTCGAGCCGGGCGCCAAGATCGCCGTCTTCGCCAACGGCTACTTCAGCGACCGCCTCACCGAGATGGCCCGCCGCCACGGCGCCGTCATCGCCCGTCTGGAAAAGCCCTGGGGCGAGACGTACACCGACGCCGAGGCACGCGACTTCATTGCCGCCGAAAAGCCGCAAGTCGTCGCCTTCGTGCAGGCCGAAACCTCCACCGGCGCCTACCAGCCCGGCCACGGCATCTCGAAGGCCGCCCACGACTCCGGCGCCCTCGTCATCGCCGACTGCGTCACCAGCCTCGGCGGCATGCCCGTCGACGTCGACGATGCCGGCATCGACATCGCCTACAGCGGCACCCAGAAAGCCCTCGGCTGTCCCCCCGGCCTGGCCCCCATCACCTGCTCCCCGCGGGCACTCGAATGGCTCCGCAACCGCAAGCAGAGTTCGGTGAGCTGGTACCTCGACCTGAAGCTCCTGCTCGACTACTACGAGAGCGCCCACCGCTACCACCACACCGCGCCCATCTCGATGTTTTACGCCCTGCGCGAGTCCCTCGCCATCATCGCCGAAGAGGGGCTCGACACCCGCTTCGCCCGCCACAAGGCCAACCACGAAGCCTTCGTCGCCGGCCTCGCCGAAATGGGCATCGGCATGCTCGTCAACGCAGGCCACCGCCTCTGGACGCTCAACACACCGCTGGTGCCCGCGGGCGTCAACGAACTCAACGTCCGCAAGCGGCTGATGGCCGGCCACGGCATCGAGATCGCCGGCGGACTCGGGCCGCTGGCCGGCAAGGTCTTCCGCATCGGCACCATGGGCTACGGCTCCTCGGCCGAAAACGTCAAGCTGCTTCTCGACACCCTGGCCGAGGCCTTCCAGGCCGAAGGCTACCAGGCTTAAAGCAGTTCAGGCCCGGGTGGGCATCTGCGCGCCCACCCGGTTCCGCCACTCGCGCAGCTTCGACAGCAGCTCGGCGGCCTTCGCCGGGTTGCTGTTCGCCAGGTTCCGCGTCTCCGAGGGGTCTTCCCGCAGGTCGTAGAGTTCGGTGCGCCCGTCCTCGTGGTATTCCAGCAGCTTCCAGCGCCGCGCCAGCACGGCGCTCACCGGCGTCGTGGTGGCGTAGTAGTGGGGGTAGTGGAAATACAGCGCCTCGCGCTCCAGCCGCCCCGACGGATTGCCGAGCAGCGGCGAGAGGTCCATGCCGTCCGGCGAGTCGCCCGGCTTTCCGCCGCCGGCCAGCGCCATGGTTTTGTACAGGTCGCAGGAGACCACCGGCTCGCGGCACACCGCTCCGGCCCTGGCCTGCGGTCCGCGCACCATCAGCGGCACCCGCAGGCCGCCCTCGTACAGCGAGCCCTTGCCTGAGCGCAGCGGGCTGTTGTTCGTCACCGCCCGCCCCTGGTTCTGCCCGATGTAGCCCCCGTTGTCCGAGGTGAACACCAGCAGCGTGCGGCCGGCGATCTTCAGGTCGTCCAGCTTGCGCAGCACGCGCCCTACGTTGTCGTCCAGCGTCCGGATCATGGCCGCGTAGGCCGCGTTGCGGTGCTTCATCCCGGGCCGGATGCGCGTCCTGTAGCGCTCCACCAGCTCAGGTTTGCCCTCGATGGGCGTATGCGGGTTGTGGAAGTTCAGGCTCAGGAAGAACGGGCGGCCGGCCGCGCCGTCCACCAGCTTCAGCGCCTCCGTGGTCAGCCGGTCCGTCAGGAACTCGCCGGGCTGGCCGCCGTAGAGCCCCGGTACGTAGCGCGGCTCACCACCGAACCAGCGGTTGCCGCGGTAAGGGTAGAAGTAAGTCTGCGGCGCGCCCCACAGCGTGCCGCCGATGTTGACGTCGTAGCCGTGGTTCTCCGGGTAGTTTTCCGCGCCCCCCAGGTGCCACTTGCCCACGTGGAACGTGGCGTGGCCGGCGGCGCGCAGCGCTTCGGCCAGCGTCGTGAGGGATTGGGGCAGGTCCGGCACCGTGCGCGGCGGCGTCAGCGGCGTGCCTTCCGGCGGCCGCAGCGCCTGCTCCCGCCACACGGTCATGTGCAGGCGAGCCGGGTGCAGGCCCGTCATGATGGACGCCCGCGTCGGCGAACACACCGGCGCCGCCGCGTAGGCGTTGTCGAAGCGCACCCCCTGCTGCGCCAGCGCGTCCAGGTTCGGCGTTTCGTGCAGGTCCGCCCCGTAGCAGCCCAAGTCGCAGCCGCCCAGGTCGTCGGCCAGGATAAAGACTACGTTCAGCGGTCCGCCGGCGAGGGCGCGGGCCGGCTTCAGCGCCGCGGCGGCGAGTGAGGCGCAGAAGCTGCGCCGCGAGAATCCGTTCATCGACGGTAGTGTACTCCTACCAGCGGACCTTCGCCGGGAAGTACTCGTCGATCAGTTCGCGGTAGTAAGGCGTCAGCGCCTCCACGTCCGGCTTGGTGTGGCCCTTCGAGTACAGGTCGTAGGGATTGAACTTCTTCACCCACTCCATCAGCCGCCGGTCTTCAGCGTTCATCAGGTGCCCGTACTCGCATTCGCGGTGGATCGGATAGCAGGAGTGGAACCGGATCATGGCCAGCGCCTCGGCCGGCAGGTAGTTCTTCGCCACCTGGTACAGGTACTCGTCGTGGCCCCAGGAGATCATCACCCGGTCCAGCCCGCAGCCCTCGGAGTAAATGCCACAGCGCGTCTGGTACTCCGGCACCAGCCGGTCCGGGTTGTCCCGGAAAAACTCGGGGAAGACGATCTTCGCCGACCACGCGCAGCCCACCGGGAAGGTGTCGCCCACCACGGCCCACTGCGGCTCGCCCCACAGCCACAGCACCTTGCCCAGGTCGTGGATCAGGCCCGCCAGTTGGAACCAGCGCGGGTGGCCGTCGGCCCGGATCGCCTCGGCCGTCTGGAAGTTGTGCTCGATCTGCGACAGGTCGGTGTCCGGATAGGAGTCGTCCACCAGCTTGTTCAGCTCCACCATCAGGTCCCAGACGGAGATTTCGGCGTGGTCCAGCCGCAGCCATTTCTCCCGCATGGCGCGGTTGAAATCGACGGTCTGGCCGGTATGGTTCAGCCGGTAGAATTCGCGCACCACCGCCGGCGTCGAATCGTCGTAGTGGCGGAACTCTTCCTGGCTCTTGCCTTCCTGGTAGCGTGCGGCTGGCGTAGACACTCGGATCCCTCCCTCTGATGCCTACAGCTTAGCAGGGGCGGGCGTCCGGCTTTCAGCCGCCGCTAGAACGCCCAGCGCCACAGGTTGGCGCCCACCGTGAAGCCGGCCCCCACGGCGGTGAACAGCACCAGGTCGCCCTTCTGCAGGCGCCCGGCCTGATAGGCCTCGGTGGTGGCGATCGGGATGGTGCCGGCCGTGGTGTTGCCGTAGCGCTCGATGTTGACCAGGACGTTCTCGTGCGGCATCCCCAGCCGGTCGGCGCAGGCCATGATGATGCGCCGGTTGGCCTGGTGCGGCACCATCAGCTTCACTTCCTGCGGCTTCAGGTTGTGTTCCGCCAGCAACTGCGCGGAGACTTCGCCCATGCGCTTCACGGCGAACTTGAACACCGCCTGGCCTTCCTGGTGCACGAAGTGCATCCGCTGGTCCACCGTCTCGTGCGACGCCGGACAACGCGATCCCCCGGCCGGCATCTTCAGCACGTCCCCGCCCGAGCCGTCGATCTCGTTCTTGAAGCCCACGAAGCCCGGCTCACCGTCCTCGGCCGGCTCGATCAGAAACGCGCCCGCCCCGTCGCCGAACAGCACGCACGTGGCGCGGTCCGTGTAGTCGATGATGCGGCTCATCGTGTCGGCGCCGATCACCAGAATCTTCTTGTGCGTCCCGCCGCCCACCAGGTGCGCGGCTGTCGTCAGTCCGTAGACAAAGCTGCTGCAGGCGGCGATCAGGTCGAAACCCCACGCATGCTTCGCCCCCAGCTTGTGCTGCACGATGCAGGCCGTCGACGGGAACATGTGGTCCGGCGTCACGGTGCACAGGATGATGGCGTCCACGTCCTCGGCCGTCGTGCCCCGCTGCGCCAGGGCCGCCCGCGCGGCCTCCAATGCCATGTCGGAGGTGGCCGTCTCGGGGTCGGCGATGTGCCGCTCCTGAATGCCCGTCCGCTCCAGAATCCACTCGTTCGAGGTGTCCACCATGCGGGCCAGTTCGTCGTTGGTCAACACCCGCGGCGGAACCCACGCGCCCACCGCGCTGATCTTTACGTTACGCAAGATGCCTCCTGTCCCGCCGCGGCCGCCGGGGCAAACTTCCAGCGGGTTCCATTCCCCCAGAAGCTGCGCCGGCCCGGGTCCGGGACCAAGTTGAATAAATCAGACGCAAAACTCCATTGATATGCTATTCAGAAGAGGGATGCAAGTCGAACTCCCCGGGGGCGCTCCCGGCGAAGAGAGCAACGAGCGGATTTTTGCCCGCGTCTACTGCGAAGTGGCCCGCGCCGCGCCGCCCCAATCCGTCGATTTTCGCGTCAAGCCCTACGTCAATACCATGGGCAAGCTGCAGCTTCGCGACGGGGTCCTCGTCGTGCGCATCAGCGACCTGATCGCCGGCGCCCCCTCCACCGTCCGCGAGGCCCTGGCCTGGATCCTGCTCTCCAAAATGTTCCGCCGCCGCCCCCCGGCCCACTGGGTGCTCCATTACCGCCAGTTCATGAACCGCCGCGATGTCCGCCGCACCCATCAGACCGTGCGCCAGGCCCGTGGGCGTAAGTACGTCTCCGGGCCTCGCGGCGACTACTACGACCTCGATCCCCTCTTCGACGAGTTGCGCGACCGCTACTTCGAACCCCTCCTGCCCAAGCCCCAACTCGGCTGGAGCCGCCGCCCCTCCCGCACCCTGCTCGGCCACTTCGACCATGCCCACAACGCCATCATCCTCAGCCGCCTCCTCGACCGTCCCGAAGTGCCCCGCCTCGCCGTGGAGTACATCCTCTTCCACGAAATGCTCCACCTCAAGCATCCCGTCGAGCACCACGGCTCCCGCCGGCGCGTCCACACCCGTGCCTTCCGCGAAGATGAGAAGAGGTTCGCCGCCCTGGCGCAGGCGAAAGAGATGCTCAAGCGGCTCTGATCGATTACAGCGCGGGCGACAGCGCCGGCCTTAGCTGGCTCGCCGAAGCATCCAGCGTTCCGATCAGGCCCGCGAAGTCCACCCGGCCCAGCCCGAAACGCTGCATCTCGAGCTGCACCCTCACGCTCCACCAGCTTTGCGTAAAACGAATCCGCTGCCGGAAAAGCAGCTCCTGCAACTCAGGCTCCGCCTGGCCCGCCGCCAGCAGCGCCTGGCCTATGCCCTGCAGCCGCAGGAAATCCTGCCGGATCTCCGAAAGATATGCCCGGCAGATGCCTATCCGGCGCCGCCGCAACTGCCGCCCCAGCTCCGGATGATAGCCCGGCTGCGTCCGCAAGAAGGCAAAATCCTCCTCTCGCAACAGATGCGCCAGCGGAAGATATCGCTCCGCCGAAAAATGCTCCCACCAGTCGGGTGAGAAGGAGAGATAAGGCGCGGGCAGCGCGAGCCGCCAGAAGAGCCAGGTCAGCCCCGCTGTCAAGCCGGCCGCCGTCAGGATGATAGTGACAACCTGCGTCATGGTGTTACGAATACCTTTCGGCTGTGATTATCGTAACGTGCATCCGGCGGACAGGCAAGAAAAGAATATGAAAATCTGCCGCGCCGCCCCGGAATTACCCCGCGGGGGTTTGCCGCCTCCGGGATTCCAGCGCGCGGTTCAGGTCGTCCAATTGCTTCAGCAGCCGCTCCCGGCTGTCCGGCGCAAAACGCAGTGCGATACCCGTGGCTTCGTGCTCGCCGCGCTTTGTAATCAACAGGATCCACAGCGCCATGATGATGTCGGCCGCCAACATCCGCCAGGAACTCGACAGCCTCCCCCATTCCGCCACGTCGATCTGGCGCAGGTAGACCGAGGCGCTCGAGACGACGAAATACGCCGAAAAGGCGCAGCAATGCACCAGCACGTTTTTTTTCACCTGCGCCGGGAACCAGAGCATGAAGGCGACGAGGGCGACGATGAAGACCAGCACGCCGGAGTACACTGTCGTCTCGAACAGGAACACCAGGTTCATCCACTTGGAGAAGTCGCGGTGGGAGGTGAACGCCGGATAGTTCGCCGCTAAGGCCAGCGTCAGGCTGGCCGTCAGCACCGCTGCCATCGTCCCCCGGCTCAGAAAGGATAGTCCGCGATAGCCCGCCAGAATCTTTTCGTACAGCTCGAACATCACCAGGGCCCTACTGAGGATCAGCAGGGGCTCGGTGAAAAGCCACCCGTAGCTGTACTCGTTGGACGCTGTGGAGTACTGCATCAGCCACAAGGTCCGAACCAGTTGCAGTGCCAGGAAGGCGCTGATGGCGGGATACTCTCTCGCCAGGCGGAGCCAGACCAGCCTGCCCAGCAGCCCCGCCTTCGCCAGCAGGCTCGCGTACCAGAACGTTATTTCCCAAGGGCCGGCGGCTCCCATCGCTCCAGATCACCTCTCGCGCTTTCCCCCCGATTCTAGCAGGGGCGCCGCGAGCCGGTCCGCCAAGGGCGCCTGGCCCGCCGGCCTCGCAGTTCGGCAAGCGCGAGAGATCAGTGCGGGACGCGTGCATCAGGCGCCCCGCACGCCGGCCGGGCTCACCGGATGGGGGGAACCGGGCACGGCTGGCAGCTGGGGACCGGGTCCTGGGCGACCGGGGCGGCCAGGGTGACCGTGGCGAGGGACAGAAGAAAGATGGCCAGAAGGCGTTTCATTGGGGTTGCTCCTTTGGTGGAATGTTGGATTCCGAGCAAAGCGTAACCCGGATTTTTGCCGGTTTGCGATTTTGGGCTGAATTGTTCTGTAATCAGAACACGGCGGCGGGTTTGTAGTGAATTCGGAAAAGGCTTCCTCCCGCGGCGCGTTTGGAGCATAATGATACTTCGCCCGGCTCCTCGTGTCCGGGCCATCCGGTCGCATGAGGTCACCCGTCTAGAGTGTTCAGGCAACTCGGCATGGAGAACGCACGGCGCCCCGCTGAGGATCTTTGGAGGCGGACTCTCGCCCAGATCCCTTCCACCTACGGCCGCATCGTCTATCTGACATCTCTCCGCAACGTCAACACCGGCCGCTACGAGCATCACGGCCTCACCCTGCTGTTCGGGGAAGTCGCCGCCGATTCCGCCCTGCGCGATAGTCACGGCCGCGTCTTTCGCGAATGGCTCGAGATGAGCCTGGAGCAGCAAACCGCCGACCTCGCCCTCTACTTCACCAGCCTACCCGCCAGCCGCAAGACCTTGGCCGAGAACTGGTTGCGCCTCCGCCCCTACCTCAGCATGGCCCCCGCCTGGGCCAACCCCGCCGAGCACGAACTCTTCCAGGCTAACCTGGAAGTTCTCCTCACCCTCCTCCTGCGCGATTCCGCGGCCTAGCCATCGGCCGGAACCGGTTCGCCACCCCTATCACCTGCCCCACCACCTCCACCTCCCCGGCCGCCGTGAACACCAGCGGGCTGTCCTGCCCGGAAGGATGCGGCAGCGCAATCAGCCGCTCTTCCCGCACGTCGCACCACGCGCACAGCCACCCCTCCCGGTGCTCCAGTAGGTAGATGGGCCGGTCGTGCTCCCCGCTCCAGCCTTCCTCTGCCACCTTCTTCTGCGTGTCGTCGATCAGCACCAGGCTGCCCGGCTGCAGGATGGGAAACATGAACCAGTCCTCCGAGCCGATCAGTGCATACTGGTAACTCTTAGGCTCATAAGCGCTTACCAGCATCAGCGGCAGCACGCCCCAGCTCTGGATGAACCGGCTCAGGAACGTTGTCTTCTGTAAATCCAGCCCCGGGTCCAGCGACAACGGCACCTGGATCTCCCCCGACATCACCCTCGCCATCCCCTCCCGCCCGAACCCGACCAGATGCGTCCGCTCCGAGGCGATCCCCGCCGCATCCGACGGCATCAGCGAGGGATCCACCCCAAACCACCGCATCACCTCCCCCATCTCCAACCGGTAGATCGCGCACAGCGAATACAGCTTGTAGATACTTGGCAACGCCCCCCGGTTCTCGAAGTCCGACAGCCGGCTGATCGAGATGCTGAACTCGTTGTTCCTGTACCGGTCGGCGATCCGCTGGCTGTACTCCTCCACATCCCGGTACTTGAGGCTTAGCCGTTCCCGCGCCCGCTTCAGTCTCTGGCCAGCCTCTTCCATGATATGATCAGGTTCGTTTCGCAGACTTCCCGCATCTCCATCCGGGATCGGGTTCGTGCCGCTAAGTCAATATCTGCCAGTAAGTTGGCCTGACTTGACCGACCGTTCGCGCACTCTCCTAATTCGATTCTGTTCTGAATTCGGAACAGATGCAAGTCTTAGTCCTGTTTTCCGAAACACTAAGGTTGATCTGTAGTACGAAAACACAAACGGAGTAGGCCTATGACCTCCAGTACTAAGCTGCCCCGGCTCTCCTTCCAGGGCGAACTCGGAGCCTTCAGCCACGAAGCCTGCATGCGCCTCCTCGGCCCTCGCGTCCCCGTCCACCCCTGCCAGCGCTTCGAGGAGGCCTTCTCCGCCCTCCGCGACGGCACCGTCGACGCCGCCGTCATCCCCATTGAAAACACCCTCCACGGCTCCGTCCACGAAAACTACGACCACCTCCTCCACTTCGATTTCCGCATCGTCGCCGAAACGAACGTCCGCATCGTCCACAACCTGATTGCCGCTCCCGGCGTGCCCTTTAAACATATTCGCCGCGTGTTCTCTCATCCCGTGGCCCTCAACCAGTGCCTCCACTTCCTCGCCGCCAACCCCCAAATGGAGCGCACCCCCTTCTACGACACCGCCGGCAGCGTCAAAATGGTCATCGCCGAAGGTCTCCGCGACGCCGCCGCCATCGCCTCCGCCGTCTCCGCCGACATCTACGGCGCCCGCATCCTCCGCCGCTCCATCGAGGACGACCGCCAGAACTTCACCCGTTTCGTCCTGCTCCGCCGCATGGACCAGCCCGCCCTCCCTCTCAAGGAAGCCGCCAAGAAAAACTGGAAGACCTCCCTCGTCTTCACCACCCGCAACCAGCCCGGCTCCCTCTTCAAGGCCCTCAGCGCCTTCGCCCTGCGCGACATCTCCTTGGCCAAGATCGAATCGCGCCCCCTCCGCGGCCGACCCTGGGAGTACCTCTTCTACCTAGACCTCCTGGGCAGCGTCGAGGAAGAGCGGGTCCAGCGCGCCCTCGGCCACCTGGACGAGCTCGCCGACATGCTCCGCGTCCTCGGCTGCTACCGCGTCTAGCCCGCCCAATTTGTTACACGGTCCGGCCGAACCGGATCAGGAGCCAGTCGTATTCATATCCATGGGCACCGCATGGGCTGATTTGCGCTTCTCCTTCCGCGCCCTGGCGCGCAGTCCCCTCTTCGCCGTCATCGCCATCCTTTCGCTCGCCTTGGGCATCGGCGCCAACACCGCCATCTTTACCCTCCTCGATCAGCTCCTCCTCCGGGACCTCCCGGTCAAGAATCCCGGCGAGCTGGTCATGCTTTACCAGCGCGGCACCCACAGCGGCAGCAACATGGGTTCCCGCATGCACTCCTATCCCATCTATCAGGACTACCAGCAGAAGGCCGCCCCCCTGGCCGAGGTCCTCTGCCGACGCTTGGTCTCCGCCTCCTTCAGCGTCGACAACCAAACCGAGCGCGTCAGCGCCGAACCGGTCTCCGGCAACTACTTCACCATGCTCGGCGTCAAGCCGGCCCTCGGGCGCGTCTTTAACTCCCGCGAAGACGACCGCCTCTACATGGGCCACCCCGTCCTCGGCTACGACTATTGGATCGCCCGCTTCAACGGCGACCCCGGCGTCATCGGCCGCAAGGTGCTCATCAACAACTACCCCATGACCATCGTCGGCGTCTCCGCCCGCGGCTTCGCCGGCATCGATCCCTCCCGCGCCGTTCAGGTGCGCGTCCCCGTGCTCATGAAGGACGCCATGGCGCCCGAGTGGACCCGCGTGCACCTCGACGACCGCCGCTACCGCTGGATCCAGGTCTTCGCCCGCCTCAAGCCCGGCTACACCGTCGTGTCCGCCCGCGCGCCGCTGCAGGGCCTCTTCCGCCAGATCCGCGAATACGAGGTCACCCTACCGTCGGCCAAGGACTGGTCCAAGTACCTCCGCGACCGCTTCCTCCAAGGCACCATCCACCTCGAAAAAGCCGCCACCGGCTACTCCGACCTCCGCAACGACTTCTCCAAGCCCCTCATTGTCCTGATGTGCATGGTCGGCCTAGTCCTCCTCATCGCCTGCGCCAACGTTGCCAACCTCCTCATCGCTCGCGCCTTCGCCCGGCAAAAGGAGATCGCCGTGCGACTGTCCATCGGCGCCACCCGCTGGCAGCTCGTCCGCCAGTTGCTCGTCGAAAGCCTCGTGCTCTCCACCGCCGGCGCCGCTGCCGGCGTCTTCCTCGCCGTCCTCATGACCCGCGTCCTCCTCGCCATGGTCCCCAGTGAAGGCAATCCGATCCTCATCCAGCCCAATCCCGACTGGCGCATCCTTCTCTTTACTCTCTCCCTCACCTGCCTCACCGCCCTGCTCTTCGGCATGGTGCCCGCCCTCCGCGCCAGCCGCCCCGACCTCGCCTCCACTCTCAAGGACACCGTTGGCTCCATCGCCGGCTCCGGCGGCTCGGTCCGCCTGAAGAAAGGCCTTGTCGCCGCCCAGGTCGCGCTCAGCTTCCTCCTGTTGTTCGGCTCCGGCTTGTTCCTCCGCAGCCTTCACAACCTCCAGCAGAAGGAGACCGGGTTCCGCGACATGGACAACCTCATCACCTTCCGCCTCTCTCCCGCGCTCAACGGCTATGACGGTCCCCGCACCGAGGATCTTTACCGCCGTCTGCTCGACCAGTTGCGCTCCACCCCCGGAGTGAAGTCCGCTGCCCACGCCGCGGTCTCCCTCCTGGCCGGCAATGAATGGGATAGCACCATGTCTGTCGAAGGCCACAAGGCCACCGACGGCGAGGATATGCAGGCCTTCATGAACGCCCTCTCCCCCGGCTACTTCCATACCATGGGCATCCCCCTCCAGGAGGGCCGCGATTTCGATCTCCACGACAAACCTGAATCCACCCCCGCCCAGGGGGACCCCGATATGGTGCTGCCCAAGGTGGCCATCGTCAACCGCGAATTCGCCGACCACTTCTTCCCCGGCCAGAGCGCCGTCGGCCGCCACCTCGGCTGGGGCGGCGGTCCGGACACCAAGCTCGATGTCGAGATCATTGGCGTGGTGGGCAATACGCTCTTCGAAGGCCCCCGCGAAGGCACTCACCGCCAGGTCTTCGTGCCCGCCTGGGACAAGAACAGCGCCGCCTTCTACGTCCGCACCTTCATGGACTCACGCACCGCTTACGGACTGCTCCGCAACCAAGTGAAGAGCCTCGACCCCGCCCTCCCTGTCTCCGGCATGAAAACCCTCGCCGCCCAGCTCGACGAGACCCTCATGACCGAACGCCTCATCGCCCTGCTCTCCGCCGGCTTCGGCCTGCTGGCTACCATCCTCGCCGCCATCGGCGTCTACGGCGTCATGGCCTTCGCCGTCGCCCGTCGCAGGAAGGAGATGGGCATCCGCCTCGCCCTCGGCGCCCAGCCCGCCTGGGTCCTCTGGGCCATCCTGCGCGAGGTGCTCATCCTCCTCGCCGCCGGACTCGTCATAGGCGTTCCCGCCGCCCTCGCTCTCGGCAAGCTCGTCGCCACCCAGCTCTACGGCATCGAGCCCCGCGACCCCTGGAGCGCCGGCGTCTCCATCCTCCTCCTCGTCACCGTCGCCGCCGTCGCCGGCCTCATCCCCGCGCGCTGCGCCAGCCGCATCGACCCCGTCCTCGCCCTGCGCTACGAATGACGCAGCACCCGCTGCCCGTTCAGCGCGAACCCCCGCCGGTTGTCGAACGGGTCCACCACCGCCTCCACCGCCACCACCGGCTGCACCGTCAGGTGCCCGTAGTCGCGATACACCTGCGCGAACAGCGATACCTCCAGGAAGCCCGTGTGGTCGGCCAGCGTCAGGAACTTCATCGTCCCGTTGTCGGTCGGATGATGCCGGTCCGCCACCACCAGCCCCGCCACCCGCACCTGTTTCCCGTACATATCCTGCTGCCGCCGCGTCAGCTCCTCCGCCGTCAGGAACCGCCGCCAGTCGAGTTTCGGCGCGAAGTACTCCAGCGGATGCACGCTCACCGGGAAGCCCAGCACCTCGTGTTCCCACCGCGCCCGCACCTCCGGCGTCGCCTCGAACGACTCCGGCAAGTCCGGCTCCAGCAGCGGCTTGCGCTCCGCCTGCGCCGACGCCTCCAGCCGCTGCAGCCGCCAGAACAGCCGCCCGCGCGGCTCGCCCAGCGCGTCCAGCGTGCCCGCCTTCAATAGCGCCAGCCACTCACTTCTGCCCGGCTTCGCATGACGGAAGAAATCGCCCACGTCGCGGAACGGCCGCTTCTCCCCGATCCGCTCCAGGCACGCCTGTGTCAGCCCGCGCACCTGGTCGAGCGGCAATAGAATGGCCGCGCCCCGCACCAGGAACCGCCGCGTGTCCGATTCGTGCAGGTCCGGCGGCAGGAACCGCGCGCCGTTTCTTAGCGCCTCCAGCACGTACAGCAGCGGCGAATAAAACCCGCGCCGCGACGTCAGCACCGCCGCCAGGAACTCCACCGGGTAGCGCGTTTTCAGCCACGCCCCCGAGTACGCCTCCACCGCATAGGCCGCCGAATGCGCCTTGTTGAACATGTAGCCCGCGAAGTCGCGCAGCATCTCCCACACGCGCCCCGTCTCTTCCTCCGTCCGCCCCAGCCCGCGCGCCGCCTCGCGGAACTCTTCTCCTAACGCCTCAATCCGATCCCGGTCGCGGTTCTTCACCAGCGCCCGCCGTAGCAGGTCCGCCCGGCCCCACGGCATCCCTGCAAAGCCGTTCGCCACCAGCAGAATGTGCTCCTCGAACGCCATCAGCCCGTAGGTGTCGGCCAGCAGCGGCTCCAGCGACGGATGCGCGAACGCCGCCGGCTCCAGCCCCTGGTGCCGCCGCGCGTAGGCCCGCTTCTTGCCCTCGTTCGCCGCCCCCGGCCGGATGATCGACTCCACCGCCGTCAGGCAGTCGATGTCCCGGCAGTTCGTCATGACGAGCAGGCTCGTCATCGCCGGAGACTCGATGTGGAACACCCCGCGCGCCCGCCCCTCGGCGATCGCGTCCCAAGTCTCCCCGTCCCCCCAGTCCAGCTTTTCCAGGTCCACCCGTTCCCGCCCGTTCTCGTCCAGGTTCTCGAGCGTGTCGCGCAGCACGCTCAACCCCGCCTGCCCCAGTAGGTCCAGCTTCAGCAGCCCCAGTTCCTCTACATCGTCCATCGCGTAGTGCGTGGTCAGGAGGCCCTTCGACGACTCGAACAGCGGCATGCGGTCCGCAATCACACCGCCCGACACCACCAGCCCGCACGGGTGCATCGCGAAGTGCCGCGGAATGCCGTCCAGGCTGCCCGCCATCGCCAGCACCGTCTTGTACGGCTCTTCCTGGTACGGCAGATTCCGGCACTCTGGCGTCTCCCGCACCGCCGCCCCGGCGTCGCCCCGGTGCCACGGCAGGTGCTCCGTGAAGCGCCGGGCTTCTCTCTCCGGAATCCCGTACACCTTCGCGATCTCCGCCACGGCCGACCGCCCCTGGAACGTGTGCACCGCTCCGATCATCGCCACGTGCTCCCGCCCGTAGCGGTCGAAGACGTATTGGATCACCTCGTCCCGCCGGTCCCACGGCAGGTCCAGGTCGATGTCCGCCAGCTTGGCGAACTGCATCCGCTCCCGGTTCAAAAAACGCTCGAAGCACAGCCCGAAGCGGAACGGGCACACGTTCGAGATCCCCAGCAGGTAGCACACCAGGCTGCCCGCCGCCGACCCCCGCGCCAGCGTCGCAATCCCCTGCCGCCCGCACCACTCCACGATATCGGCGAACACCAGGAAGTACTCGGCGTAGCCGACCTCCTCGATGATCCCCATCTCCCGCTCCAGCCGCTCCCACACCCGCGCCTCC
>DAHVTI010000159.1 GCA_027324255.1 Bryobacterales bacterium | reverse complement strand
GGGTCATGGAACTTCGGCCTAACTGGCGTGCAACTGCCGGACGATGTCGCAGTTCTCCGCGATCTCGTCCTTGAACTTGGGCCACATGCCGACGATGGCGGCGTCGCCCGGCTTGATGTTTGAGTAGGCGAACTTGAACGCCGCCTCGATCTGCTCGCGCGGGTAGCCGGCGCGGCCGGCGCCCAACAGCTTGAAGGCCAGGCAGGGCTTGCTGGTCTTGCGCACCATCGCCGTCATGCGGGCCGGGTCCTTTTCGAGAAACGCTTCGCCCAGGCCGCGCTCGCCGTTGCATTCCGCGCGCGTTTCTTCCGGCGTGCGGCTGACGCGGTAGAGGCACGTCATGTAGTAGTCCACCGGCCAGCCCTTGCTCTCGATCCAGTCGACCACCTCGGGGTTGTGCGTGGAGACGCCGGCCATCACGCCGGTGTCGCGCACGCGCTTGACGAAGTCCAGCACGCGGTCCATCTTCCCTTCGCGGAAGGCCTCGTCGGTGCGGTTGCCGTGGTGCGCCATGCCGAGGAAGCCCAGCCTAGCCACGTCCGGGATCATGGTGAAGTCCTTGTGCAGCTCGAAGTCGCTCAGCAGGAACACCTTCAGTTTCGACCCGCGGGCGCGGATGCCGTTCAGGATGTCGATGGTCTCCTGGTGGTAGTGGAGCTGCCAGGTGGTGATGCCGGCGCGCTCGGCCGCCAGCACGGTTTCGATGCGACGCTCAGGCGTCATCCACTCACGCATGCACTGGTCCAGGACGCGGTTGAAATGCGAGTAGCCCATCAGCGGGTTGGTGCCGATCATGAGGCGCGAAATCTCGTGCCTGCCACCGAATTTCACCGTGGGCAGCGGCGCCGGGGCCGCGCCTGCCGCCGTTCCCGCGGCCGCCGCCGTGGCTGCCGTCGCCTGTAGAAACGCCCTGCGCGTGTTCTCCATCGGTCACCTCTTTAAGAAGACGAGAATGTCTGTTTTATACAACAGCGCGTCGCCGGTGGCAAGAGCCGACTATCATGATGCTTATGGCCCTGCATCCCCTGGCCGGCAAGCCCGCGCCGCAAGAGCTGCTCATCGACGTCTCCCGGCTGGAGTCGGACTACTACAGCGCGCGGCCCGACACCGCCGACCCGAACCAGATGGTGAGCTTCGGCACCAGCGGCCACCGCGGCACGTCGCGCAACGCGACTTTCACGGAAGCGCACATCCTGGCCATCACGCAGGCCATCTGCGAGTACCGGAAGGCGCAGGGCTACACGGGCCTGCTGTACCTGGGCATGGACACGCATGCGCTGTCGGCCGCGGCGCAGCGCACGGCCGTCGAAGTGCTGGCCGCCAATGGCGTGGCCGCCGCGCTGCAACAGGACGGCGGCTTCACGCCCACGCCCGTGGTGTCGCACGCTATTCTCGCGGCCAACCGCGGCAAGGACGCGGGCCTGAGCGACGGCATCATCATCACGCCTTCGCACAATCCACCCACCGACGGCGGCTTCAAGTACAACCCGCCGAACGGCGGGCCGGCCGACACGGACGTCACGAGTTGGATCCAGAACCGCGCCAACGAACTGCTGCGCGCCGGCAATGCGGGCGTGCAGCGCATGACGTATGCAAGCGCCGCGCGCTGCGGACTCATTCAGGAGACCGACTTCCGCCCGGCCTACATCCGGGACCTGGCGGCGGTGATCGACATGGAATCCATCGCCGCCGCCGGTCTGCAGATCGGCATCGACCCGCTGGGCGGCGCGAGCGTCCACTACTGGCACGAGATCGCCACCGCCTACAACCTCGACATCGACGTGGTGAACCCGCACGTGGATCCGGCCTTCTCGTTCATGACCGTGGATCACGACGGCAAGATCCGCATGGACTGTTCCAGCCCTTATGCCATGGCGGGCCTGGTGCGATATAAGGACCGCTTCGACGTCGCCTTCGGCAACGACCCCGACGCAGACCGCCACGGCATCGTCGCGCCCTCCTGCGGCCTGCTGAGCCCGAACCACTACCTCTGCGCCGCCATCCGCTACCTGGCCGCGCACCGTCCTGCCTGGGCCTCGACGACGCCGGTGGGCAAGACGCTGGTGTCGAGCGGCCTGATCGACCGCGTGTGCGCCAGCCTCAACCGCCCCGTCTGCGAAGTGCCCGTGGGCTTCAAGTGGTTCGCGCCGGGCCTCTACGACGGCACCCTCTGCTTCGGCGGCGAAGAGAGCGCGGGCGCCAGCTTCCTGCGGCGCGACGGCTCGGTGTGGACCACCGATAAGGACGGCCTGATCCTGGGCCTGCTGGCCTGCGAGATCACGGCCCGCACGGGCAAGGATCCGGGCGTGCACTACGCCGAGATCGAGGAGCAGTTCGGGCGCTCGTACTACACGCGCATCGACACGCCGTCCACGCCCGAACAGAAGAGCAGGCTGGGCAAGCTGTCGCCCTCGGCGGTGACGGATTCGACGCTGGCCGGCGATACCATCACGGCCAAGCTGACGTCGGCGCCGGGCAACGGCGCGGCCATCGGCGGGCTGAAAGTGGTGACGGGGAACGGCTGGTTCGCGGCGCGGCCTTCGGGCACGGAGAACATCTACAAGCTGTACGCGGAGAGCTACGTCAGCGCGCAACACCTGGATTCGATCGTGGCCGAGGCGCGCGAGCTGGTGCTGCGGTCGCTCGCCTAGCGCCCCGCGAATTCGTCGGCCAACCTCAGCACCGGGCCGTTCCTACCCGCGGCCACGTCCCAAAGTTGCACCAGGCCGCCCGGCACACCATAGATCAGCCAGCGACCGTCGCCACTGAAGCAGACGTTACCCTGAGCGGAGCGGACGATCCTCCGCTCAGTTCGCTGCGCCGGATCCCACAGCCACACTTCGCCATCCCTGGCACCGTAGGCGAGCAGCGTGCCGTGCGGCTGGAACACGACCGTCTCAACGTAGCCGCTCCGCGGTGCCGTCGACGAAAGCACGCGCCCGGACTCTGTGTCCCACAGGCGCGCAACGCCATCCTGGTTGCCTGTCGCCAGCACCCGTCCGTCCTCGCTCAGCGCGACGGCGCCGAACGTGGGGTTCCGCGATTCGACGAGCCTCCGGATGCGCCGGGGCTGGCCGGTGTCCCACAGGCTCGGCCAGTGGCCGCCCGCGGCCAGCAGCT
>DAHVTI010000155.1 GCA_027324255.1 Bryobacterales bacterium | reverse complement strand
TCCCCGGCGCAGGCGGCATCGTCCCCTTCGCCCCCATCCCCGGCGCAGGCGGCATCGCCGCCTGCCCCCTCATCCCCGGCGCCGGCGGCATCGCCCCCTGCGCCCTCATCCCCGGCGGCGGTGGCGGCACAGCCCTCGCCGGCGCCCCGCCTCCCTCCATCGGCTCCCCGCACCCCACACAGAACTTCGTCGGCTTCGTCTGCGCCATCCCGCACTTCGGACACTTCGGCCCCCCAGCTTCCACCACCGGCTGCCCGCACGAGGTGCAGAACTTCAGGCCTCCGCCCACTTCTCTGCCGCACCCGCTGCACTTCCCCATCGTGGTTCTCCTCCCTCGGTTCTCATCCGGCTGCTATCGGTAACTGTACTTTGATAGCTGCTTCTCCGAAACTCTGTTATAGTCCAAGATGATCGAAACTTCCACCAGGGAATGGACTTTCCTTCCCTGGCCCGCTGCGGAAGACCCATGCCGATCTGCCCGAACTGCGGAGGAGACAACCCGGGCGTCGCCGCCTTTTGCGGTCTGTGCGGCGCCACCCTTGCCTCCACGCCGCCCCCTCCGCCCCCCGCCGGCGCCAGCCTCGAATGGATCTCCTCCTTCCCCCTCGCCACCAGCCGCTTCCTGCTCTACGACCTCGGCAAGATCCTCTTCTGGACCGCCCTCATCATCTTCTCCCTCGGCTCCGTCATCGCCCTCGCGCAGGGCGCCGCCGATGAGCCTGCCTCCGCCTGGCTCCAGGTTATCGGCATCTTCTCCCTCGTCCTCGGCGGCCTCGGCCTCCTTTTCCTGCTCATCATGCTGGTCTTCTTCGGCGACCGCTATCGCGCCTGGTTCGCCATCGGCCCCGCGGGCTTTGTGTTCGAAACCCGCTCCCGGCGTGCCAAGTGGTCCAGCCGCGCTGCCGTCGTCGCCGGTGTCCTCGCCGGCAGCCCCGGCGCCGCGGGCGCGGGAATGCTCGCTTATGCCCAGGAATCTGCCCTTACCCCCTGGTCCGAGGTCCGCCGCATCCGCCTCCACCCGCGCCTCTGCGTTATCTCCGTCATGAACGGCTGGCGCGTCGTCCTCCGCTTCTACTGCACCCCCGCCAACTACCCCGAAGCCTGCCGCCTCATTCGCCGCTACGCCCCCTCCGCCGCCGTGGAAGGAGCCCTGCCGTGATCCAGCTCCTCCGCCGCATTCTCCTCCTGGCCGGCCTCTGCCTAGCCACCTGGCACTTCTGGTTCACGCCGCCCACCCTCATCGCCGCCCGCGCCATCGACTTCAACCAGGAGTACCTCCGCAAGTACGGCCCCCGCCCCCGCTATGCATTCGGCGCCATGGGCGCCGCGGAGGCCCTCATCCGCCGCACCACCAACCCCGGCTCCGCCGCCGCCTTCCGCGCTGAGCGGATCTCCAGCCGCTCCATTCCTCCCAGCCCCTCCTCTCCCGCCTCCTTCGCCCCGGACCTCGCCGCCGCCGCCGCCGGCCGCGGTCCCCTCGCCTCCCGCTTCTCCCACAGCTTCGTCTTCTTCGATTCGGCCCATCCTCTCGTCCTGCCCTTCGCCGGTCCCCTGCGCCAATCCCTCCGCCGCACCAACTTCCTCAACGCCTACACCCAGGCCGGCGGCCGCGACGTCGAGTTGATGATTTTCCCCGAGCCGCACTCCTCCTCCGCGCCCGCTTCCGTCATGTACCCTCTACGCGCCCGCGCCTGGCTCTTCGCCGCAGCCGCACTCGGCCTCTATCTCCTCCTCGGCCTCGCCCGTTCTTCCGGCGCCCGCCACGACCCCCTGCCCCTCGCCGTCCTCGATCTCGCCGCCGCCACCACCGACGCCTTCTTCTTCGGCCTCCCGCTGCTCGTCTGCTACTCCACGCAGGCCGCCCTCGACGATCCTCTCGGCGGACCTGTCTTCTCCTGGGCCGTCTCGCTCATCCTCGCCGGTGGCCTCCTGGTCCTCGCCCGCCGCGCCGCCTGGCGCCTGCGGCTCACTGAGTCCGCCCTCCGCCTCGAGACCCTGATCTCTTCCACCGAAGTCCCGCTGACCTCACTCTCTACCGCTGCCTTCCATCTCACCCCCGACGGCGGCGAAACGACCGGTATCGACCTGCGGCTCGTCGATGGCCGCATCATCCCCATCGACTGGACCGGACTCATCGACTTCCTTCCGGTCCTCGATCACCTGCGCCGGCACGGCTTGCTCCTCGAGCGCCGGGCCGCGCCTGCCAATCTCTAGGAGCAATCATGCTGCGTCACTTCCTCCCTCTCTTCCTCGCGGCGGCCGCCGTCCTGCCCGCCGCCGAAATCGCCAAGAACACCGAGTTCAAGGTGAAGCTCACCACGCCTCTCTCCACCGAGACCAACAGGAAGGGAGACAAGATCTCCGCCATGGTCACCGCTCCGGCCGAATACGCCGGCGCCGTGATGGAGGGCGAGGTGAAGGAGTCCAAGAGCGGCAACAAGTACAAGGGCACTTCCACCCTGCGGTTCACCTTCCAGACGCTCGTGCCCAAGGACGGCGCTCCCATCCCCGTCTCCTCCGACGTGAAAGGCTTCGCCAACTCCCAGGGCAAGGCCAACGTCGATGAGGAAGGCCAGGTGATCCAGAAGAAGAACAATCTCGGCAAGATCGCCGTCGCCAGCGGCGCCGGGGCCTTGATCGGCGCTCTCGCCGGCGGCGGCAAGGGCGCGGCCATCGGCGCCGGCATCGGCGCGGGCGCGGCCATCGTCATGGTGCAGTTCGGCGCCAAGGCCCCCAACATCCGCTTCGATCCGGGCTCGGAGATCCTGCTCAGCGTCAGCCCCCGCCGCGACGGCAAAAAGTGATCGGCCCTGCCCTGCTCGCCCACGCCGGCGCGCAGTAGGCGGCTGCCCCCGCTGCGAGTTTGCGGCGGGGAGTGTTGCCGGGCGGGGTGGACGGTGGCGCGCGGTGGTGCGGATGCCGGGGCGGGGAGTGTTGCGCGCGGGGGGAGTTGCCGGGCGGGGTGGAGGGCGCGGGGGTGCGGATGATGGGGAGGAAGTAGCGGGGCGGGGAGGGGGCTGGTAAATTGGAACGGTGAGCAAGAGAGACGAGGCGCGGTCGAGGGCGTTGCGGGATGCGTTGGGGGCGTTGGGGTATCCGGGGTTCATGAACCTGTTCACGGAGATGGAGCGGGAGTTCCTGCAGGACCCGGGGGTGGTGCTGATGGCGGCTTTGGCCTGCGAGAAGCTGGAGGAGCGGGTGGTGGAGGCGCTGCCGTGGCTGGTGCTGCGGTTCGAATCGCTGGACTGGGAGTGGCTGGTGGCGGAGGCGAAGCGGAGAGGGGTGCAGAACCGTTTGGGGTTCGTGGTGGGGATGGCTTTGAAGGTGGCGGCGGAGGGGCGGGTGACGACGATGGACCGGCTGACGCATCTCTCGGTGGTCGAGGAGCAGTTGTTCGAGTGCCGGGTGGACAAGGAAGACATCCGGTGGCTGGCGGTGGCTCCGGCGGAGCGGCAGGTGTTGAAGGAGAGGCGGACGCGCGAGGCGCGGCAGTGGGGGCTGCTGAGTGAGCTTCGGGTGGACGATTTGGGGTACGTGGGGGAGGTATAGGGGCCGGCATGGAGGCCGGCCGCAGGCCTGGCGGCCGGCCCCACATTAGCGCAAGATTCCGGCTACTACGGTGGCTTTTTCGACTCCGGTGAGGCGCTGGTCGAGGCCTTGGTACTTGTAGGTGAAGCGTTCGTGGTCGATGCCGAACTGGTGCAACAGCGTCGCCTGGAGGTCGCGGACGTGGACGGGGTCGCGGACGATGTTGTAGCTGAAGTCGTCGGTCTCTCCGTAGACGGCGCCGCCCTTGATGCCGGCTCCGGCGAGCCAGAGCGAGAAGCAGCGGGGGTGGTGGTCGCGGCCGTAGTCCTTGGCGGTGAGCTTGCCCTGGGAGTAGATGGTCCGGCCGAATTCGCCGCCCCAGATGACCAGGGTGTCGTCGAGGAGGCCGCGCTGCTTGAGGTCCTGGACGAGGGCGTAGGAGGCCTGGTCCACGTCGCGGCACTGGGAGGGGAGGACTTCGGGCAGGTTGCCGTGGACGTCCCAGCCGCGGTGGTAGAGCTGGACGAAGCGGACGCCGCGTTCGACGAGGCGGCGGGCCATGAGGGCGCAGTAGGCGAAGCTGCCGGGCTTGTTGATGTCGTCGCCGTAGAGCCTGCGGGTGGCCTCGGACTCCCTGGAGAGGTCGGTGAGCTCGGGGACGGAGGATTGCATGCGGAAGGCCATCTCGTACTGCTCGATGCGGACGCGGGTTTCGGGGTCGTGGAGGCGGGCGTCCTCGAGCTGGTTGAGCTGGCCGAGGCCATCCAACATTTTTCTACGAATTTGTTCCGGGACGCCGGCGGGGTTGGTGATGTAGAGAACGGGGTCGCCGGCGGAGCGGAGGGCGACGCCGGAGTATTCGCCGGAGAGGAAGCCGGAGGACCAGAGGCGGGCGGAGATGGCCTGGACGTTAGCCTTGGGGTTGGAGTGGGAGGCGTTGAGGACGACGAAGGTGGGGAGGTCCTTGTTCATGGAGCCGAGGCCGTAGGCGAGCCAGGAGCCGATGCAGGGCTTGCCGGGGATCATGAAGCCGGTCTGGATGAAGGTCATGGCCGGCTCGTGGTTGATGGCCTCGGTGTGCATGGAGCGGACGATGGCGAGGTCGTCGACCATTTTGGCGGTGTAGGGGAGGAGTTCTGAGACTTCGGCGCCGGACTGGCCGTAGCGATCGAATTTGAAGACGGACGGGGCGATGGGGAAGCGGCTCTGGCCGGAGGTCATGGTGGTGAGGCGCTGGCCCTGGCGGATGGATTCGGGGAGGTCCTTGTCGAACCAGTCCTTCATTTTGGGTTTGTTGTCGAAGGTTTCGAGTTGGGGGGGCGCGCCGACCATGTGGAGGTAGATGGCGCGTTTGGCTTTGGGGGGGAAGTGGGGGAGGTCTTTTCGGGGGGCGGCGCCTTCGAGGAGTTGGGAGAGGGCGAGGGCACAGAAGCCCTGGGCGGAGGCAGCCAAGAGGCGGCGGCGGGAGAGGCCGGCGCTTCGCTGCGGGCTTGGGCCGGACTCCAGGCCGGCCGTAGGCCTGGCGGCCTGCCCCACATCGGAGGACTGGCGCACATGGTAGAGGCGTTTCATTTGTTGAGGGCCTCGTCGAGGTTGAGAAGCTGGTTGGCGACCATGGTCATGGATGCGAGTTCGGGGGGGCTGAGGTTGGGTGGAGGGGACGACTCGCCTACGGTGATCAGCTTTTTTGCTTCGGCGGGGTTGGAGTCGTAGTAGCGGAGGAAGTCCTTGTAGGACGACTCGAGGATGGCGAGTTCCCTGGGTTCGAGGGGGCGGCTGAGGAGGTGTTCGGACATGGCGTTGATCTGGGCGTCGAGGTTGGGGGTGGCCATGGCGCGGGCGGCGAGGGCTCGGGCGGCTTCGACGAACTGGGGGTCGTTCATGACGACGAGGGCCTGGAGGGGGGTGTTGGTGCGCTCGCGGCGGACGGTGCAGGTTTCGCGGGTGGGGGCGTTGAAGATTTCGAGGGAGGCGGGGGGCGCGGATCGTTTCCAGAAAGTATAGAGGGAGCGGCGGTGGAGGCTGTCGCCGTGGTCCTGCTGGTAGAAGCGGGTGTCGCTGCCATTCATGGCGACGGCCTCCCAGATGCCTTCGGGCTGGTAGGGCTTGACGCTGGGGCCGCCGATGGCGGGGGCGAGGAGGCCGGAGGCGGCGAGGGCGGAGTCGCGGAGGGTTTCGCCGTCGAGGCGGAAGCGGGGTCCGCGGGAGAGGAGGCGGTTGTCGGGATCCTTTTCGAGCTTCGCGGGGGTGGTTTCGGCGGATTGGCGGTAGGCGGCGGAGGAGACGAGGAGGCGGAGGATGTGTTTCGTATCCCAGCCGGATTCGCGGAACTCGACGGCGAGCCAGTCGAGGAGGTCCTGGTTGACAGGCGCTTCACCCTGCGAACCGAAGTCCTCCGAAGTTTTGACGAGGCCGGTGCCGAAGATCTCCTGCCAGTAGCGGTTGACGGTGACGCGGGCCGTGAGGGGGTTTTCCGGCGACACCAGCCACTGGGCGAGGCCGAGGCGGTTGCGGGGCAGATCGGGGGCCATGGGCGGGAGGACGGAGGGGGTGTTGGCTTCGAGGCGTTCGCGGGGGGCGTCGTACATGCCGCGGTAGAGGCGGTGGGCGAAGGGTTTCTGATCGGTGCGCTCCTCCATGACGAGGGTGACGGCGCCGCGGCGGCGGATTTCGCGGCGCTCCATTTCGAGGTCGTGGAGTTCGGCTTCCTCGGGGGAGAGGGTGGGCTGGTAGACGCGGAGTGCGGCGATGGCGCCGTCTTCGGGGCGGGTGGGGTTGCCGAGCTTGAGGGGGGCGCGGTTGCGGATGGAGCCTTCGATTTTGGCGCGGGAGTTGCGTTGGGGGTTGACCTCGCGGCCGTTGACGACGAGGCGGACGCCGAGGGCTTCGCCGGTGCCGTCGTAGTGCATCTCGAAGGTGTTCCAGGAGCCGGGGACGAGCTGATCGAGATGGCCGGCGCGGATTTCGACGGACTTGCCGCCGTTGGCGTAGAAGCGGGCGCCGGGGATGCGGGCGGAGACGAAGAGGTTCCAGCCGCGGTTTTTGTCGTTGGGGTCCTGCTGGGCGGCGATTTGGTAGGACTCTTCGCCTTTGGGGAAGTAAAAAGTTGTTGAAACGGAGAAGGGGGTAGTGGTGTCGATTTCGGGGATATTGGGGAGTTGGAGGGAGGATTTTTGGAAGTAGAGGGCAAGGGAGCCGGGTTTTTCCGCTCCGCCCAGGGCGAGGCCGGGGAGGAAGGGGAGGGTTGTGGGGCCGCTCGGGGTGAGGGCGGCGATGGCTCCGTTGAGGTTCAGGTTTAGGAGGTCTTTGCCGGGGGGCCGGACCTGGAGGTCCGGCCGCAGGCCTGGAGGCCTGCCCCACGCTGTGCGTTCGGGGCTCTGGAGCAGGCGGCGGAGGACTTTTTCTCGGGCTTCGATGGCTTCCCAGCGGGGACGGTCTTCGGGGCGGGGGACTACGGCGATGGGGGGTGTGTCGAAAACGTTGCCGTCCATGGCGTGCTGGGTGGTGTTTCTGAAAAAGGCCGTGAGGGAATAGAAGTCTTTTTGGGGAATGGGGTCGAATTTGTGGTCGTGACAAGTGGCGCAGCCGACAGTGAGGCCGAGGAAGACGGCGCCGATGGTGTCGGCGCGGTCCTTGGCGTACATGGCCTCGACCTCCTCGATGATGACGCCGGCCTCGTTGGTGGTGGCGTTGCAGCGCTGGAAGCCGGTGGCGATGCGCTGTTCAAGGGTGGGATTCGCGAGAAGATCGCCGGCGAGTTGCTCGACGGTGAAGCGATCGAAGGGCATGTTGGCGTTGTAGGCGCGGATGACCCAATCGCGATAAGGCCAGATTTCGCGGTAATTGTCGATGTGGATGCCGTGGGTATCGCCGTAGCGGGCGGCGTCGAGCCAGAAGCGGGCGCGGTGCTCGCCGTAGCGGGGCGAGGCGAGGTACTTGTCGAC
>DAHVTI010000147.1 GCA_027324255.1 Bryobacterales bacterium | reverse complement strand
CGCCAGCCGCGGCGCAAAGTCGTCGCCCAGGCTCAGGTTGAGGATGTCCATCCCATCCGCCACCGCGTCGTCCATCGCCTTCAGAATCGCCGAGTCCGTCGCATTGTCGTTGTAGCCCGGCGTCCCGAAGACCTTGTAGTTGCCCACCCATGCCCGCGGCGCCACGCCCTCGATCGTCGCCAGCGGGCCGTCGTTCCTCATCCCCGCCGCCACCATCGCCAGCGCTGTCCCGTGCCCGATGTGGTCCAGCGCCGAATAGTCCGGATCCCGGTACCGCAGCAGCGGCACGTAGCTGCGCGCCACAATCACCTTCCCGTTCACGTTGCCTTCGTCAAACGAGTAGTTCCCCCGCGGAAAGCCCTCCGGCGCGCTCAGGTCCGCCGCCTGGAAGCCCGCGTGGTTCACGTCGATGCCGCTGTCGATGATCGCGATCTTGACCCCTTCCCCCGCGTGCTCCGCCCCCATGATGTCCCACGCCTCCGGCACCCGGTGCAGCCCCAGCGCCCGGTCCAGCACCATCTTGAACGTGCGCTCCGGCACCACCCGCTTCACGCCCGGATCCGTCGCCAGCTTCGCCGCATCCTCGTCGCCGATCTCCACAAACAGCGCGTTGGCCACCGTGTCCACGCTCCCCCGTACCGTCGCGTTCCGCCCCGCCAGCCGCTGCCTCATCTGCTCCTGCTCGCCCTGCACCCGCGCCCGTTGCGCCCGCGCCGCCGTGCTGTTCATCCTGTCCCGCACCCGCCCCGGCTGCCTCTTCACGTGCTCGGCCACCGGCTCAGTCGTCAGCTCCACGATGTAGCGCCCCGGAATCCTCTCCGCCCGCGCCCACGGCGCCAGCGCCGCCAGCCCCAACATCCACAGCCCGATTGTTCTCGTCTTACCGTTTCCCATGGTTCTGGTCCCTGTTTGCTACAACCCTAACGATTCCTCCCGGTTCCGGCCGGTTCCATGCCCCCGCCGTTTCCCGGCGCCATTTAACAATTCCTTACAGCCTCCTGTTGCCTCCAGGCCCCCGGCTGACGTCTCATATGTTAGGTCGAATTATGGACCGCACCCAGCGCCACACCCGTCTCTCCTGGTTTTTCGTGGCGGCCCTGTTTGTCCTCTGCGCCTCCCTCGGCGTCCTCCAGTACCGCTGGATCGACGAAGCCAGCCGCGCCGAGCGCGAACGCCTGCGCGGCAGCCTCCAGGCCAGCCTCTTCCGCCTGAGCGTCGGCTTCAACTCCGACCTTGTCACCGCCTGCGCCGCCATCCTGCCCCGCTTCGCGCCTCCCGATGCCGAGATTCCCGATCAGGACTACGCCGCGCTCTACAAGCAGTGGAAGGAATCCGGCCAGCACGGGCGCCTCTTTTCCGCCATCGCCATCGCCCGCCCCGCCGGCGACTCTTTCACTCTCCGTTCTCTCAACCTCGACACCGCCGTCTTCGCCCCCGCCCCGTGGCCGGACTCCTGGCAGCCCGTGCGCCAACACCTCGAAGCCCGCCTCGCCCAGATGCGCGAAGGCCGCGACGGCCGCCCCGGCGGACGCGGCTTCCGCCCCATGGAGATCGACGAGGGCCTCCTCATCGAAATCCCGCGCCGCGGACGCTCCGAGCTCGAGTGGCTCATCTTCGAAGTCAATCCCGGCTACGTCCGCGATACCCTCCTGCCGGAACTCCTCAGCCGCCACCTCGGCTCCAGCTTCTCCGACTACCAGGTCGAGGTCGTCTCCCGCCAGTCGCCTTCTCGCGTCCTCTATCGCTACCCCGCGGACGCCTCCGGTTCTATCGGCCCCGCCGCCGACGCCTCCGTCGCCCTCTTCGAAGTCTCCTGGGACCAGCTCTTCCGCCGCAACGCCCCGCCCGGCGCCCGCGACATGATGCGCGGCCGCCCCGGCCCGGGGCCCGGCCCCTTCGGCCGCTGGCAGCTCAATGTCCGCCACCGCTCCGGCTCGCTCGGCGCCGTCGTCGCCCGCACCCGGGCCCGCAATCTCGGCGTCACCGCCGCCATCCTCCTCCTCATGCTCGCCACCGTCGCTGCGCTCATCGTCTTCACGCGCCGCGCCCAACGCCTCGCCACTCTCCAGATGAACTTCGTCGCCGGCGTCTCCCACGAGCTCCGCACCCCCCTTACCGTCATCCGCACCGCCGCCTTCAACCTCCGCGGCAAGCTCGCCCAGAACCCCGCCCAGGTCGAAAAGTACGGCTCCCTGATCCGCCAGGAGGCCGAGCGCCTCACCGGCATCGTCGAGGACGTCCTCCAGTTCGCCAGCCAGCACTCCGGCCGCTCCCGCCTCAACCTCGAGCCCGTCCCCGCCGAAGACCTCATCGAGGCCAGCCTCGCCGCCTGCCGCTCCGTCCTCGACGCTTCCCACTGCACCGTCGAAAAGGATATCCAGCCCGGCCTCGCCCCCCTCCTCGGCGACCCCGTCGCCCTCCAGCACGCCCTCCAGAACCTGCTTACCAACGCCGCCAAGTACGGCGCATCCGGCGCCGGCAACTGGATCGGCATCGCCGCTCTCTCCCCCACTCCCGGCTGGATCGAGATCCGCGTCTCCGACCGCGGCCCGGGCATCTCCCCCGAGGAGCTCCCCAATCTCTTCGATCCCTTCTTCCGCGGCCAGCGCGCCATCCAGGACCAGGTCCACGGCACCGGCCTCGGCCTCGCTCTGGTGAAAGGCATCGTCGAGGCCCACTCCGGCTCCGTCTCCGCCGCCTCCGACCCCGGCCGCCTTACCTCCTTCACCCTTCGCCTGCCTGCCGCGCCCCCTGAGCCTCTCCCCGAAGCCGCCGCTTCTTCCCTCACTCGCGGAGCCACTTCATGAGCCATCGCATCCTCCTGGTCGAAGACGAACCGGGTCTCGTTCTCACCCTCACTGACCTCCTCACCGCCGAAGGCTACGATGTCGAATCCGCCACCGACGGGCCCTCCGGCCTCGCCCGCGCCCTCGCCGCGCCCTTCGATCTCCTCATCCTCGACGTCATGCTTCCCGGCAAGAACGGCTTCGACGTCTGCCGCGAGCTCCGCCAGCAGGGCTGCGACGCCGTGGTCCTCATGCTCACCGCCAAAACCCAGGTGGTGGACCGCGTCGTCGGCCTCAAGCTCGGCGCTGACGACTACCTCACCAAGCCCTTCGAGCCCGCCGAACTCCTCGCCCGCCTCGAGGCCCTCCTGCGCCGCGTTCGCAAGGACGCCTCCGCCCTCCAGGCCACCTTCCAGTTCGCCGACGTCGAAATCGACTTCGAGCGCGGCAGCGTCGTCAAGGCCGGCCACCCCCTCGCCCTAGCCGGCAAGGAACTCCAGTTGCTCCGTTATCTGGTCGAGCGCCGCGGCAAGGTCGTCCCCCGGGAAGAGCTCCTCGAAACCGTCTGGCAGTACCATTCCGGCGTCTCCTCGCGCACCGTGGACGTCCACATTGCCTGGCTCCGCCAGAAGCTCGAGGACAACCCCCAGTCCCCCCGCCACATCCACACCCTCCGCGGCGTCGGCTACCGCTTCGTGCCATAGGTGGGGCAGGCCTCCAGGCCTGCGGCCGGACCTCCAGGTCCGGCCCCCGGTGAACTTATGCGGTCGCAGCCAATCTCCCCAATGTTTCAAACAACTTCCAGGAAAACGCTTTGGCCCGTATGCGACACTCTTGTGCGGGGTAGCAACCGCCGGCCGGCGTGTTCCCTTCGCCTTAGTAGGGCGGCCGCTTCGGCGGTTCCCAACCCAGGCAACCTCTTCGGAGGTATAGCGCTCAACGTAAGTCCTGATGAGCCCGAAGAAATATGGGGCCTCTCCGGAGGCCCCAGGCGACTTGGCCGCCGTAGTCTTGGCGAAGGCGGCTCGATACCCTGCTCTGCGCCGGAGTGCGTCCCTACTTCGCCAATTGCCGCAGCACGTACGGCAGAATCCCGCCCGACCGGAAGTACTCGTGCTCCCGCGGCGTGTCGATCCTGACTTTGACCTGGAACGTCTTGTCCCCGGCCTTCACCGTCGCCACCGGCCCCGCCGCGTTCTCGATCGAGTACGTCTCGAAGCCCGTCAGCCCCAGCGACTGCCGCGTGTCGCCGTTCAGGAACTCCAGCGGCAGCACGCCCATCCCCACCAGGTTCGAGCGGTGGATGCGCTCGTACGATTCGGCGATCACCGCCTTCACGCCCAGCAGCGCCACGCCCTTCGCCGCCCAGTCGCGCGACGAGCCCGACCCGTACTCCTTGCCGGCGACGATGATCAGCGGCGTCCCGCTGGCCTGGTACTCGACGCTCGCGTCGAAGATCGACACCGCCTCGCCGCCCGCCCGCGCCGTCGTGAAGCCGCCCTCCACGCCCGGCACCAGCTCATTGCGCAGCCGGATGTTGGCCAGCGTCCCGCGCACCATCACGTCGTCGTTGCCGCGCCGCGAGCCGTACGAATTGAAGTCCTTCGGCTCCACGCCGCGCTCCATCAGGAAGCGCGCCGCCGGGCTCGTCTTCGCGATGTTGCCCGCCGGCGAGATGTGGTCGGTCGTGATCGAGTCGCCCAGCATCGCCAGCACGCGCGCGCCTTGGATGTCCTCCACCGGCGCCCGCGGGTCGCGCATCTTTTCGAAGTACGGCGGGTGCTTGATGTAGGTGGACGCCGCGTCCCAGGCGAACGTGTCGCCCTCCGGCGTCTTCACGCCCCGCCACATCGCGTCGCCCTCGAACACCTTGCCGTACTCGGCCTCGAACATCTCCGGCCGCACGCTCCGCTCCACGGCCGACAGCACTTCGGCCGTCGTCGGCCAGACGTCTGCCAGGTACACCGGCTGCCCGTCCTTGCCCGTGCCCAGCGGCTCCGTGGTCAGGTCGATGTCGATCCGTCCGGCCAGCGCGTAGGCCACCACCAGGGGCGGGGAAGCCAGGTAATTCGCCCGCACCTGCGGGTTCACGCGGCCCTCGAAGTTGCGGTTGCCCGACAGCACGCTGGCCACCACCAGCTTGTTATCGGCCACCGCTTTCGAAACCTCTTCCGGCAGCGGGCCCGAGTTGCCGATGCACGTCGTGCAGCCGTAGCCCACCAGGTGGAAGCGCAGCGCTTCGAGATAAGGCAGCAGTCCGGCGTGCTTCAGGTAGTCGGTGACCACCTTCGAGCCCGGCGCCAGCGAAGTCTTCACCCACGGTTTCACCGTCAGGCCCTTCTCGACGGCCTTCTTCGCCACCAGCCCAGCGCCCAGCATCACCGACGGGTTCGACGTGTTCGTGCACGACGTGATGGCGGCGATCACCACCGCGCCGTCGCTCACCACCGGCGTCTCCTTCTTCGCCTCGGTCAGCGTCGCGGCGAAGTTGTCCTTCACTTGCGGCAGCGTCAGCCGGTCCTGCGGCCGCTTCGGCCCGGCCATCGACGGCACCACGGAGGCCAGGTCCAGCTCCAGCGTGTCCGTGAACACCGGCTCCGGCGAATCGGCCGTCAGGAACATGCCCTGCTCGCTGTAGTAAGCCTCGACCAGATCGATCAGGTCCTTCGGCCGGTTCGACATCTTCAGGTACGCCAGCGTCTGCCGGTCCACTGGGAAGACGCCGATCGTCGCGCCGTACTCGGGGCCCATGTTGGCGATGGTGGCGCGGTCGGCCAGCGGCAGGTCCAGCACGCCCGGCCCGTAGAACTCCACGAACTTGCCCACCACGCCCTTCTTACGCAGCATCTGCACCACGGTCAGCACCAGGTCCGTCGCCGTGACGCCCTCGTTCAGCTTGCCGTGCAGCTTGAAGCCCACCACCTGCGGCAGCAGCATCGAGATCGGCTGGCCCAGCATGCAGGCCTCGGCTTCAATGCCGCCCACGCCCCAGCCCACCACGCCCAGGCCGTTGATCATCGTCGTGTGCGAATCCGTGCCCACCACCGTGTCCGGGTACGCCCAGCCGTCGCGCGAAAACACCACCGGCGCCAGGTATTCCAGGTTCACCTGGTGCACGATGCCCGTGCCCGGCGGCACCGCGCGGAAATTCGCGAAGGCCTTCTGCGCCCACCGCAGCAGCGAGTAGCGCTCGTTGTTGCGCTGGTATTCGAGCAGCACGTTCTGGCTGAACGCCTGCGGCGTGCCGAACTCGTCCACCTGCACGCTGTGGTCGATGACGAGGTCCACCGGGATCAGCGGATTCGCCTTCTTCGGGTCCGCGCCCATGCGCGCCAGCGCGTCGCGCATCGCCGCCAGGTCCACCACGCACGGCACGCCCGTGAAGTCCTGCAGGATCACGCGCGCCGGCATGAACTGGATCTCCTCGGCCTTCCCGGCCGGGTCCCACTGGGCGACGTATTCCACGTCGCTCTTCTTCACCACCGTGCCGTCTTCCTGGCGCAGCAGGTTCTCCAATAGAACCTTGATCGAGTACGGGATCCTCTTCAGGTCGTACCCGGCGGTGCCGAGCGCGGCCAGTTTGTGCATCTGATATTCGCGTCCGTTGACGCGCAGCGAAGCGGCGGAGCCGAAGGAATTGGTGCTGCTCATAGCGGTTTGCTCCATTGTATCGGACCTGCCACCGGCCGGTGATGCTTCGCCCGGTGTTTGCTGTCCTGATAGGAACAATCCTGTAAAGATTTGATTTTCCTAACGAAGGTAAGGCTTGCCAAACGTTTCACAGTACGCTAGTCTCCTCAATCAGAAGGAGCCTCGGATGCGGCGCGTTTTTCCGCCCCGCGGGGTTCCGGTGATAGGCCGCCCGGGCCTGCCTCTCCTCCGCAAGCCAGGGCTGCCGCCCGGGGGGGCGCATAGCCCCCCTGGGTTTCACTTTTTGAGCTTCTTCACCATCCGCAGCTCGTTCTTCTCGCCCGGCACAATGCGGTACTGCACGTCGTCCATGATGGTGCGGATCAGCCGCAGGCCCAGGCCTCCGCTCTTCCTCTGCCGGATCAGCTCTTCCACCTGGAGTTCGTTCAACTGTCCGGGGTCGAAGCCGCGCCCCGTGTCCACGATCTCGAACTTGATCTCTTCCGGGTCCACCACCACGCGCACCGTCACCTCGTGCGTCTCCTCCAGTTGGTAGGCGTGCTCGATCACGTTGGCGCAGGCTTCGTCGACGGCCAGCGCCAGGCGCGCCGAGTCGTTCTCGTCGAAGCCCGCCTGCGCGCCGATGCCCGAGACGAAATCGCGGATCAGCGCCAGGTTCTCCGTCGACGACGGCACCTTCATCGAAAACGTCCGCTCGAATGACGGCATGGCTCACCCCTCCCTCGGGCCTTCGGCGAACTTGGCCACCGCCTCTTCCACCGTCTCCAGCATGTCGAACAGCGCCGGAAAGCCCAGCACGTCGAACACCTGGTAGACCTTGGGCGCGATGGAAGCCAGCTTGATGTCGCCGCCGGCCTCCCTCAGCTCCTCGATGAAACTCATGAAGACGCCCAGCCCGGCCGACGAGATGTAGCTGAGCTTCGTGCAGTCCACCGCGATGCGCCGGTTGCCGGCCTGCGCCTCTTCCTGGATGGCGCTTTCAAACAGCGGCGCCGTGTGCGCGTCCAGGTAGCCGTCCAGCGCCAGCACGCGCACGCCGCCAGCCGAGCGCCGTTCGATCTTGAAGTTCGTCGCCACGATGAGTCTCTTTCTCCTCCCGTCTATCCTATGGCATCCTGCCCGGCGGCCCGCGCTTTCACCACCATCACGGTCAGATCGTCGTGCGGATCGGCCTGCCCGCGGAAGATGCGGGCCTCCGCGACGATGCGGTCTTTCAGTTCGGCCGCGCCCAGCGGGCCCCACTCCTTCAGAGCGCCGGCCAGCCGTTCTTCTCCGAACTGATCGTGCGACTCGTTCATGCACTCCACCAGGCCGTCGGAGTACAGCACCAGCGCGTCGCCCGGCCAGAGTTCCACGCGCTGCTCGGCCAGGTTGCGCTCGAAGGCCGCGCCGGCGGTGAGCCCCAGGCCGATGCCCGGCGGCTTCAGGAACTCGCACTCGCCCGTGGCCGCGCGCCACACCACCGGCGGATTGTGCCCGGCGCGCACGTGGCGGAAGGTGCTGCTCTTTTCATCGAGCAGCACCAGCGACATGGTCACGAACACCCTCCTCTTGCCCGCCGCCGTCAGCGCCTGGTTCAGCCGCCCGGCGATCAGCGCCAGGTCCGCCTGGCGGAGCTTGGCCGAGGCCAGCATGCCCTTGGTCAGCGTCATGTAGAGCGCCGCCGGAACGCCCTTGCCGGAGACGTCGGCCACGCACAGGCCCCACTGGCCGTCCTCGAACTGCAGGTAGTCGAACAGGTCGCCGCCCACTTCGCGCGCCGGCTCGCACACGGCGCTCACCTCGAAGCGCTTCAGCGCCGGCGCCGTGGACGGCAGCATGCCCGCCTGCGCGCGCCGCGCCACCTGGAACTCGGCCTTCAGCCGCTCGCGCTCGCTGCGCGGCAGCGCCTTGGTGTTCTCTTCCATCTCTTCGAGGAAGCGCTCCGCGCCGGCCGGCTGGCCGAAGAACCGGGCCGCCAGCGCCGCGCCCGCCACCAGGGTGTAGAGGCCGATGATCTGCCAGCCGCCGCGCTCCACCGACGGCGGAGCCAGGTGCGCCAGGCGCACGCCCTCTACCGCCGCCAGCATGCCCACCGGCGACACCCACACGCCCAGCAGTCCGGCCTGCTGGTAGATCAGGACGAAGCCGGCGGCCAGCGCGGCGCCCACGGAGAGACGCCACGGTTCGCCCGGCGGAAACGCGCCGCGGAACTCCGAGGCCAGCAGCGCGCCCGCCGCCAGCACCACGGCCAGCCGCGCCGCGCGGCTCTTCAACTTCGCGGCCGCCCACGGCAGCAGGAACACCACCGCGGCGTACATCTCCCATTCCCCCGACAGCCCGTCGAGCGGCTCCAGTTGCGGCCAGCGCTCCACCAGCAGGTTGGCGCCTTCGGCGAAGCGCACCAGCCGGCCCGCGCCCGCCGCCGCGGCCAGGTAGGGCAGCGCGGCCAGCGCCACTCCGCCGGCCAGCCCGTCCCAAATCTCGCGCCCCACCGGTTTCGTCCACAGCCGGCCCTGCGCCGCCAGGCTGGCGCCGTGCCAGCGCGGCCACTCCCCGCGCGGCGCCGCCGCGTAGCCCGCCGCCACCACCAGCGCCGTCAGCACCACCAGCGCTCCGCTCAGCGCCAGCCCCTGCAGCAGCCGCGTGTCGCCGTTGAGCCCCTGGTCGAACGACACGAACAGCGCCGCGTTCTGATACGAGCCGCTCACCACGTTTAGCCCGTAGGTGACGGCCGCCATCCATACGAAGCGCATGCCGAACCGCAACTGGTCCGTGCGCCGCACCAGGCTCCGGAACAGGCTCCACGCCGCCAGGAGCACCAGCGCCGCCGCCACGCCGAAGGCGCTGAGAATCACGACGTCGCGCAGCGCGCCCGGCGGCCCGCCGCCCGCCTGCAGCGCCTCGCCCGACACCGTGTAGTCCGCCGTGCTGCGCACCACTTCGCCGCTGCGCGTGATCACCTCCACGCGCGCCACCACGCCGGCCGACTCGGCCCACTCCCAGGCGTTGCGCAGGCCCTCCTGCGTCTTCACGTTCTCGGCCGTGCGCCGGTAGCGGTCCGCATAGGCGCCGGCCAGGCTCCGGAATTCCTGCTCGGGCAGCTCCGCCTGCATCTGGCGCCGGCCCAGCCGGCTGCGGTCCACAAAACCCGCCGGACGGCCGTTGGCGTCGAGCGTCACCTGCACGGCGTTGCCCCGGCGGTCGTAGGCCAGCACCTTCACCGACAGCGGCTCAAAGGATTGCGCCACGGCGCTGGCCGGGAGCGCGCGGCGCGCGCGTTCGCGCATGCGGTCGGCTTCGGTGGCCACGGCGAACTTCCAGCCGCCCACCTGCTCGCCGTGCGCGGCGGCGCTGCGCACGCCGGCCTCGATGGCCTCCTGCCGGCCGATGCGCGGCTTCCATTCCACCACCGCCGTGTCGTAGCGCGGCAGCAGCAGCCACACCGCGGCCGCGCCCGCCAGGCCCGCCAGCGTGAGCGCCCACTTTCTCATGCGGCGCCCTCCAGGCTGGCCGCCCGGCC
>DAHVTI010000138.1 GCA_027324255.1 Bryobacterales bacterium | reverse complement strand
GGTGTAGGCGAGCGCCGGGATGAGGATGCGCTGGTAGCGTAGCTGCGGCGGATCGAGATAGGGCAGGATTTCACACAACGGCCAGGGGCGGTGAGCCATCACGTGGAAGATCTGGCCGTCGTAGCCGTGCGGGGCGGGGTCTCGGAGGATGGTTTCCTGCTGCTCCAGCCAGGAGGGAAGATGGAAGAGGGAGCCGGTGCAGAACAGGCCTGTCCAATTGCCCCCGTAGGTGAACTGGGCCGCGGCCACCCACCAGGCGAGGATCAGAACGGCGGCCAGGGCGGCGGTACGGGCAGGCGCAATGAAACGAAAGGGACCTGCCATTCCAGTAGTTTAGCGGAGAGCCGGGCGGCTCTGTTCGAGAGGGGTGGGCGGGTGGCGCGGTAATTGCCTACAAGAAAGTATGAACTCAGTGGTTGAAAGCGTGTCGCAGGGTCCCAGGCTGGTGTTCTGGGAGCTGACAACTGGCTGCAATCTCAGGTGCATCCACTGCCGGGCGAGCGCCACGGAGTTGATGAGCCCGGCGGACCTGTCGACGGGCGAGTGCCTGGAAATCGTCGATCAGCTTGCGCCATATGCCCCAATGATCCTGGTGTTGAGCGGGGGAGAGCCGCTTTGGAGACGGGATGTCTTCGAAATCGCGCGCTATGCGGTGACGAAGGGCATCCGCGTCGCGCTGGCGACGAACGGGACGCTGGTGGACGAGGCCATGGCGGAGCGCATCAAAGACTCTGGCATCGTCCGTGTTTCCATCAGCTTAGACGGTGCCGACAAGCACACCCACGACCTGTTCCGCGGCCACGACGGGGCCTTTGAAGCGGCGCTGAAGGGGATCCGGTGCCTGCAAGAGGTGGGCGTTTCCACGCAGATCAATACGACGGTGTCGAAGCATAACGCCCATCAACTGCCGGAGATGGTGGAGTTGGCCAAGCAGTTGAAGGTGGATGCGTTCCACCTGTTCCTGCTGGTGCCGGTGGGGTGTGGGCTGACGATTGCGGAAGACCAGTCGGTGGACGGGGCGGAGGCGGAGCGGATCCTGAACTGGTTCTACGACCGGAGCCTGGACGCGGGGATGGAGATGAAGGCGACCTGCGCGCCGCAGTACTACCGGATTGCGAGGCAGCGGCGGGCGGAGTCGCGGCGCGCCGGGGAGGAGGTGCCGGCGATGATGCCGCATCCCAACCACGCGCACAAAGGCGGGCGTCCGGCGGATCTGAACCAGATGACGCGCGGCTGCCTGGCGGGCAGCGGCGTGTGCTTCATCTCGCACCTGGGCAAGGTGCAGCCGTGCGGCTACCTGCCGGTGGAGGCGGGCGATCTGCGGAAACAGGATTTCCAGTCGGTGTGGGAGCGCTCGGAGCTGTTTGCCGATCTGCGGAACCTGGACAACATAGAAGGCAAGTGCGGCTACTGCGAGTTCAAGAGGGTGTGCCTGGGATGCCGGGCGAGAGCTTTCGGGATGACCGGCGACTATCATGGCGAGGAGCCGTTCTGCGTATACGAGCCCAAGCGGGTTCACTGAGGGAGGAGATCCGGGGATGGCGACAGCGAATCTGAGGGAACTGGCTGAGCCGGACCGGAGAGGCCGGCACGTCTTCGTGGTCTGCAAGGGAGACAAGTGCCGCCGGGCCGGGTCCGACGAGATTCTGGACGACCTGCAGCACCGCTGCCGGCGGACGGCCGCGGATTTGCGGGTGGGTGCGTCGAAGTGCCTGGGGCACTGCGAACTGGCGCCGGCGATGGTGGAAGACGGGCGGGTGCTGGGGGCGGTGAGCCGGCGGCGCCTGAAGGTGGAGATGTCGCGGCTGGGCCTGGATTAGCGCGGGCGGGCGTCAGCGGCCGCCGCCGTGAGCGGCGGGCGGCGCCGTGGCCTGAGGCGGCGCGTGCGCTTCCTGGTTTGAAGCCGGGACCGCGCCTGCCTGCGAGGGGGCGGGCCGCAGGTACTGGACGAGGACGGAGACGCGGCGGTTGGCGGGGTTGAAGGGATCTTTGACGTCGCGCAGGTGCTGGTCGGAGAACCCCCGGATCTGGGCGATGCGGGAGGGCGGGACGCCGGCCTCCTGAATGAGGCGGCGGGCGGAGTTGGCGCGGTCGGCGGAGAGCTCCCAGTTGGTATAGCCGTTGTCGGAGGCGTAGGGCTTGGCGTCGGTGTGGCCCTCGATGAGGAGCTTGTTGGGCAGCGCCTTCAACTGCTCGCCGAGCATCAGGATCAGCTCGCGGCCCTTGGCGGAGGGCTTGGCGTTGCCGCTTTCGAAGAAGAGCCCGCCCTCCTTCTCGAGGAGTTCGATGCGCAGGCCTTCGTTGGTGACGAGGACCTCGACGTTGTGCTTCATCTCCTCGAATGTGGGCACCTGTTTCATGGCTTGCTCGAGCTGCTCCTTGAGCTTGGCCATGTTGTCCTGGTTCACCTGGATGCCTTCACCGGCGCCGGCCATGGTGGAGCCGGTCATTTTGCCGTTGCCGGTGGGGTCCTGGAAGTAGCCGCCGACGGCCTTTTTGACTTTCTCGTCGCTCGACAGGAGCCAGAGGACGATGAAGAGGGCCATCATGGCGGTGACGAAGTCGGCGTAGGCTACCTTCCAGGCGCCGCCGTGGTGGCCGCCGTGGCCGCCTTTCTTCTTGCGGATGACGATGATGGGGGCGGGCGTGGAGGGGGAACTCATGGTCGAGGCGCTCAGGCGGCCTGGGCGGCGGGGGCCGCGCCGCCTCCTTTGATGGCGGTTTCAGTCTCCTTGAAGGAGGGCCGGACGTTCGTGGGGATGGCGCGCCGCGCGAACTCGACGGCAAGCGACGGGGCGGTGCCCTTGATAGAAGCGAGGATGCCCTGGCGCAGGACGTTCATGTACTGGCCGTGGGCCTCGTTGAGCTTGCCCATGTTGCTGGCCAGCGGGCCGAGGAAGCCGTAGCAGAGCAGGATGCCGAGGAAGGTACCGACGAGGGCGGCGGCCACCTTGTGGCCGATCTCTTCCGGCGGCCCGCCGAGGGCGCCCATGGTGATGACGACGCCGAGCACGGCGGCCACGATGCCGAGGCCGGGGAGGGAATCCGCCACGGTGGTGAGGGCGGCGACGGGCTCGCCGCCCTCGTGGTGCTGGACCTCGATGTCGAGTTCCATGAGCTGGTCGAGCTCCATGTGGCCGACGCCGCCGGAGATGGCCATGCGCACGGTGTCGCAGAAGAAGTCGAGCGCGTGGTGGTCTGAGAGGAACTTGGGGTACTTCTGGAAGACGGGGCTCTTGGAGGGCTCGTCGAGGTCGGATTCGAGCTTGGCCATGCCGTTCTTGCGGGCGTAGACGAAGATGTCGTTCAGCAGCTTGAGCTGCTCGAGGTAGAAGGCCTTGTTGTACTTGGAGCCCTTCAGCGCGCCGAGCACGCCCTTGAGCATCGCGACGACGGTGTGCATGGGGTTGGCGATGAAGATGGTGCCGAAGGCGGCCCCGCCTATGATGATCAGTTCGGCGGGCTGCAGCAGCACCAGAAGATTGCCTTGTTCGAGGAGGTACCCCCCGACGATGGCTCCGATGACGATGACGAAACCGATGATGACAAACATCGAAATGCCTGAAGGGCCCCCGACAAGCAGGGCCTTGTTTTCCGTATCGTCGCCGGGGCTCGGATTTTGAGGGGAGTGGGCGGGAGGGCGCGCTAAACTGGGATGGATGTTGGGGCCACTCGATCTGGCGCGCAGGCGCCATCCGTCTATCCCGCCGGCGGCGCTGCCGGCGGGCATCGACAGCGTGGCGCGCCTGGCCGGGCGTCCGGCGCTGGCCGAGGCCCTGAAGTTTTTCGCGCGCGAGCGGCGCTGGATCGACGAACAGCATCTGGCGGTGTGCCGCATCCCGGCGCCGACGTTTCTGGAGCAGAAGCGGGCGGAGTGGATGGCGGGACAGTTGAAGGAGTTGGGCTGGGAGGCGCAGGTGGACCGGGCGGGCAACGTGGTGGCCGTGCCGGCGGGGGCGGCGCGGAGCGGCCCGGTGGTGGCGCTGACGGCGCACCTCGATACGGTGTTGGCGCCGCGGTCGGAGAGCGAGATCCGGGTGGAGAAAGACCGCTTTCTGGGGCCCGGGGTGGCGGACAACGGAGCGGGGCTGGCGGCGCTGCTGGCGCTGGCCCGAGTGCTGGGGAAGAACGGCCACGGCCTGGACCTGTCGCGGCTGGCGGTGGTGGCGAACGTGGGTGAGGAAGGCGAAGGCAACCTGAGCGGCATGCGCTACCTGTGCCAGAACTCGGCGCTGGCCGGGCGGCTGCAGGCGGTGCTGGTGCTGGACGGGCCGGACACGGCGCATGTGACGGCGGAGGCGCTGGCGTGCCGGCGCTTTGAGTTGACCGTCAGCGGTCCGGGCGGACACTCCTGGTCCGACCATGGGGCGGCTAATCCGATTCACGCCCTGGCGCGGGCGGTGACCTGGTTCGGCGACGCGCGGGCGGAGGAGGCGGCGCGGCAGCGGCCGTGCTCCTGGAACTTCGGGGTGATCGAGGGCGGCTCGACGGTGAACGCCATCCCGGCGTCGGCGCGCACAAAGGTGGACCTGCGGGCGGAAAACGGCTCGGACCTGGAAGAGCTGGTGTCGTCGCTGTCGTCGACGCTGGAGCGGGCGCTGATGCTGGAGAACGAACGGGCGCGGGCGGGCAGGGTGACGGCGCGGATGCGGGAGACGGGGTCGCGGCCGGGGGGGCGGCTGGCCGAGTCGGCCTCCATCCTGAATTACGTGCGGGCGGTGGACGCGGAGTTGGGCATCCACACCGTGCTGGACTGCGCCTCGACGGACGCCAACATTCCTCTTTCCATGGGTTTGCCGGCGATTTCCATCGGCGCCGGCGGGCAGGGCGGAGGGGCGCACACGCCGGGCGAGTGGTATTCGCCCGAAGGGCGGGAGCTGGGCCTGCGGCGCATCCTGCTGCTCCTCGCCCTGCTGCTGGCGGAGGCCGCTCAGCCGGGCGCATAGGGCGCGGTTCCACGATGGCAGGGCAAGCAGTTTTGGATTCACGGCACTGGCGCGCCGAGCTGGCGCTGGTAGCGGTGGCCTTCATCTGGGGCGCCACGTTCGTGGTGGTGAAGCAGGCCCTGGCGGACGTATCTACCTTTCTTTTCCTGGGGATGAGGTTCACTCTGGCGGCCGTGCTGCTGGCCCTGGCGCTCAGCGGAAGGCTGGGGAGGGCGCGCGCCGAGGAGTGGCGCGGGGGGCTGTTGTGCAGCGGTCTGCTGTTTCTGGGCTACGCCCTGCAAACGACGGGGCTGCGGCTGACGACGGCGTCGAAATCCGCATTCATCACGGGTTTGTACATTGTGCTGGTACCTTTGCTGGGCTCGCTCGTCCAAAGAGTTGTGCCCCGGCCGTGGGAACTGGGCGGGGCGGCTCTGGCCACGGCGGGCACGGCGCTGCTGACGGCCGGGGGAGCGGGCGGCATGGACCTGCGGCTGAACGCCGGGGACATGCTGACGGCGGCGTGCGCGGTGGCGTTCGCGGCGCACCTGCTGGCAGTGGAACGGTATTCGCGACGGATGGACTACGAGAGGTTGAGTTTGTACCAGGTGGCCGGGGTGGCCGGACTGAGCTGGCTGGCGGCCGGAACGGTGGAGACGCCGCGGGTGGAGTGGTCGCAGGCGCTGCTGTTCGCCCTGCTGGCGACGGCCCTGCTGGCGACGGCGCTGTCGTTCCTGCTTTATACTTGGGCTCAGAGGCATACCAGCGCCACGAAGGCCGCCCTGATCTTTGCGCTCGAGCCCGTGTTTGCGGGAGTGTTGGCCTGGGCCGTATCGGGCGAGGAGTGGGGGGCGGGGTCGCTCGGCGGAGCGGCGTTGATTTTGGCAGGGATCGTGCTGGCGGAATTGAAACCAGCGCGGGCCTGAGTGCATCCACTGGACTAGATTTCCGCGCACTGGGATAAAGGAAGAAGTAAAAGGACATGAACCAGCAAGTAGTGAATCGTTGGATGGAAGGCATGCGCCGGCAGAAAGTGTTTTCGGCGGGCCTGGTGGTGCTGACGCTGTGCGTCGGCATCCTGCTGGGCACGCTGCTGACGACGGGGGTCAGCGCGGCCAACGGACAGGCGGCGGCGCCGGACGCGACGCCCATCACCATCCCGCCCGTGCACAAGCTCAGCAACGACTTCACGAAGCTGGCGCAGATGCTGGAGCCGTCGGTGGTGTTCATCACGACGGACTTCACGGTGAAGCCGCAGTCCTCGACGCGCAAGAAGAACTCGCCGCAGCAGGACCAGGAGGGCGACGACGAGCAGGGGATGTCGGATCAATTGCACCGCTTCTTCGGGATGCCGTTTGACGCGCCGGCCGTGCCGCGCAAGCGCGAGGGCTCGGGGTCGGGGTTCATCCTCGACAGGAACGGCTACATCATGACGAACCTGCACGTGGTGGACAACGCCGACTCGATCAAGGTCCGGCTGACGGGCGACAAGACGGATTACAAGGCCAAGCTGATCGGGTCGGACTCCGAGATCGACATCGCGGTGATCAAGATCGACGCGGGTAAGGCGCTGCAGCCGCTGAAGGTCGCCAACAGCGACGGCGTGCAGGTGGGCGACTGGGCGGTGGCCATCGGGGCGCCGTTCGGGCTGGAGACGTCGGTGACGGCGGGCATCGTATCGGCCACGGGGCGCGACATCGCGCAGCAGTTCCAGAGGTTTATCCAGACCGACGCCGCCATCAACCCGGGCAATTCCGGCGGCCCGCTGGTGAACATCAACGGCGAGGTGATCGGCGTGAACACGATGATCGCCACTTCGTCGGGCGGCTACCAGGGCATCGGGTTCGCGCTGCCCATCAACACGGCGGTGAAGTCGTACAACCAGTTGATCCGCAGCGGGCGGGTTTCGCGCGGCTCGATCGGCATCCGCTTCCCGCGCGACGAGGCGTCGATGGCCAACACGCTGAAGGCGCTGGGCTTCAAGAACGGCGTCATCGTGGAGTCGGTGAAGGACAGCGGCCCGGCGGCCAAGGCGGGCATCAAGGCGGACGACGTCATCGTGGCGATGAACGGCAAGCCGATTAAAGACGGCAACGACCTGGTGAGCCGCGTGTCGGAGATGCCGGAAGGCACCGAAGTGACGGTGTCGCTGGATCGCGACGGCCAGAAGCTCGAGAAGAAGATTCAGATCGAGGACCGCGAAAAGGTCTTTGAGGAAGACCTGCTGACGGGCCGGAACCGCCGCGAGATGGTGGACCC
>DAHVTI010000136.1 GCA_027324255.1 Bryobacterales bacterium | reverse complement strand
CCTCTTCGCCCTGACACCCGCTGCCCTCGCCGCCGCCCAGCCGGCCCTCCAAAAGGCCGCCCGCGGCAGCGCGCCCCTGAAAATCGCAGCCATCGACGCCCTCCTCATCCGCACCACCCTGGGCGAGCCCAAAGTCACTATGCCCCCCGCCGGCGCGGGCACCGGCGGCGCCGGCCTCTGGAACCGCCTCGACCACGCCACCCCCACCCGCCCCTCCGCCACTCAGGCCGTCGTCGTCAAGGTCACCACAGACCAGGGCCTCACCGGCTGGGGCGAATGCCACGCCCCGTCCGCCCCGCGCGTCCACCAGGCCATCATCCGCGATCAGTTCGCGCCCATCCTCCTCGGCCAGGACGCCCGCCAGGTGGAGCCCCTCTGGGAGCGCATGTACTCCACGGAACGCGTTCGCGGCTATGCCTCCGGCTCCTACACCGAAGCCATCGCCGGCGTGGACATTGCCTTGTGGGACATCCTCGGCCAGTACGCCGGCCTGCCCGTCTACCAACTCCTCGGCGGCGCCTTCCGCACCCGCATCCCCGCCTACGCCTCCCTCGGCGGCCGCGACGCCGCCGAACTCCGCAACAACGCCGCCAGGGCCCTCGCCGACGGTTTCCAAACCGTCAAAATGGGACTCAGCAAAGGCCCCGGCACCAACGACGTCGCCCGCGTCGCCGCCGCCGCCGAGGTCTTCCGCGGCAAGGGCCAGGTCCTCGTCGATTCCCTCGGCGCCTACAAGCTCTACGAGGCCGTGAAAGTCGGCCGCGAACTCGACCGCATCGGCAACGTCGGCTGGTGGGAGGACGCCCTCCTGCCCGACGACATCGCCTCCTACCCGCGCCTCGCCGACGCCCTCGAAACGCCGCTCTGCGCCGGCGAAGCCCTCTGCAACCGGTTCCAGTTCCGCGACCTTCTTCAGATGAGAGCCATCGGCATCATCAACCCCGACATCTGCCGCGCCGCCGGCATCACCGAGACGCGCCGCATCGCCGCCCTCGCCGACGTGCACGGCGTCAACTGGAGCCCTCACGTCAGCACCGGCACCGCCCTCTACGTCGCGGCCTCGCTCCACCTCGCCGCCGCCACGCCCAACCTCCTCATCTCCGAAGGCGGCCGCGCGCTCGCCGGCCCCCTCGGCAACCGCCTCCTCCAGCAGCCCGTCGAAGCCGCGCCCGGCTGGCTCACCGTCCCGCAAGGCCCCGGCCTCGGCGTCTCCTTCGACCCCAAGGCCCTCGCCGCCGTCACCGAAAAGTAGGCCCTGCGCTGGACTCCGTCTCCGGGCTGCTTTATCGTGCCGCCCAGGAGACTTTATATGGCCAAACTGCTCGCTGTCGTTCTTTGCGTCCTGTCGGCCATCCCCGCCTTTGCCGACCTGACCGCCGACCAGAAACAGCACGACTTCCAGACCATGGCCGCGCTTTACTCCAAGCGCTACGCACCCTACGAATGGAAAAAATGGGCCTTCGGCTTCGATGCCCTCGATATCGCCCCGTGGATCGACCGCGTCCGCAAGACCTCCACCGATATCGAGTTCTACGAGCTCTGCGCCGAATATGTCGCTTCTTTAAAGGACACACACTCCAGCTTCTCCACCCCCATCAACTTCACCGCCAACCTCGGCTTCTCCGTCGACATCTACGACGGCAAGGTCCTCATCGAGGCCATCAACCGCGCCATCCTGCCCGCCGCCCAGTTCCCCTTCCAGGTCGGCGACGAAGTGCTCACCGTCGATGGCCGCACCGCCGAGGAGTGGATCGCCTTTCTCAGCCGCTTCCGCCAGTGGGGCAACCCCGGCGCCACGCGCCGCTACGTGGCCGACGGCATCACTTACCGCTCCGCCAGCCTCTACCCCTCCGCCGTCAACCTGCCCGACTCCGCCGCCGTCCTCATCCGCCGCATGAGCGGCGCCGAAGAGACCTACACCGTCCCCTGGACCAAGACCGGCTACCCGGCCCAATCCATCGGCCCCGTGCCCTCGCCCCGCGCCGCCGCGCCGCGCTCCGCTGAGCCCGGCTATCTCGACATCCTCGCCTTCCTCCGCAACTGGCGCATGCCCGATGACGATCCCCTCTTTCAGGGCGAAGCCACCCATCCCGATACCGGCGAAACCGTCGCCCGCCGCTACCTCCTCGGCCTCGGCTCCCGCGCGCCCGTCTTTGTTCTGCCCGCCACCTTCCG
>DAHVTI010000135.1 GCA_027324255.1 Bryobacterales bacterium | reverse complement strand
GTCCTTCTTCTGACGGAGGAGCCAGCGGAGGGGGTATTCCTCAATGGAGCGGCAGAAGGGGCAGTTGAGGCGGGCCGGTTTAGTGGTTTGGGATTCGGTGTAGAAAAGCCGCTCGTCCACGAATTCATGATGGCACAGGTGAGTGAGGGCGGGGGCCGGCGTGGCCGCCGGCCGCAGGCGTGGCCGCCTGCCCCACGTAGTTCCCGTAGGTCAAGAGAATGACGGCGGAGCAGAGGACGAAGAGGCCGGCGGCGACGGCGTAGCGGGTGCGGGAGCGGGAGCCGGCCCATTCGCGGAAGAAGAGGGCGGCGACGTTGCTGAAGAGGACCAAAAGGATCATGTGGATGGCCCAACTGGAAAAAGCGTAGTCGCCGGCGAGGCGGACGTGGCCGAGGTTGTAGAAGAAGAACTGGCCGTACCAGAGCGAGCCGGTGGCGAGGGCGAGGAGGTGGTTGCGGGCGAGGCCGTCGGGGAGCGAGAGGAGTTGGGCGGCGGTGCGGTTGCGCCAGGCGAGGTAGCCGCTATAGGCGGCGGCGGTGAGAAAGGCGCCGGAGTTGGAGAAGAGATAAAGCACGTTGCCTTTCCAGATGCCGGCGCCGTAGCGTTCGGCGAGGTCGGCGACGGGGGCGGCGACGTCGAGAGAGAAGCCGTAGACGGCGGAGAAGACGCCAGCGACGAGAGAGAGCAGGAGGCCGCGGAACATGGAGAAGTCGCCGCGGGCGCCGCCGGAGTCGAGATCGTTTTCCTTCCAGCGGCCGGCGAGTCCGCAGAGAGCGATGCCGGCGGCGCCGGCGGCGATGCCGGCGAGGAGGTATTGAGCGCCGGCGGTGTGGAGGACGCGCGAGAGGTCGCCGCGGACGAGGGGCGGGACGAGAGTGCCGAGGATGCTCGACAGCCCCACGGCGATGGCGTAGGTGAGGGAGAAGCCGATGTAGCGGATGCTGACGTTGAAGGCGGTGCCGCCAATGCCGTAGAGGATGCCCATGGCGAAGGCGAGCAACATGCGGTCCTTGGGACCTTCAGAGAGGACGAGGGAGAGGTGGGGGATGGTGGCCACGGCGCCGAGGATGGGGAGGAGGAGCCAGCACCAGGCGGCCTGGGTCATCCAGAAGATTTCCCAGGGCCAGCGTTTGACGTATTTCTGGGGGGCGTAACAGTTGGCGGAGAGGAGGGCGCCGGTGGCGTGGAAGCCGACGCCGAGGCCGAGGCTGGGGGCGATCATGCGGGGAGGATCCGGAAGGCGACGGCGTGGCGGGAGGGCCGCTGCCGGGGAGATTCGATGTGGAGGCCGTCTTCGGCCAGGCGCCATTTGAGCGGGGCTTGGGAGCCGAGCAGTTCCACGCGGGCCACCTTTCGTTCGTAAAGGCGGCGGGAGGGGGTGAGGGCGGGGAGAACGGTTTCCTTCGGGTTCCAACCCATGGAGAAGGCGTAGAGGGTGTTGCCCTTCGTCGTGTAGCGGATGTCGGCGGGGCCGAGATCGACGCGGTTGCGCTCGTTGAAATGCTCGGGGGTGCCGATCATGCCGGCCTTGGGATCGGTTTTGCGGATGCCGGGGCCTTCGCCGAAGATCTTCCAGGGGCGGGTGGCGTAGATGGCTTCGGAGTTCACCTTCATCCAGGCGGTGATTTCGGAGAGGATGTCGAGTTCGGCGTCGTCGAGGGCGCCGCTGCCGGGCAGTGGGAAGTTGAGCAGGAGATTGCCGTTGCGGCTGACGATGTCGACGAGGAGGTCGATGACGGTTTTGGGGGTTTTGTACTTGGCCTGGGTGTCGTAGTGCCAGTTGCCGACGCAGGTGTCGGTCTGCCAGGGGTTGGGCCAGATGTCGTCGACGAGGCCGCGCTCGACGTCGAGGACGCAGGTGCCGACTTCGCAGTCGGCGCGTTTCTTGCTGGTGTAGACGACGTCTACCTTGCCCTTGTGCCAGCGGAGGCTCTGGTTGTAGTAGTGGGCGACGGCGGCGCGGCCGTAGCGGCCGAAGGGGAGGGCGCCGTCGGTATAAAACAAATCGGGCTGATATTGATCGATGACGTCCTGGACGCGGGTGAACCACTCGCGCTTCCAGGCTTCGCTTTCGTTGCCCTGCTCGGCCCAGGCTTTGGGGGCGGGGGCGTGGGGCGGGTGGTAGAGGTCGTAGTTGGCGGGTTCGTTGCCGTCGTAGGGGACGCCGGCGTAGGGGCCCTGTTTGTCGGCGCCCTTGTTGGTGGCGAACCAGTTGTAGCTGCCCCAGACGTGCTCGGAGATGCCGAAGCGGAGACCTTCGGCGCGGGCGGCGTCGCGGAAGAGGCCGACGACGTCTTTCTTCGGCCCCATGTTGACGGCGTTCCAGCGGTGGTGGCGGGAGTTCCAGAGGTCGAAGTTGTCGCAGTGGACGCCCATGCTGACGAAGTACTTTGCACCGGCCTGGCGGTAGAGGCGCATGAGCTCCTGGGGCTGGAAGCGTTCGGCCTTCCAGGTGGCGATGACGTCCTTAAAGCCGAACTTGGAGGGGTGGCCGTAGGTTTTGAGGTGGTACTGATACTGGCGGTGCCCTTCGATGTACATGTTGCGGGCGTACCAGTCGCCGAAGCCGGCCTGGGATTGCGGGCCCCAGTGGGCCCAGAGGCCGAACTTGGCTTCGCGGAACCAGGCGGGGCAGGAGTATTTTTCGAGGGAGGCGCCTTCGGGCTGGAAGGGGCCGGGTTGAATGTCGAGGCCGGCGGCGGCCGCGGCCAGAAAGGATCTCCGGCTCCAGGACATGGGAGCACCTCCGTGAGAGGCGGAAAGTCTCAGGCGAGGAAGACGCGCTGGATGTGGCGGGCGAACAGGTTCTCCGTCACGTTGCGGGCGACGCTCTCTTCGCACTCGGCGAGCATATCAAGATAACGGGCTCCCATTTTGGCGGCGACCTTGTAGCCGACGTGGAGGAGCTGGCGGAGGTGGGGGTTGAAGGCGGGGCAGGACTGGTCGTGGCGGAGGGCGTTGGCGTAATCGGCGGCGGTCCAGGCATTCACTTCAGAGGGCTGGGGGAGGCGGGCGGTGTCGATGTCGATGACGGTGGCGTAGGGAGCGCAGAGCTCCTCGCTGTGGGCGAAGGCTTCGGCGTAGACTTCCCTGGCAAGAGCGAGGCCGGCGCCGCCTGCTTCAGCGAGGCCGATCAGCTCTTCGAGCCAGGTGGTGCCGGCGGTTTTGAGGTGGACGCCGGCGCCGGTGGATTTCATGGCACGAGCGATGGCGGGGTAGATGGAGAACTTGTCGCTGCCGGAGTGGACGCTGAGCTTGAGATTGGCGGGCAGGCCGTAGCGTTCGACGGCGGTGCGGATGGCGGCGATGTCGTCGTTGAACTCGCGCTCGAATTGAGCGACGTCGCCGACGTAGTCGACGCCCTTGTTGAAGCGGCCGGTGAACTTGGGGGCGATGGTCTGCGCTGGGATGCCTTCGTCGGCGATGGCGGCGAGGATGACGAGCAGCTCGTCGGGGGTTTGAGGGAGGTCGGTCTCGTCCATGGAGACCTCGGTGATGAAAGTGCCGGGGCCGCGCGAAGACTCGATGCGGCGATAGATGCGGCCGGCCTCCTGGACGGCATGGAGGTACTTGGCGGCGGCGGTGCGGACCTTGGCGGGGGTGAGGGAGAAGGCGCCGCCGCAATCGCCGTGGCGGGCGACGAAGTCGTCGAGGGCGGACATGTCGGCGGTGCGGCCGATGGCGGCGGCGACGTCGAGGGTGAAGAAGTCGCTGGGGGCGATGAAGCGGTCGACGGTGTTGAGGTTGATGTGGTCGGCATCGACGTGATACGCGGAGTGCCAGCCGAGAGCGGCGACGGCGGAGTCAGCTTCGGAGCGCACGCTGAGGGGTTCGCTGCCGACGATCAGGTGTTCGCGGTTGCTCTTGTTCCAGACGGGGACGACTTCGACGCCGCGGGCGGCGGCCATCTGGCAGGCGGCAAGCTGGGCGCGGCCCTGGCGGGCGAAGCGGTCTCCCATGCCGAGGGAGAACTTTCCGAGGATGAGTGCGTTAGGCATGGCTTCCTACTAACATATCAGTATAGGGCGTTGGGGGGCAGGACCGAGGTCGTTTTTCACATTACCGCAAGCGTTCGGGCCGGAGGGGGAGGCGGCGCCGCCCGTGGATGGCGAGGTGCTGATAGGCTTTTAGCGTGACGACGCGAAGAGGCTTTCTCCTTTCCCCTTTGCTGGCGGCGGCGGCGCGGCGCGCGCAGGCGGATCTGCCGCCGGTGCGGGCGATTACGCGGGCGCCGGGGCACCACTGGTTCGGATACTACGACAAGCTGCAGTTCGACCCGACGTCGCGCTACGCGCTGGGGATGCGGGTGGACTTCGAGCACCGCTCGCCTCGAGCGGAGGATGTGATCCGGTTGGGCGTGGTGGATACGGAAGACGGCGACCGGTGGAGGGAGCTGGGCGAGACGCGGGCGTGGAACTGGCAGCAGGGGGCGATGCTGCAGTGGGTGCCGGGGTCGAAGACGGACGTGATCTGGAACGACCGGCAGGACGGGCGGTTCGTGTCGGTGATCGCGAACGTCAAGACGGGGAAGAAGCGGACGCTGGCGGCGCCGATTTATGCGCTGAGTCCGGACGGGCGGAGCGCGGTGTATCCGGATTTCCGGCGGCTGAACGATTGCAGGCCGGGCTACGGGTACGCGGGGCTGGAGGATCCGAACAAAGATAAGCTGATTCCGGAGGACGCGGGGATCTGGCGGCTGGATTTGCAGAGCGGGAAGACGCGGCTGCTGATTCCGTTCAGCGAGGCGGCGCGGATTCCGTATCCGCCGGGGTATTCGAACGGAGCGAAGCACTGGTTCAACCATTTGCTCTACAACACCGACGGGACGCGGTTCATTTTCCTGCACAGGTGGCGGGGCGATAAAGAGAAGCAGAGCTTCGCGACGCGGATGTTCACGGCGAACCGGGAAGGGAAGGACCTGTACATCCTGGACCCGTACGGCAAGACGTCGCATTTCATCTGGCGCGACCCGCGGCACGTGCTGGCGTGGGCTTGGCACCCGTCGCGCGGGGACAAGTTCTACCTGTACCGGGATAAAACAGAAAGCGTGGAATGTGTCGGGCCGGAGGTGATGACGGTGAACGGGCACTGCACGTACCTGCCGGGCGGGCGCTACATCCTGAACGACACGTATCCGGACAGGCAGCGGAACCAGAACGTGTACCTGTACGAGATAGCGACGGGGAAGCGGGTGGCGCTGGGGAGCTTTGCCGCGCCGCGAGAGTACACGGGCGAGTGGCGGTGCGACACGCACCCGCGCTATTCGCCGGACGGGCGGAAGGTGGCGATCGATTCGGCGCACGGGGGGACGGGCCGGCAGATGTGGCTGATCGACGTGGCGGCGCTGCTCAAGAGTTAGGGAAGACGGCGGCGAAGAAGCTCAAGAATTCCTCACTGGACCAGAGGCCGCAGAGGACGCGGGCCTGGGCGAGCGTTTCGAGGCGGGCTTCGAACTCGTCGCCGAACTCCTCGGATTTCGAGTAGAAGCTGCCGTCGTCGCGGCGGAGGAGTTCGATGCCGCAATCGTCCGGGTCCTTGTCGTCGATGGGCCACTCGAAGAAGATACGGTCCTCGCCGAGTTCGGTGCGGCCGAGGGGCTGTTTCTGCCAGCGGGCGACGGTGGAGGAGGCGTCGGGGAAGTCGTCGGAGTAGTAGACGAGGGGGCCTTCGGCGGCACGCAGCCAGCCGGCTTCGGCGGCGCCGAGGAGGAAGCGGAGGCGCATTTCGGAGAAGGGGCGGACGCCTTCTTCGGGCTGGGGGAGTTCGGCGGGGAGGGCTGCGAGCTCGGCGTGGAGGGCGGCGAGGTCGGGGCCGACGGGGAAGAGGATGGCGTGGACGGGCTGATGGAAGTTGCGGTCGTCCCAGCGCTGGTCCTCCTGGTCGTATTCGAGCCAGGTTTCCTGGGGGACGTTGTCGTAGTTCATGAGCTCGACGCTGAAGCCCCAACTGCCTTCGTGGCGGAGGACGCGGCCGAGGAAGAGGAGGGGGTTGAGGGCAGCGTCGGAGTACACGTGGGGGTTGCGCTTGTACTGGACGGCGACGAGAGAGCCAACGTCGGGCAGGAGCATGGCAAGACCATTTTATGGGTTTTTGGGTTTATGAGGTTTCGAGGGCGCGCCAGAAGGCGGCGAGGTCGGGGGCGAGAGGGGCTTCGAAGGAGAGGGCGCCGGAGGGGAGGTCGAATTGGAGGGAAGAGGCGTGGAGGGCCTGGCGGGGCAGGGGGAGGGCGAGTTGGAGCTTCTCATCGAAGCCGTGCCGGATGAAGTGGAGGAAGTAGGTTTCGTCGGGGCCGTAGAGCTTGTCGGCGGTGACGGGGTGGCCGAGGGAGGCGGCGTGGACGCGGATCTGGTGGAGGCGTCCGGTGCGGGGGTGGATGCGGGCGAGGGTGCGGCCGCCGGCGTGAGCGAGGGGGACGAACTCGGTTTGGGCGGGCTGGCCGTCGTCGCGAACGGCCTGCTTGAGGAAGACGTGGGCGTGGAGGGCGCGGGCGATGGGGCGGTCGACGGTGACGGGATCAAGAAGGAGGCCGTCGAGGATGGCGGTGTAGGTTTTGCGGACGCGGCCGTGCTGGATGGCGCGCTGGAGCTCGGAGCCGCGGATGCGGTTGCGGGCGAAGACGACGACGCCGGAGGTTTCGCGATCGAGGCGGGAGGGCATGTGGAGGACGTCTTCGCGGAGGTATTCGCGGGCGGCGCCGACGAGGCTGGACCAGGGGCCGTGCTTGGAGGGATGGCAGACGACGGAGCCGGGCTTGTTGACGGCGAGGAGTTCAGGGGAGAGGAAAAAGATCCAGCTTTCGAACTCGGCGGGGGTGATCTGCCAGCCCCAATCGGTTTGCGGCACTTCTTCAGTGTGCGAGTCAGTCGTGGCCTTCGGCAAGCCAAGGATAGACCAGGCCGGCGAGGGCGGCGCCGAGGAAGGGGGCGATCCAGAAGAGCCAGAGCTGCTGGACGGCCCAGTCTCCGACGAAGACGGCTGGGCCGAGGCTGCGGGCGGGGTTGACGGAGGTGTTCGTCACGGGGATTCCGATGAGGTGGATGAGGGTGAGGGCGAGGCCGATGGGGAGGCCGGCGAAGCCCTCCGGGGCGCGGAGGTCGGTGGCGCCGAGGATGACGAAGAGGAAGAAAAAGGTGAGCAGGGTTTCGGCGGTGAAGCAGGCGAGGAGCGAATAGCCGCCGGGGGAGTGGGCGCCGTAGCCGTTGGCGGCGAAGCCGGCGGAGACATCGAAACCGGCCTTGCCGGAGGCGATGACGAACAGGGCGGCGGCGGCAGAGACGGCGCCGGCGCACTGGGCGACGACGTAGGCGGGGAGGTCTTTGGCGGGGAAGCGGCGGGCGGCGAGGAGGCCGACGGAGACGGCGGGGTTCAAGTGGCAGCCGGAGATGTGCCCGATGGCGTAGGCCATGGTGAGGACGGTGAGGCCGAAGGCGAGGCCGACGCCGAGGAGGCCGATGCCGAGGTTGGGGAAGGCGGCGGAAAGGACGGCGCTGCCGCAGCCGCCGAAGACAAGCCAGAAAGTACCGAAAAATTCGGCGGTGGCCCGTTTGGTGATGGACATGAGTTCCTCCAAGTTTTCGCAGTCGAGAGCCAGCCAGAGCGATTTGGAAGAGTATATCCAGAAAAGGAGATGAAGGCGAGCAAATTCGGAGTCTGGCGCTTTTGTACTCTTTTGTATTGTTTTTCGAATAGAGCTCGGGTAGAGTCGAGGCAGGGAGGAATACTGCTCAGTGAGCGGTGCAGGAAAGGGCGACGGAGAGGGCGGGCATGGGGAGTTTGCCAGCGCTGGAATTCTGGAGGCGATTCTGGAGTCGGCGAGCCAGAGCATTCTGGCGGTGGAGGGTAGCGGAGAGATAGTAGCGGCGAACGCGCGGGTGGAAGAGATGTTCGGCTACCGGCCGGAGGAGCTGGTGGGGGAGCAGGTGGAGCGGCTGGTGCCGGATGGGGTGAGGGAGCGGCACAGCGCGGAGCGGCAGGCGTACTTCCGGGCGCCGAAGGTGAGGCCGATGGGGGAGGGGCTGGAACTGCGGGCGCGGCGGAAGGACGGGCGGGAATTTCCGGTGGAAATCAGTCTGAGTTACGTGGAGGGGGAGAACGGGCCGATGGCGATCGCGTTCATATCGGACATCACGCACAGGAAGACGCTGGAGGATCAGTTGCTGCAATCGCAGAAGCTGGAGGCGGTGGGGCGGCTGGCGGGAGGGATTGCGCACGACTTCAACAACCTGCTGACGGTGATCATGGGGTACGACGAGATGCTGCTGGGGCAGTTGTCGCCGCTGAGCCCGACGCGGGGCTATGCGGAGGAGATCCTGAAGGCGGCGGAGCGGGCGGCGGCGCTGACGAGGCAGTTGCTGACGTTCGGGAGAAGGCAGATTGTGCGGCCGGCGGTGCTGGACGTAAGCGAGGCGCTGGGGCGGACGGAGGGGATGCTGAGGCGCCTGCTGGGGGAGAACATCACGCTGAAATACTGCCTGGCTCCCGGGGCGGGCAAAGTGCTGATGGACCAGTCGCAACTGGACCAGGTGGCGATGAACCTGCTGATCAACGCGCGGGAGGCGATGACGGGGGGAGGGTCGATCACGCTGGAGACGAACGCGGTGGAGCTGGACGAGACGTATGCGCGGACGCACGCGGGAGTGAAGCCGGGCGCCTACGTGCAAATTTCGGTGAGCGACGAGGGCACGGGGATGGACGAAGAGACGCAGCGGCACATCTTCGAGCCGTTTTTCAGCACGAAGGGCGACGCGGGCAACTCGGGGCTGGGGCTGGCGACGGTGTACGGCATTGTGAAGCAGAACGGCGGGGACATCTGGCTGTACAGCCAGGCGGGCGTGGGGACGACGTTCAAGGTATACCTGCCGAGGGTGGATGAGGCGGCGGACGAGGAGGCGGCGAAGAAGAGCGACATGGGGCCGATGCGCGGGGCGGAAAAGGTCCTGGTGGTGGAGGACGAGGAAGGGGTCAGGAGCCTGATGTGCGACGTGCTGAGGCGGAGCGGTTACGAGGTGCTGGCGGCCACAAGCCCGCAGGAGGCGTTGGAGATGAGCCGGAATGCAGGCGGGGAGATCGACCTGCTGATTACGGACGTGATCATGCCGGGGATGAACGGGCGGGAACTGGCGCGGCAGATGATGGCGAAGCGGCAGGGGCTCAGCGTGCTGTACGTATCGGGCTACACGGAGAACATGACGCTGCGGCACGGGGTGCTGGATGCGGACGTGAACTTTCTGCAGAAGCCATTTCCGCTGGAGCGGCTGCTGCGGAGAGTGAGGGAGACGCTGGACAACAGGCGGTGAGGGGGCGTGGCGGAGAGGGTGCGCCTGGCGGGATGCTTGGATAGAATTGCGGCATCCGGCGGCGAGGCCGGGCTCAGACTGACGGCGAAGGGACAGGGCCATGCAGAAGGTATCGCGGCGGACGGTGTTGAAGACGGCGTCGACGGCGGCAGTTGTGGTGCAGCCGCAGGCGGAGATGCCGCGGCTGCGGAAGGCGGGGCCGGCGGCGCGGCGGGTGCCGAAGGAAGTGGAGCACGAGGCGGACCTGTGCGTGGTGGGAGGCGGGCTGGCGGGGACGTGCGGGGCGATCACGGCGGCGCGGGCGGGGCTGAAAGTGGCGCTGATCCAGGACAGACCGGTGCTGGGGGGGAACGCGTCGAGCGAGGTGCGGCTGTGGATTCTGGGGGCGACGGCGCACATGGGGAACAACAACCGGTGGGCGAGAGAGGGCGGGGTGGTGGGCGAGGTGATGGTGGAAAACATGCACCGCAACCCCGAGGGCAACCCGCTGATGATGGATGCGCTGCTGTTGGAGAAGGTGTACGAAGAGCCGAATATCAGGCTGATGCTGAACACGGCGGTGGACGAGGTGGAGAAGCGCGACCCGGACACGCTTGCGGGGGTGCGCGGGTATTGCGCGCAGAACGAGACGTCGTACGTGGTGCGGGCGCCGCTGTTTCTGGATTCGTCGGGGGACGGAGTGCTGGGGTTCCTGGCGGGGGCGGCGTTCCG
>DAHVTI010000129.1 GCA_027324255.1 Bryobacterales bacterium | reverse complement strand
GACTGTAGGGACATCCTCCGACATCAGCATCGCGCCGATCCGGTACCAGCCTGGCACCAGCGTCTCGAACAAGTATTCGCCATTCGTGCCGGTTCGCTTGAACTTGTAATGCCAGCCCTTCCAGTCATCGGAAATCGGCTCTCGAAGCAGAACCACCACGGCTTCGGCGGCCGGCTTGCTTTCCCGGGTCACCGTGCCGTGGACTGAATTGGTGACTCGCGCAACGGTGATCTTCACCTCGTGGGAGATCGCGCCTTCGTTCAGTTGCAGGCTGCCGGCGGGACCGTCCACTCCGTTGTAAGAGATGCCTGTTACGGCATATCCGGCCGGAAGGCCGGCCACGTCGACCTTCAGAGGATCGAAGGGTAGACCTTCGATGGTCCAGCGGCCGTTCGCGCGGTCCACAGGGACGGGCCACTCATCGAGCTTCCTGTGAGGACCCTGCTTCAGGATGTCGATCATCAAGTCCTTATCGCATGCAGCCCAAAGAGGGTCTTCCTGGCCCGGCTTGGCCTGTTCACTCAGCAATGTGCCGGTGACAGCCACTCCGGTGCGGAGGGTGAGCACCACGTCTTCAACGTCTTTGTCCGTGACGGTGATCGCGACGCTGCCTTCGGCGCGATCGCGGCGGGCGGCGCCGACAACATAGGCATTCAGCAGGAAGGTCCCGGCATTCAAGGGACCGATTTCGAAGGTGGAGGGATTTTCCAGCTTGCCAAGGTTGCGATAGGAGACAGCCATCGACTTGGGCTCTGCTTCCTGGGAGAAGGACACGGAGGGGGTGAGTGGCTTGCCGTCCATGCGCACGATCTTGCCGCGGGCGCGAAGCGCCTTTCTTTTCGAGACGCGGATGTCGATGCCGCCCAGGCGGGACCCGGGAACGAGGTCGAGTTCCGCCGCCGCATCCTCGTTTTCAGTTCCCGGAAAGTAATTAAGCGGGTAGACCAGAAGGGGCTTCGGGTTCACTGCCGGCTTGCGGATGGCGACCGGTTGCGAGGGCCCCACGCTCACGCGGTATCTGCCCGCCGGCAGACCTTCGATGCGGTACGTCCCGTCCGCCGCGGTCTTCGCGGATTTCGCCAGGATGAAGTGCCCTGGGCCGGACCCGATCACATTGTGTACGTGGACCTGGACCGGGAGTCCCTCCACGGGCCTCTCCAACACCGGATCGAAGACCCGGCCTTCGATGACGGATTCGGCCCGAAGGATCAGGGTGATGTTCGATTTGGACTCTTTTTCTTTCAGAACCCACTTGCCGGCGGCAGCGCCGCCGATGGGCGAGAAACCGGCGGCAGTCACGTTGAGGGTGAATTCGCAGGGAGCCGGGACTTCGATGCGGAAGTGGCCGGCGTCATCTGTCTGAGTGCTCGGGCCCTGGTCATTGAGGCCGAGGATGAGAGCCTTGCCTTCGAGAGCCTTGAGCCAGATGACTTGAACCTTTGCGCGGGCAATGGGGGCTTTTGCCACGGAATCAACGACAAGGCCTTCGACCATGCTTTGACCGCAAATAGGCAGCAGGAACGGGAGAAGCAACAGAAAAAGGCGCATCTGGCGAGGATTATACATCCGGGAAGCGCGCAAATGTGAAGATTCTGCTCTGATGCTGTCGACAGCGATGGTTGTCCATCTTGCAGCTTTTCAACTAGGAGGGCTTGCCGGGAGAGGTTGCGCGATCAGAAGAGCGACGACTCGATTTGAACACCGCCTCCAGTCCACGCACTAGGCGCAGTACGCTGCCGGGTGTCGGCTGCAGATAAAACTTCCGCGTCGTGCGCGATCTGGAGTGCCCCAGCAGGACCGCAATCTCCTCGTCCGTGAGGCCTCTCTTTTGGAGCAGGTTCGCCGCGGTGGCCCGCAACGGTGGAAGGGGATGTCAATCTGAAGCCCGACACATCCCATGGCGAATGGAACTACACGATTTATCCAAACGGCGAGCGTCAGTTGTAAAGCTGATTTATTTACGTGCCTTACGCGCGAAGGAGCACGTGCGCTCCGAAAAGGTACCCTTGCCGAATCAGTTCGCGGACTGACAGCGTGATACTTAGCGCCTGCGCGATGACCTGGCTGGCCATCCCCTGATGATCCGAAAGGGCACGACCATGGGACTTGGGCGCCGTCGCTGCATTTTGCTCCATTGCGAAACTGATTAGCTGATCGAAGTAAAAGAGGAGATTTCTCCCAAGGTGCGGCTCGTTGTCCGGTGTGAACACGACCGGAATTGTTCTATGCTCCATCTGTCTGCCCTCCCCTGGCAGCCTAACCCTCGGCCGACAAGCAGTTCAATTCTCGGCTCTCTGCACGCCACGAGTTGCACGTCCGCGTTGCGCAGGCCGTCGGCCCGATCTTGTCACGGCAAGGTACCCAGTGGAGACGCAGGGGAGCATCCTCCAATGGGCGATGCAGTGTTCCCTCCACCAGCGAACGAGCCTCGATGCATGACACCCAAGCGTCCCATGGTCACCAACCCGTTGAGAGTGAAGGGCCGGTCGTGGTAGCCAGCGAAGACTTGTTGGGTATCTCGGGCGGGCAGCGTATCGATGACTCCCACGACCGGGGCCCTGGTAGCTGTTCCCTTATAAGCGATGCAATGTTTTCTCCACCAGCGAACAAGGCCTCGTTGATGGCACGCATGGACCCCATGGATACCAAGCTGTTGGAACCACAGGGCTGGTCGTGGTAGTCGACGGAAAAGCCATGGTTACCACAGGGCGTGGACTCCGCTTGGACTCCGGCGGGAGGTGTGGGAGGGTGGTGGGGTCTGTAACTCTTTGAGGAATTTGGTCGGGCCGCCGGGATTTGAACCCGGGACCTCTTGCACCCCAAGCAAGCGCGCTAGCCAGGCTGCGCCACGGCCCGATACCGATGGCAGGACTCCTTCATTCTCGCACACATCGCCGGGTTGCGGCAGGATTCCGTGCCGGCCTGGATTGGAGACACCGGCACTCGAATCTGATAGATATGGGGCGGCTGTCGAAGGAGCAGCCGATGCATGTTCGATCGAGCATCCTCTCTGGACCGCGCGGCCGTTTTGCGGGCGGCGCTGTCCCGCCGCCACGCCCTGGTGGTGCCTGGCTGCCACGACGCGATGAGCGCGCGCGTCATCGAAGCCGCGGGCTTCGAGGCCATCCAGATCTCCGGCTTCGGTTTGGCCGGCTCCCTCCTGGCCCTGCCCGACGTGGGACTGGTGGAGATGAAGGACGTCCTGGAGATCACCGGACACATTGTGCGCGCGGTGCGCATCCCGGTCATGGCCGACATCGACACCGGCGGCGGCAACGCCCTGAACGCCGCGGCCATCACGGAGCGGCTGCTGGAAATGGGCGCGGCCGGCGTGAATATCGAAGACCAGGTCTTCCCCAAGCGCTGCGGCCACATGGAGGGCAAGCAGGTGATCCCGGCGGAAGAGATGGCCGGCAAGGTGCGCGCCATGGCGGAGATCCGGCGCCGGAGCGGCCGGGACCTGGTGATCAACGCACGCACCGACGCCTACTCCGTGCTGGGCCTGGATGAAGCCATCCGGCGGGCCAACCTCTACCTGGAGGCGGGCGCCGACATGGCTTTCTTAGACGGCATCGGCACCCGCCGGGACATCGAACGGGCCGCCGGCGAGATCCGCGGCCTGGTCTCCGTGAACCTGATGGATGCCGTCACGGGCGTCCGGACGGAACTGATTCCGATCCCCGAACTGGCGGCGATGGGCGTGGCCCGCGTGAGCATCCCGGTAGCCTCGATCATGGTGATGCACAAGGCCCTCACGGATTTCTTCAGCGACCTGCGGCAATCGCCCACGGGCATCCTGGCGGGCGAAACGCACCGGCTCACCACGTTCCAGGACTACACCGCCTTCGTGGGCCTGCCGGAGTACCGGGCGCTGGAGCGCGAGTTCCTGCCGGCGCTGGCCGGGGCGGAGCGGTGAGAGGAGCGGCGCCATGGGCATGACACTGGCGGAGAAGATCCTGGCGCGGGCCGCGGGCCGCGCCGCGGTGAAGCCCGACGAAATCGTGGTGGCCGAGGTGGACCTGGCGATGAGCCACGAGAACGCCGACCTGGTGCGCAAGAGCTTCGCCGAGATCGGCGTGGCGCGCGTGTGGGACCCGTCGAAGATCGTGATCATCTTCGACCACCGCATCCCGGCGGAGTCCGAAAAGACGGCGGCCACGCACAAGGCGGTGCGCGAGTTCGTGGCCGCGCAGGGCATCGCGAACTTCTACGACGTGGGCCGCGGCGGCATCTGCCACCAGGTGCTGGCCGAGCGCGGCCACGTGAAGCCGGGCATGGTGGTGGTGGGGACGGATTCGCACACAACCACGCATGGCGCCTTCGGGGCCTTCGCCACAGGCATCGGCGCCACGGAGATGGCGGGCGTGTGGGTGGAGGGCCGGCTGTGGTTCAAGGTGCCGGCCACGATCCGCATCGAGGTGGGCGGCGAGTTCCAGCCGTGGATCAGCGCCAAGGACCTGATCCTCTACATCATCGGGAAACTGGGGGCGGCCGGCGCGGACTACCGCGCGGTGGAGTTCGACGGCCCGGCCGTCCGAGGCATGAGCCGCGCCTCGCGCATGGTGCTGACGAACCTCTCCATGGAGATGGGCGCGAAGGTGGCGTTCACGCCGGTGGACGAGATCGGGCCGGACGCGGACGCGGTGTACGAGCGCGTGCTGCGCATCGACCTGGGGCGCGACATCGGGGAGCCGCAGGTGGCCTGCCCGCACGCGGTGGACAACGTGAAGCCGCTATCGGCGGTGGGCGAACTGGAGGTTCATCAGTGCGTGCTGGGCTCCTGCACCAACGGGCGACTGGAGGACCTGCAGATCGCCGCCGGGGTGGTGGCCGGACGCACGGTGCACCCGCGCACGCGGCTGATCGTGATTCCGGCTTCGCAGGCGGTGTACCTGGACGCGATGCGGGCCGGGTACCTGGAAACGCTGATGACCGCCGGCGCCATCATCAACCCGCCCGGCTGCGGGCCGTGCGTGGGCGTGCATCAGGGCATCCTGGCGGCGGGGGAGGTGTGCGTTTCCTCCACCAACCGCAACTTCATCGGGCGGATGGGCAGCAAGGATTCATCGGTCTACCTGGCCAGCCCGGCGGTGGTGGCCGCCACGGCCATCGCGGGCCGGCTGGCGCATCCGCAGGCTGTCGTCGAGGAGGCGCTCCATGCCTGAGGGAACCTTGATTCTGCGCGGACGGGTGGCGGCGGTGCTGGGGGACAACATCGACACCGACATCATCTACCCGGGCCGCTACCTGAACATCACGGACCGCGCGCTGACGGCCGGGCACCTGTTCGAGCTGGCCTACCCGGAGATCCGCGCGCATCTCCAGCCGGGCGAGATCATCGTGGCGGGGGCGAACTTCGGCTGCGGATCGAGCCGCGAGCAGGCGGCGGCGGCGTTGAAGTTCGCCGGGGCGGGGGCGGTGGTGGCGGGCAGTTTCGCGCGCATCTTCTACCGCAACGCGATCAACCTCGGGCTGCCGGCGGTGGTGGCGCCGGAGGCGGCCGGGCTGTGCCGGGCGGGCGACGAGATCGAGATCGATCTGGCGTCGGGCAGCGTCCGCAACCTCACGCGGGGCTCGACCGTTGCGGCGGCGGCGCTGGACCCGCGCGCCATCGAACTGATCGAGGCGGGCGGCCTGATCCCTTTTCTGAAGCGGAAGTACGCAGCCTGAGGGAGGAATCGTGAAGACCCATCGCATTGCATGGCTGCCGGGCGACGGCATCGGGGTGGAGGTGTGCGAGGCGGCGCGGCTGGTGCTGGACGCCGCGGGCTTCGCGGCGGAGTATCTGCACGGCGACATCGGCTGGGAGTTCTGGGTAAGGGAGGGTGACCCGCTGCCGGCGCGCACCGTGGAACTGCTGAGATCGACCGATTGCGCCTTCTTCGGAGCGATCACGTCGAAGCCGGTGGCCGAGGCCGACCGCGAGCTGGCCGCGCCGCTGCAGGGCAAGGGCTTCGTCTACCGCAGCCCCATCGTGCGGATGCGACAGATGTTGGACCTCTTCATCTGCCAGCGGCCGTGCCGGGCGCTGGCGGGCAACCCGCTGAACTACCGCGAGGGCATCGACATCACCGTGTTCCGCGAGAACACGGAGGGGATGTACATCGGCGTGGAGTTCCCACAGGTGCCGGAGGCGTTCTACGCGGAGCAGGCGATGCGCCGCATTCCGCCGGACGCCGCCATCTCCGTCCGCAGCATCACGGAGAGCGCCTCGCGGCGCATTGTGGAGGCGGCGTTCGAATTCGCGCGAAGGAACGGCCGGCGCAAGGTGACAGCGGTGCACAAGGCCAACGTGCTGAGGGCCACCTGCGGCGTGTTCCTGGACAAGGCGCGCGAGGTGGCGGCGCTATACCCGGAGATCGAACTCGATACCGCCAACGTGGATGCCATCTGCATGTGGCTGGTGAAGAACCCGCTCAACTACGACGTCATCGTCACCACAAACCTGTTCGGCGACATCCTCTCCGACCTGTGCGCGCAGTTGGTGGGGGGCATGGGCTTCGCTTACAGCGGGAACATCGGCGCGCACTACGCAGTGTTCGAGCCGACGCACGGCTCAGCGCCGAAATACGCGGGACTGAACAAGGTGAACCCGATCGCGACCATCCTGGCGGCGGCCATGATGGCGGAGTACCTGGGCGAGAAGGAGACGGGCGCGGCGATTCACGCCGCCGTGGCCGAGGTGGTGCGCCGCGGCAAGGTGCGCACCTACGACATGGGCGGCGCGGCGACGACGCGGCAGATGGCGGAGGCCGTGGCCGACGCGGTTCGCGTTACGCTGAAGGCATGAGACTCGCGCTGGGCTTATTGCTGGCCGCGGCATTGTATGGGCAAGGGCGGCTGGCGCCGCCGGCCGCGCCGGGCTGCTCGCGCGATCATCTGACGTCGTTCACGGGGGTGGTGTCCAGTTACAGCCGCACGCCCACGCAACTGCGCCTGACGGTGAAAACGGACGACGACACGGTGGAGAAGTTCGTCCTGAAGTACAGGCCGGGCGAGGACGCGGCGCGCTGGTTTCTGTTCGGGCGCGAGCGGTTCGAGCCGCGGCACTGGCGGGAAATCGAACGGGCGCCCGGCCGGTTGAAGGCGGGCGCCCGTGCGACGGTATGGGTGTGCGACGACGGCGCGCAGCCGGTGGTGGACTGGGAGCCGCCGCGGCGGTGAGCTACTTGCCTTTGCGGTAGGTGGTATAGGCTGCCTGCATCCTCGTGTCCTGGTTGGTCGAGAACCTGTTCATGCAAGAGTCATCAGTGTAGTCCATGAAGTTGGTGATGGGATCCAGGCCGGCGGTGGCGCAGGTATCGCGTCCGGTGGGGCATCCATAGGCCGGAGACCGCTCGGCCGGGGTATCGGCGACCAGGTCGTTGTTCTTGCTGCAACCGCCCTGGAAGGTGTGATAGAGGCCGGCCCAGTGGCCGACTTCGTGCGTGCCGGTATCGCCCTCGTCGTAGGGCACGGCACCGCCGCCAGGCAGCGAAGAGTAGAGCAGGACGACTCCATCCATCAGGGGCCTGGACGGGTAGTCCCACGGGAAGGTGGCCCAGCCGAGCAATCCCTGGCCGATGTTGGCGGAGTAAATGTTCAGGTCGTCGGCCGTCCCCTGGTGAAGGGCGGTCTTGGCCTGCGCTTCGGCCGTCGATCCGGGCGTCATGGTGTACCAGGTGGCGTTGGTGGTCCTGTCCACGTTGACCAAGGCAAAGCTGATGCCGGCCGGATTGTAGGCGGCATTGAGAATCGCGATCTGGTCGTTGATCGTCTGCTGCGACACGTCGCCGTTGGCGATTCCGGCTCCCTTGTTGATCACGTGGAAGTAGACGTTGACGATGGCAGGGGTCCACGAACCGCCGCCGCCACCACCGCCGCCGCCTTTGGCCGGCTTGGCCGCCGCGGCCAGTTTCGCGTCGATCTCGGCGCGCTCGATGGCGTCGATGGGGCGCGTGGAACAGCGGGCTCCATTGTCTATGAAGGCCTGCTTGTTGGCCCACGACTTCCCATTGAAGACAAAAGGCTTGTGATCGTCCGCCTGGCCCTGGCCCATAGCCAGGCCGGCGATGGAGAGCACGCAGAGCGCGCCCCGCATGAGGTTTTTCCGCACTGTTTCCTCCGATGGGTCGATGGCGAGGGCTGGATGTGCATTCCCTCGATTGGGCCCAGTATACCCAGAATAGTGTAAAGAAACACCAGTGATCTATAGGGAGTCTTCCACCTTGCGCACTTTGTCTTCCATGGTCTGCGGCTTGTCGGTGCGCGTGCCGACGCGGAGGTTGGTGGAGATGCGCGGCACGCCCATGGCGTGGAGTGTCTCGTGGCACTGCTTCAGCGCGGCAAAGACCTCGTCCCACTCGCCCTCGATATTGGTGCCGTAGGCGTGGAGGTGGGTCTTGAGGCCCGTCTGGCGGAGGATGCGCTCGCACTCGGTCACTTCCTTGGACACGGAAGTGCCCACGCCCAGAGGGACGATGCAGATGTCGGCGATGACTTTCACTTCAGAAACCTCTGAAGTGATTGTGGCGCAAACGGGGCTCAGCGGCGGGCGGCGGAGTCGAGCCGGGACTGGGCGCGGTGCATGGCGTTGAGGGCGCGGGCGACGTCGAGTTCCGGCGTGGGGTGGAGCAGCCGCTCGTTGGCGCGCTGCAGAGCCTCGCCGGCGCGCTTGACGTCGATGTCGTCGGCGGCTTCGGCACGGTTGGCCAGGACGCGGATGAAGTCCGGTCCCACCTCCACGTACCCGCCGCAGATGGCCATCCGCTTCTTCTGGCCGTTCTCCAGCACGTAGGTCAGCGTACCGCAGCCCAGCTCGGAGAGCAGCGGCGAGTGTTCCGGCAGGACGCCGAGGGCGCCCTGGAGGCCGGGCACTTCCGCCTGGGTGACCTGCTCCTTGAGGAGCAGGTGCTCCGGCGTGGCCACTTCGAGACGGAGGGTGGCGGCCATGGGGCTAGTTCACCTTCTTGATCTGCTCGGCGCGCTCCAGCACGTCCTCGATGGTGCCTTGCATGTAGAAGGCCTGCTCGGGGATGTCGTCGTGCTTGCCGTCGCAGATTTCCTTAAAGCCGCGGATGGAGTCGGCGAGCTTCACGTACTTGCCCTTGAAGCCGGTGAACTGCTCGGCGACGTGGAAGGGCTGGGAGAGGAAGCGCTGGATCTTGCGGGCGCGGGCGACGGTGAGCTTGTCGTCCTCCGACAGCTCGTCCATGCCGAGGATGGCGATGATGTCCTGCAGGTCCTTGTAGCGCTGGAGGATCTGCTTGACGCGCTGGGCGGTGTCGTAATGCTCGTCGCCGACCACGAGCGGGTCGAGGATGCGGGAGGTGGAGGCCAGCGGATCGACGGCCGGGTAGATGCCGATGGCGGCGATGTCGCGCGACAGTTGCGTGGTGGCGTCGAGGTGGGCGAAGGTGGTGGCGGGGGCGGGATCGGTGTAGTCGTCGGCGGGCACGTAGATGGCCTGCACGGAGGTGATGGAGCCCTTCTTGGTGGAGGTGATGCGCTCCTGGAGCTCGCCCATTTCGGTGGCGAGGTTGGGCTGGTAGCCGACGGCGGAGGGCATGCGGCCGAGCAGCGCCGAGACCTCCGAGCCGGCCTGGGTGAAGCGGAAGATATTGTCGATGAAGAGCAGTACGTCCTGGTTTTCGTCGTCGCGGAAGTACTCGGCGACGGTGAGGCCGGAGAGCGCCACGCGCAGGCGCGCCCCGGGCGGCTCGGTCATCTGGCCGTAGATGAGGGCGACCTTCGATTTCGTCCAGTCGGTGGGGTCGAGGACGCCGGACTCCTGCATTTCGAGCCAGAGGTCGTTGCCCTCGCGGGTGCGCTCGCCGACGCCGGCGAACACGGAGACGCCGCCGTGCTTCATGGCGATGTTGTTGATCAGCTCCATGATGACGACGGTCTTGCCGACGCCGGCGCCGCCGAACAGGCCGATCTTGCCGCCGCGCAGGTAAGGCTCGAGCAGGTCGATGACCTTGATGCCCGTTTCGAACATCTGGGCGGTGGTGGACTGCTCGTCGAAGGCGGGCGCTTCGCGGTGGATGGGGTAGCGCTTTTCCGTGGTGACGGGGCCCTGCTGGTCCACGGGCTCGCCGAGCACGTTCAGCACGCGGCCGAGCGTCTGCTTGCCGACGGGCATGGTGATGGGCCCGCCGGTGGAGATGCACTGCATCCCCCGCACGAGGCCGTCGGTGGGCTGCATGGCGACCGTGCGCACGCGGCCCTCGCCGAGGTGCTGCATCACCTCGACGGTGATGTTGATGGGCTCCGGCACGTCGAAGCCCTCGCTGGTGATGAGGACCGCCGTGTAGATGACGGGGGCCTGCCCTTCGGGGAACTGGATGTCGACGGCCGGGCCGGCCACCTGAATGACTTTTCCGAGAACTTGCTGAGTCGTGGCAGTGGACATGACTGATTCCTATTCCAGGGCGCTGGCCCCGCTGACAACCTCGATGATTTCGCGCGTGATGCTCGCCTGCCGCACGCGGTTCAAGTGGAGTGTGAGCTTGTTGATCACATCGCTGGCGTTGGTGGTGGCCGCATCCATGGCGGTCATGCGCGCGGCCTGTTCGGCGGCGGCGGATTCGAGAAACGCCTCGAGGATCTGCAAAACGATGGAGTCGGGCAGCAGGCGCGCCAGCATGGCGGCCGGCGGCTGCTCGAAGAGGTAGTCCCGCTGCGCCGTACCTTGCGGCACGGAGATGGGCAGGATCTTCCTGAGCATCACTTTCTGCGAGAGGATGCTCTTGAACTCGTTGTAGAGCAGGTAGACGGAGTCGGCCTGGCCGGAGGAGAAGCGGCCGATGAGCTTCTGCGCCAGAGCTTCGGCGTCGGCCAGGGTGGCGGACTGGCTGATGCCGGTCACCTCGCCGCTGATCCGCACGGAGCGGCGCACGAAGTAGTCGCGGCCCTTGCGGCCGTACAGTTCCAGGCTGACGTCCTGCCGGGGGCGCCCGTCGATGAAGTACTGGGCGGCCTTGATGAGGTTGGTATTGAAGGCGCCGGCCAGGCCGCGGTCGGCGGTAATCAGCACGAGCTGGATTTTCCGCTCCTCGCGCGAGGCCAGCAGCGGGAGGCTCCCGGCGAGGTCGCCCGCGCCGGAGACGGCGCCGACGACGTTCTGCAGCACCTCGCCGGCCATGCGGGCGAAGGGCCGGGCGTTGACGACGCGCTCCTGGGCGCGGCGCAGGCGGGCCGAGGCCACCATCTTCATGGCCTTGGTGATCTGCTGCGTGTTCTTGACCGAGCGGATTCGCCGGCGTAGGTCGATCAGGCTGGGCATGGGGCGCCTACTTCTGGAGCTTGTGCTCCGTGACGAAGCGCTGCTTGAATTCCTTCAGCATCGCGTCGATCCGCACCTTCAGGTCGTCGCTGAGGGCGGCCTTTTCGGCGATCTCCTTCAGGATGCCGGCGTGGCCGTTCTCGACGAAGCGATAGAGCTCGGCTTCGAACGGGCGGCAGCTTTCCACCGGCAGGTCGTCGAGATAGCCGTTGCCGCCGGCGTACAGGATGAGCACCTGCTTTTCGACGGGCAGGGGGTGGTACTGACCCTGCTTGAGGATTTCGGTGAGGCGGCGGCCGCGGTTGAGCTGGGCCTGCGACGCCTTGTCGAGGTCGGAGCCGAACTGGGCGAAGGCCGCCAGCGCGCGATACTGGGCGAGGTCGAGGCGGAGCGAGCCGGCCACCTGCTTCATGGCCTTGATCTGGGCGTTGCCGCCGACGCGCGACACGGAGATGCCGACGTCCACGGCCGGGCGGACGTTGGAGTTGAACATGTCGCCCTGCAGGAAGATCTGGCCGTCGGTGATCGAAATGACGTTGGTGGGGATGTAGGCGGAGACGTCGCCAGCCTGCGTTTCAATGAACGGCAGGGCGGTCAGCGACCCGCCGCCGAGCTTATCGCTCATCTTGGCGGCGCGCTCCAGGAGGCGGGAGTGGAGGTAGAAGACGTCGCCGGGGAAAGCTTCGCGTCCGGGGGGACGGCGGAGGAGCAGGGAGATTTCGCGGTAGGCGGCGGCCTGCTTGGAGAGGTCGTCGTAGATACAGAGGGCGTGGCCGCCGCGGTCGCGGAAGTACTCGCCCATGGCGCAGCCGGAGTAGGGGGCGATGTACTGCAGCGCGGCGGATTCCGACGCGGTGGCGGCGACGACGATGGTGTAGTCCATGGCGCCGTAGTCGGTGAGCGTCTTCACCACCTGGGCGACGGTGGAGCGCTTCTGGCCGATGGCGACGTAGATGCAGATGACGCCCTTGCCCTTCTGATTGATGATGGCGTCGAGGGCGATGGCGGTCTTGCCGGTCTGGCGGTCGCCGATGACGAGTTCGCGCTGGCCGCGGCCGATAGGGATGAGGGCGTCGATGGCCTTGATGCCGGTCTGCAGCGGCTCGCGGACGGGCTTGCGGTCGATGACGCCGGGCGCGATGCGCTCGATGGCGCCGAAGTCCTGCGTATCGATGGAACCTTTGTCGTCGATCGGCTGGCCGAGCGCGTTCACGACGCGGCCCACCAGGGCTTCGCCAACCGGAACACTCATGATGCGGCCGGTGCGCCGCACCTCGTCGCCTTCGCGGATGACGTGCGCTTCGCCGAGCAGCACGGCGCCAACTTCGTCCTCCTCGAGGTTCATGGCGATGCCCGAAACCCCGTGGGGGAATTCGATCAGTTCGCCCGCCATGACCTTGTCCAGGCCGTGGATGCGGGCGATGCCGTCGCCGACGGTCACCACGTAGCCGGTCTCGGAGACCTGGACGGCCAGGTCGTAATTCTCAATCTCCTCGCGCAGGACGCGCGCGATTTCATCGGCACGAATCTGGGCCATACGTATTCAGAAACCTTTCAGCGGTCGCTAGCTTTCACTGGTCAGGCGGCGGCGCAGGCCGTCGAGCTGGCCGCTCACCGAACCGTCGTACATCGTGGAACCGATACGCACGGTGACGCCGCCCACCAGCGACTGGTCCACCGTGTAGCCGCAGCGAACCTGCCGGCCCGTGATGCGGGCGAGCGTCGATTCGAGGGCGGCCGTCTGATCCGGACTGAGTGGCTGCGCGGCGGCCACGCCGGCCCGCACCAGTCCCTCGGCTTCGTCGAGCAGCGCCTGGTACCGGTCCCGGATCTCGCCCATGAGGCCGAGCCGGCGGTGGCGCGTGACGACGAACAGGAAATTCTTCACATACCCGTGCATGCCCACCATGTCTCCCAGGCGGGCCAGCGTCCTTGTCTTCTGGTCGTGCGGCACGGCGGGCGACAACAGGATGCCGTGGAGTTCGTGGGACTCCTTCAAAACGGCGGAGAACTGCTCGAGTTGGGCCAGCGCCGCTTCCGGGTTGATGCCGGAACTGGGCTGGGAGACGGCTTCGAGGAGCGCCTTCGCGTACTGGTTGGCAACGGCGAGGTTGGGCATGGCGGGCTCCTATTGACGCGTCCCGGAAGGCCCGTCGAGGTGCCGGACGAACCGCGCCACCAGCGCACCCTGGGCATCGGGCGACATGCGGTCCCGCAGCTTCCCGGCGGCCAGCTCCAACGCCAACTGCGTGGCGGTGGCCTTGATCTGCTGCGTGGCGTGCTTCGAGGCGGAGGCGATCTCCAGCTCGGAGGCGTGCCGGACTTTTTCCAGCAATTGCGCCGTCTCCTCTTCGAAGCGCATTACTTCGGCGGCCATCTCGGCTTGCGCCTTGCGGCGGATGATTTCGATCTCCTCGTCCAGGCCGGAAACCTTGCGGTCGATCTCGGCGGCCTCGGCGGCGGCGGCTTCAGCGCGGCCTGAAGCGGCGCCCAACTGGTCGAGAATCGCCTGCTGCTGCCCGCGCAGGGCCGGGCCTCCCAGCTTCACGGCCAGGTAGCCCAAACCGGCGGCCAGGATGCCGAAGTTCAACCACTTGTAGGGCAGGTAGGGATCCCCGGCCTCGTGCCCGGCGGATTCGTGCCCCTGGGCTTCGTGCGCCGGCTGGTGGGCTTCCTGGGCCCAGGCGGCCGTCGCGGCCAGGGCGAGCAGGATGGCAAATCGTTTCATTTACTGGACCCTCCCGGCCAGCACAGCGCCGGCGATCTGGTCGGCCAGACGATCGGCCTCGGCGGCCAGGCCGGCCGAAGCTCTTTCCGCCTCGGCGGCGATCCCGGCCTTGGCGGCGGCGATGCGGGCGGCCGCTTCGGCCCGCGCGGCTTCCACGGTTTCGGCCTGCTTTTCCCCCAGCTTCAGGCGGCCTGCCTCCTGCTGCCGGTAGATCTCGGCGCGGGCGTCGGCCAGCGACTGTTCGTAAGCGTCGAGTTTCTGCCGGGCCTGCGCCACGGAGGCCTCGCTGGCCTCCACCGCGCCCTCAGTTTTCTGGCGGCGCTGCTCGATGACCCGTTCCATGGGCTGGAACAGAACCTTCTTCAGATACCAATGAAGAAGAATGACCAGGAAAAATGTGGGCAAGGCACGAACCAGGATGCCTTGAAGGACTACGAGAATCTGTTCCATGCGACGATTGCCGGAGCGGGCTGACTCGGGGTACACCCAGGGACCGGAGGCGGGGGAAGACACACCGTCCCAAATGAAAAGGCTATCACGGTCCGATTCGGAGGGTCAAACGGAGTGGCGGAAAACGCTAGTCTTCAACGGGATAGGTGGAGATAACCAGCCGGCCGCCGGGTACTAATGAATCAGGACTGGACGGACGATGGTACCGTGTGCGGGCTGTGGACCAGAGGCTGTCAGACGGCGTAGAATTGGGCAAGCTCCAGGTTCCGTGCGAACCTGAGCCGGCTGTGCCGGCCGTACGCTGCAACTAGGGATACCAAGGAGGATGAGCCGATGATGAGATCTCCCGGAGCTCCTGGCCGATGGCTGACGGCAGCCGCGCTCCTGCTGCTGGCCGCATCGCAGTGCGCGCAGGCGCAGTACGGCGGTATGGGCGGCTTGGGGGGAGTTGGCTCCGGGATGGGCACAATGTCGGACACACCCACTTCTCAGTCCCCCAGGATCTCTTTCCGGCCTTGGATCTCGGCGAATGGCACGTACAGCGAGACCTTGACTCAGAGCGCGCCCGGCGTACCCCCACAAGCCGACACTTATGGCTACGGCGGCGCCGCGGGCATCAGCGGCGGCAGGGCCTTCACCCGGACCACGGTGGCGGGCTTCTACACGGCTTCTTACCAGCACTACAACCAGTCTCTCTTCACGCGCGGCCTCAACCAGGTCGGGGGCATCACGGTGCAGCACAAGGCCTCCGAGCGGATCAGCCTTTTCGCTTCCGAATTTGCCGGTTCCAGCAATGGCGGATATGGCTATGGCGCGGCGGCCGGCACTTTCGGCGGCTGGGGCACCGTGGGCTCTTCCATCTTTGCCGACCTCGGGGCGGGAGGAGTCGGATTCAGCGATCCCGCCTCGAACGGCCTGGTGGACAATGAACTGTTCAGCACCCGCGTCCACTACACCGGCACCAGCGGCGGCATCAGCTATCAGCCGAGCCTGCGGTGGAACTTCACCGCCATGGGCTCAGGCTCGTTCGTGCGCAGGAAAGGCACGGGCTTGAGCGATCTGAATTCGTATTCGGCCGGCGGCCAGGCCGGCTACCGCCTCAGCCAGCATTCCCAGGTTGGCGCGTTCTACCAATATGGCGAGTTTTCCTACCCCAGCCTCTTCGGAGGCAACCGGGTTCACCAGGTTGGTTTGATGAGCAGGCACATGCTCGGAAGGCTGGCCAGCTTGAACCTGATGGCCGGAGCGTACCGCTACAACAGCACGTTCCTCGGCACGGTGGCGATGGACCCGGCTCTGGCGGGACTCCTGGGCCAGGGCGCCTCTCTCTCGGTCCAACAGGTGAGCCGCATGGGCTGGACGGGGTCGGCGGCGCTCTCCCGCTCATGGCACACCTGGTCGGCCGGTGTGTCCTACAGTCACGGCATTACCCCCGGCAACGGCGTCATACTCGTATCCCAGCGGGACGCCGTCACCGGTTCGGCGTCCACTTCCGTGAAGAAGGTGAGCCTGGGGGCGTTTGGCGGCTTTCACCGCTTGTCGGGCATCCTCCAGAGCGGAGCATCGACGCGAAGCGTCTCCCTGGGTGGCAACGTGGGCGTCCGCATTGTGGGCGACTTGTACATGGGGGCCAGTGCCGGCTACTCCCGCTATGAGACGAATACGACGAAGGCGCAATGGCGCCGTTTCGTAGCGGTCCACCTCACCTGGTCGCCGGAGGATGCGGCATTTCGATTCTGATTCATGCTGACGCGCGGCGCTGGCGGCGGGAGGCGCGCCGGTGAACCAGTTCGTCCTTGTCCAGGCCGAGGCGCCGGAAAGGGCCGAGGAACTCCTACTGACGGCGGTGAGCCTTTTCCGCCGTATCCTGCATGCCGATCCCGCGGACTCGCTGGCCGCCGGCCGGACGCGGGCTGCCGTCTTTCCCCTCCTGGCACGCCCTGGGGCCGGCATCAGCCGCTGCCCGGTGAGCGGGCGCTGGGCCCTGGGGGCAGGCACGCCGTTCTATGACGGCCGCACCGGCCGGGACGCCCTGGACTCCATCCTGCGCGACGGCACGGCCGCTCCCGACTACGGGGTGCTCTCCGCCGAGCGCACCGAGGGCCTCTTCGCGATCGTCCTGGGACAGCCGGACGGCGCGTTTCAACTCCTGACCGATCGTTTGGGCAATCTGCATGTATACGAGCGCAGGGTTCGCGGCGGGACGGTGATTTCCACGTCCTCGCTGATTCTCGCCAGCCTGGAATCCTGGTCTCCGGACTGGCACGGCTGCCGGCAGTTTCTCTCCACGGGGACGGTCTTCGGCCGGCGGAGCCCGTTCGCGGGCGTCGAAAAACTGGGTCCGGCGCGCGTGTTCAGCTACGGCCCCGGCGCAGCGCGCACTGAGCGCATCCACTGGGACCTGCGCGACAGGCTCTACGGCCGGACGCAGGAGCGCGGCGATCTTGCGAGCACCGCCGGCGCCCTCGTCGCGGCCATGGACACGATCCTGGCCGCCTACCCGAATGCGCTGCTGGACCTCACCGGCGGCTACGATTCGCGTTGCGTACTGGCCGCGGCGCTCGAAACCGGAAGGCCGTTCACCACCATCGTGAACGGGCCTGATAACGCTCCGGATGTCGAAACGGCCCGCCGGATCGCCCGCGAGTTCGGGCTGAAGCTGCTGCACACCCCTCCACCCGCGGCCGGCCCCCTCGAATGCTGGTCCACCGCCAGGGAGTGCCTGCCGCTCACCGACGGGGAATACGACGTGACGCTCTACCAGAGCGCCTTTCGCGCCCACTCCGGCCGGGCCCGCGAATTCGACGTCACGGTCAACGGCTCCAACGGCGAAATCACCAAGGGCTACTGGTACGAACTGCTGATGCCGCACACCGGCAAGCGCGGCCACTTCGACTCCCGCAGGATCGCCGCGGCGCGGTTCACCTTCGAGGGCGAGCCCGCGGGCCTGCTGGCCCACGATTTCCCCACCAGCGTCACGGACGACCTGGCGGCGGAAATCGACGCGGCGAACGCGGGCCTGGAGGATTGCCCGAACACCTCCCTGCTCGACAGCGTCTATCTCACCCTCCGCATGCACCGCTGGCAGGGACGGATCTCCAGCAGCACGCAGCGCATCTGGCCAGGGGCTTCTCCGTTCATGTTCCGCCGGCCCATGGAACTCTCCCTGGCCGTGCCCGGCGTGAAGCGGGCCCGGCTGGCTTTCACCACCCGGCTCATCGAGCGCCTCAATCCGCGCCTGGCCGCCCTGCCGCTCGAATACGGCTATCCGGCCCTCCCGGTGCGCGCGGGCAACCTCCACCGGTTTCTCGTGCCCGGCTGGAAGGAATACTGGCCCAAGCTCCTCCAGAAAGCGGGCCTCCGCAAGAGCCGCGGCACTCCTGGCGGCGCAGCCCCGGATTTCACTTTGAGCCTGCTCGGCCTGGACGAGGTGCGGGAAATGCTCCGGCCGCAGCGGATGGCCAGCGCCTACCTGTACCGCCCGGACGCCCTGGCCGCCTGGCTCGGCCGGATCGAGCAGGCGGACAGCCGCGAAAGAAACCGGCTGGGCCGCGTCCTGACCCTGGAACTTCTCGCCCGCGCGCTGCCGGGCCAAGGAGGCCGCGCGACGCTATGTGCGGGATAGCGGGCTACCTGGCCGGCACCGGGATGCGCCCGGATCAGGACCTGGTGCGCGGCATGTGCGACCGCATCCGCCACCGCGGGCCCGACGGCGAAGGCTACTACGCCGACGAGCGGGTGGCGCTCGGACACCGCCGCCTCAGCATCATCGACGTGGAGGGCGGCAAGCAGCCCCTGGGCAACGAGGACGGCAGCGTTCAACTCGTCTTCAACGGCGAGATCTACAACTTCCAGCACCTGATGGACGGCCTGAAGGGGCGCGGCCACCGTTTCCGGACCCGGAGCGACACGGAAGTCATCGTCCACCTGTATGAAGAGGTGGGCGAGCGCGTGCCCGAGTTCCTCAACGGCATGTTCGCCTTCGCCATCTGGGACCGCAACCGGCAAACGCTCTTCCTGGCCCGGGATCGCTTCGGGGAAAAGCCGCTGTACTGGACGGACGCCGTTCCCGGCATGCCGTTCTGCTTCGCGTCGGAGCTGAAGGCGCTGGCCGGCCTGCCCGGCTTCCCCGCGAAGATCCGGCCCGAGTCCGTCGCGGATTTCCTGAACTTCAGCTACGTGCCCGACCCGCACACCATCTACGCCGCCGTGCGCAAACTGGAGCCCGCCACCAGCCTGACCGTCCGGGCGGATGGCGGCAGAACGGAAAGCCGCTACTGGACGCCCCGCTTCGCGCCGGATACGCCGGCCGCCAGGCCCGCGGCAGTCCTCGAGGAGTTGGATGCGCTCGCCGGCGACGCCGTGCGCTCCCGCATGGTCAGCGACGTCCCGCTGGGCGGCTTCCTGAGCGGCGGCGTCGATTCCAGCGCCGTGGTGGCCTACATGGCGCGCAGCGCCCCGGGCCGCGTCCGCACCTTCTCCATCGGCTTCACGGCCAAGGAATTCGACGAGCTCGAGTACGCCCGCCTGGTCGCCCGCCAGTACAACACCGACCACTACGAAGAGGTTGTCACCCCCGCCATCGAAGAGATGCTGGGCACGCTCGTGCGGCACTACGACGAGCCCTTCGGCGATTCCTCCGCCGTCCCCACGCTCTACCTGGCGCGCATGACGCGCCAGTTCGTCACCGTCGCTCTCTCCGGCGACGGCGCCGACGAGCTTTTCGGCGGCTACCGCCGCTACGCCTTCGCCCTGTCGGAGGAGCGCGTCCGGCGCATGCTGCCGGAGGGCTTCCGCCGCTCGGTCATCGGGCCGCTGGGCAACGTCTATCCCAAATTCGACTACCTGCCGCGCATGTTCCGCGCCAGGTCCACCTTGCAGGGCATCTCGTCCACGCTGGCCGGGGCGTACTTCAACGCCATGTCGCGCTTCCGGGACGAGGGCCTGGCCGCCATCCTCTCCGCGCCGCTGCGCCGCCAGTTGAACGGCTACTCCTGCCGCCAGACGTTCTGCGACCGGTTCCGCGAATATGCGGAGCTGCCGCCGCTGTCCCAGTTGCAGGCCGTCGACTGGCGCACCTACCTGCCAGGCGACATCCTGGTGAAGGTGGACCGGGCCACCATGGCCTACTCGCTGGAATCGCGCGCGCCGTGGCTCGATCACCGCCTGGCGGAACTCGCCGCCACACTGCCCACGCCCCTCAAGGTCCGCGGGCACAACGGCAAGACGCTGTTCAAAGAGGCCGTCTCGCGCTACATCCCGCCGGTTCTTGTCCAGCGCCGCAAAATGGGTTTCGTGGTCCCGCTGGCGTCGTGGTTCCGCACCAGCCTCAAGGCCACCTTCGAACAGACGGTTCTGCGGGAGGCCGCCGCGGAGTACCTGAACCTGGATGCGGCCAGGAACCTCTGGCGCCAACACCAGTCCGGCGTGCGCGATCACTCGTCCACGCTGTGGAACCTGCTCATGCTGGCCTGCTGGGACAGCCATCACCGGCGCGGCGAATCGGGCCTGTAGCCGCGCACCCCCGGTCTGCGATACCTTCGAGAACGTCGCGCCTCAGCGCGAGGAGGGGCCGCATGAAAACCATCGTGATCCTCGCGGTGCTCGCCGCCTTCGCCCCCGCCCGTGCGCAGGATTCCGCGGTGCACCGCGAACGCATCGAATGGTGCGACGCCTGGATGCCCGACATGAACGCGCACGACTTGCCGCGCGTCGTGCTCATCGGCGACTCCATCACCCGCGGCTACTACCCCATCGTCGAACAGCTCCTGAAAGGCCAGGCCTACGTGGCCCGCATCACTACCTCCAAGGCTATCGGCGACCCGGCGCTGCTCGACGAGCTGGCGGCGTTCCTGAAGCAGGCCCGCTTCGACGCCGTGCACTTCAACATCGGCATGCACGGCTGGGCCTACACCGAAGACGACTACCGCCAGCACTTCCCCGAACTGGTCGCCGCCATTCGGAAGAACGCGCCGCGGGCCCGGCTGGTGTGGGCCAGCACCACCCCCATCCGCGCCGACACCGAGTCCGGCGCGCGCAACGACCGCATCGTGCGCCGCAACTCGATCGCCCGCGACCTCGCCGCCGCCGAAGGCATCCCCGTCGACGACCTGCACGCCCTCATGACCCCGCACGGCGACATGCATTCCGACAACGTGCATTTCAATCAGGAGGGCAGTTCGCTGCTGGCCGGGCAGGTGGCCCGCGAAGTCGCCAAGCTCCTCCCCGTGCGCTAACGGTTCTCCGGACGCGGCCGCCCCTCCGCTTTCGATGCCGCCGCGTCCACCCACACCGCCAGCGCGATGCCCGCCGCGTTGGCCGCATAATCCAGCGGGTCGTAGGTATTTGCCATCAGGCCGAAGCCGTCCGTGGCCTCGAAGAGGCTCACCACGGCCAGCGCACAGCCGGCCAGCGGCAGCCGGCCCTTTTTTCGGCAGAGCGGGACGTTCGCCAGCAGGAAATACACGGCGAATGAAACCGCGAAGTTCCCGCAGTAACCGCGGATAGCTTCTTGGAATGGACCGCGGTATCGGCCCTTCAGCAACAGCCCCGCCGCGCCGCACAGCGTGAAGATAACGTTGCGGACCTTGACTGTCATCCTGGACGTCTCCTTTCCAGCGCCGACAGTAACACCCTCTCTGGCCTGCGCACAATCCAGGCAGTGAATCCGCTGCGGCCGCGGATTCCGGTGGAGTGGATCAAGATCCGCGGCGATTCGGGTGGCGCTCGGCAACTCCGCGCTGTCTGCGCGGTTATTCGCCGCGCTCCGCCTTCATATTCAGACCCGATAATCTGATTAAGTGCTATCATGAAGCTGGCGAGATGTTCGGAATCCGGCCCCGGATGCAGCCGCCAGGTTGAGTGTGATTCAGCCCGCGGGGCGGCACCGAAGAGGGGTTGGTTTCAGATCCGGTTGAGGGGCCGGGCATCGGACAGGCAGTAAGCCGCAAGGGGGGACTATGCGGCAGCAGGCACTTCATCTTCGGGGCGAAGCAG
>DAHVTI010000102.1 GCA_027324255.1 Bryobacterales bacterium | reverse complement strand
CGAGGCGGGGTCTGAAAGAAGCGTGGAGCAAAGGCGCGAGCCGATGAACAAGAACCGGATCAGAGGCATACGGTGCCGGGCGAGTCGGCAACTGACAACGAAGCCCATGTCCATCAAGGGCACTGGCTGTAAATTCGGCGGTTGCGTGCGGAAGGCGGTCGAGCTTACCTGGGGAGATCCGCCGTTTGTCCCGGAATCAAGACTGAGGGTGGAGCGATCCATCCTGACCGGGCGGCAGACGTCAGCAGCGGGCGTGGTAGTCCGGCAACGGATGAAGGCTCAAACGGTCCTTCGCAAGGAGGGTAATGGGAGTGGTGAGCAAGCAGCGCGACTCATGGGCGACAAGCGGCAGAAGACCCAGCTAGTACTACTGCGTTACATAGGAAACATTCTGGTGTAGGAGTGTTTTGCCGGTACGCAATTCGCGCCAGGCCCGCCCTACCCGCCGATACACTCAGCCGAGGCGGCACTCAAACGTCCTGGACAGGAGTGCCGCGGACCGCGCCCCGAGCCCAGTCACTTCTCCGGCGTGGTCTTCTCCTCCTGGAGTTCTTTCAGCATGACCATAGTTTGCGAGAGGTGCGAATTGAAATAGCGCTTGAGGATATCCAGCACTTCGACGAGCACAGGATCGCGGAGGGCGTAGAAGACTTGATTTCCTTCCTTGCGACTGCTGACGATCTGCCTGCTTCGGAGTACGGCGAAATGCTGGGAGGCGTTGGCCTGCTCCAATCCGAGCTGGTCCACGAGCTGGCCGGCAGACATCTCCCCATTGCGCAGAGATTCAACAATGGCTATGCGGGTGGGATGCGCCAAAGCCTGGAAGATCTCCGCTTTGAACCGTCGAAGTTCCTGGCTCATTGACGAAAGCCCGCAAGAGTTCGAATCACCATGCTAACTGTTCCTCAAACAACTCGACTGCTTAGCTGATTGCATAGATCGTCTCCGGGGTCTTGAAGAAGCCCTGTATCATCGCGGGCATCCTTTGCAGTTTTCTCAGACTGATGAGGAGGAGCTTCTTCCTCTGGTCCTTTCCCGCTACCATCATTCGGCCTGCCCCGTCTGCCTTGACCTCCCTCCCGATCTGCTCGCCGGGGTTCAACCCAGGCGAGTATGGCGGCAGCGGGAATAGCCGAATCCTGTCTTCGTGTTGCTCCAGGATCTGCCGCACGGTGGACGCGTGGAGTGTGGGGCGGCCGCCGACGAACAGGAAGACCGGATGATGAGCGTTGTTTCTCAGGCGCCGCAGGAACTCCACAAACACGCCTGCCGTCACCGTCTTCTCGTTCAGCATGAATCGCATGTCCCCGCGCCCGTTTACCGCCGAGATCATGTTCCAGCGGTAGCGCGCACCAGTCGTCTTCACCACTGGCGTATCCCCAACGGGAGCCCAAGTCGCACCGCGGTGGTAATCGGAGCGAACACCGGCTTCGTCGCCAAACCAAATCCGCGCCCCTTCAGCCTTCGCCAAAGTCTGAAGCTTCGGGTATTCATCGCGATTCCACTGTCCCACTCGATTGGCGTCCCGCTCCAGAGCCCGCCACAGTGGCCGTTGCGCGCTCAGTCGCATCTGCTTCATCGGCCGCCAGGTGCTGGTCTTGTCTAATCGAATCACGAACTCTTCCGCGATCAACCAGCGCACCAAGTCAAGCGTCCACAGCGCGAACTCAAAGCGGTACTGCTGGGGCGTCTTTCCGGCAATGGCCTTGTAGCTTCTCTCGATCTGCGAACCCTTGGTCTTCGGTGGGCGTCCCGGTACAGGCGTCGCCTTCAACGCCTCCCAGCCTCCGGCACGATACTGGGCCAGCCAACCGAAGACAGTGGACCGGTTCAACCCGAGCACCGCCCCCACCGCTCCCGGACGCTCCCTCCGTTGCACCGCCTCGATCGCCCTCACACGTAGTTCCTCCAGGGTCTGATGATCAAGCAAACGGGCATCTCGCCGGGCCATGCCCAGGTATCGCAGAAACGTATTCCATAGTCCAGATACTTATGAAACAGTTAGTAAGTCCCTCTTTCCCGCTGTTGCAGCAGCGCTACAGCGGCAGTCCCTTCTCACCCATTCTCCCCAAGGCGAGGAGGATTCCATGAAGCAATGCGTGTGGCCGGGGCGGACAGCCCGGAATGAAAACGTCCACGGGCACAGCCTGATCCGCGCCGCCCAGGGTGGCATAGTTCCGGCCGAAGATGCCGCCGCCGATTCCGCAGGCGCCCACTGCCACCACCACCTTGGGCTCGGGACAGGCGCGGTAGGTCTTGATGAGAGCAAGCTCCATGTTCCGGGTGACGGGTCCCGTGACCAGGAGCATATCGGCATGCCGGGGTGACGCGACGAAGTGGATGCCGAGCCGCTCCAAATCGTAGACGGGGTTGTTAAGCGCGGTGATTTCCACTTCGCAGCCGTTGCAGGAGCCGGCGTCCACTTCGCGGATGGCAAGCGAGCGGCCGAGCGTCTGGTGGATGGCCTGGTGAACATGTTTCTCGAGCGCTGCGGTGTCCCGTTCAACCGGCTGAAGGCCGCAGTGAATCTGCTTCAGATGCTGCTGCACCCCATCGGCGCCGATGTCGTATTGAGCCGTGATCACGAGATCCGCCTTATCGCGCACGGCGAGCTCGAACTCTCGCGTCATCAGAACCGCACCGGTCCGGTCGGCGGCACAGCATTCGCCGCAAAAGATGCAGAGGCCGTAGTCCATGGTCACTTCTCGAACGGCGCCGCGGTCGCGGATCGACAACGCCTGCGTGGGACAGGCCTCGGCGGCAGGTCGCGCGTCACGCCAGTTGTCGAAATCGAAGCGCGGCGCGCCGCGGAAGTTTTCAGAAAGCCGCGGTGGCGCGTCCGGGTAGCCGGTGGTAACCAGTCCGGTGTCGAATGTCTTCTTCAGAATCTTGAACATGATTACCGGTCCGTTCCGGAATAGGAGAGACTGAAGCTCTTGTTGATCACCGGGAAGTCCGGCACGATATTCCCCTGGACAGCTTCCACGAGAGCAGGCCAGTTATTGACCGAAGGATCTTTCACTTTGCAGCGCGCAATCCGGTTGTTGGCGGCGGTGCGGATCCAATAGAGGATCTCGCCGCGCCAGCCTTCCACCGAACCGATAGCGAACTCGCCGGCGGGCAATTGCGGCATGGATGCACGATGGGGGCCGGAAGAAAGACCGGACTCCGCCAGACGGATGAACTGGAGAGACCGGCGCACTTCATCGATGCGGACCTGCATCCGGCGCAAGACGTCGCCTTCCTGGTAAACCGGCGGCTGGATTTCCACGGCATCGTAAGCGGCGTAAGGGTGATCCCTGCGAACGTCGTGATCCTGGCCGGATGCGCGGCCCGCGACCCCGATGATGCCGAGGTCGCGCGCCTGCTCCGCGTGCAGGGTGCCGGTGCGCTCCAGGCGGTCTCGGGTGGAGTCGGAGGCCTGAATCATGTCCGTGAGGTCGTTGAACTCCCGCTCGAACGGATCGAGCGCCGCCAGCACGCGGCCGGCCTGGCCGCGATCCCAGGACCTCCGGACGCCGCCGGGGCAGACCACTCCTCGCAGCAGCCGGCTTCCGGTCAACTCCTCATTGATGCGCAGAATCTCTTCGCGGAGGCGGGAGGCATGGGCGTTCGCGATGACGAAGCCCACATCGTTGACGATGGCGCCGATATCGGCGACATGGTTGTAGATGCGCTCCAGTTCGAGCAGAATGGTCCGCATTCGCCGGGCAGGCTCCGGTACCTCGACGCAGCCGATGCTCTCCACCGCCTGGCAGAAAGCTGTGCCGTGTGAGAAGCTAGAATCCCCCGAGACGCTCTCGGCCAGGAAGACGGCACGGGGAACGGGCAGGTGCTCGAACCTCTTCTCGATCCCTTTGTGCACATAGAACATGCGCAATTGAAGGTAGAGAATGGGTTCTCCGGCCACGGCGAAACTGAAGTGGCCCGGCTCGATGATGCCGGCATGCACCGGTCCGACGGGAATTTGAAACACACCCTCGCCGAGAGTCGGACGATACACGTGCTGTTCCCCTTCAAAGGGCGGCAGGACCGTGTCGATAGGGAAGTCTTTTCGCAAGGGATGCACGTCCGGCCAGTTGTCGTGCAGCGCGACACGCCGTGGATTCGGGTGGCCGAGAGCCTCCAGTCCGAACCAGTCCTGGATCTCGCGCTCCTGCCAGTTCAGGGCGGGGACTTCCGCGGCCAGCGACGGGAACGACGCCTGTCCGGGCTCCACGCCACAACGCAGCACCAGGTAGCGGGTGTCGTCCGGATGTTCAAAGACGTAGTAGATGTAATAGTGGAGGTCTTCCGCCACACGATCTTCGGCAAAGACAGCGGCATGGCGGCAGCCGGCCGAACGGAGGTAAGCGGACGCCGCCGGAGCACTGGCAGCCGGCACATCGGCGTAGATTTCACCTGCGCTCGACTTCAATCTGAGAGTGAAGGCAGGGCCGCCGGCCATCAGGATTTCGTCGAGCCGCGTTGTCCGGTTGTCCATCATGGATGCACCGCCAGGACGCCCGCTGCGCCGCTGATCAGCGAATAGAGCGGCGCGGGAAGCCAGAAGCCGAGGAGCAGCACCAGCGCGCAGAGGCCAATCACCGGGTACGTCTTCCAGCGGCACGTTTCCCCTTGGGGGTAATCGCTCGGAGGGCCGAGCACGAGCTGTGCGATGTGATAGAAGAAGCCGGCAAAGATCGCCACCAGGAGCGTCACGAATAGGATTGAGAGGCCGACGTGCTGCGCGGCAATGCCGGCGCGCAGGATGGTGAACTCGCTTTGAAAGAGGCTGAATGGCGGGGTGCCAGTGACGGCCAGAGTCGCCAGGAGAAACACGGGGCCGCTGACAGGCAGGGAGTGCAGCAAACCGCCGGGCGTTCTCCGCAGTGAGTCGTTGCCGGTCTGTTGCTGTGCGTTGCCGGCACAGAAGAACAGCAGCGGCTTGGTGACGGAGTGGAAAGTCATGTGAAGCAGCATCCCGAGGGGGCCGAGCGCTCCGCCAAATCCAAGACCGAGGACCATGATTCCGCCATGATCGATGCTGGAATACGCAAGCAGACGGCGGTAGCTGCGCTGCACGAGGATGAATGGAACGGCGATGGCGATTGAGAGAATGCCGAACAGGATGAGGAGTTGCGAAGCGAACGATGGACCGAGACAGCGGACCGTCAGGACGTAAAAGCGGGCCACCCCATAGAGCGCGCAATTGAGCACCGCCGCGGCCATCAGGGCGGCCACGGGCGCCGGCGCCTCACTGTAGGCGTCCGGTTTCCAGGTGTGCATCGGCGCCAGTCCCGCCTTGGTCCCGTAACCGAGCAGGATCAGGATGAACGCGAGGCGCATGACGGTGTGGTCGAACTTCGAGGCACTGCCAGCCAGGACAGACCAATTGAGTGCGCTGAGGCTCTCCGTTCCGAGCACCTGTCCCGCGGCGTAGTAAGTGAGGATGGTGCCGAACAGCGCCATGGAGAGACCGGCGCCGCCGATCATGGCGTATTTCCATGCCGCTTCGAGCGAGGTGGGGCGGCCATAGAATGTGACCAGGAAGATCGAGGTCAGGGTGGTGCCCTCCAGGGCCACCCACATCACGCCGAGGTTGTTGGACAGTGCGACCAGGAACATCGAGAAAGCGAAGAGCGGAGTGAGGACGTAGTACTTGCGGATTTTGGCTAGCTGGACACTCCCGTCCTCATCGGGCCCGAACGCCTGGTTGATCCGGTCCGTGCGGAAGTAGCCGATGGCGTAGGGTGCGCACGCGAGGTAGACAAATGCGGTCAGCAGCACCACCAGCGCGCTGAGATGATCCGCGAACAGGAAGCCGTTGCCCCAGGAGGTTTGCCCGTTCGCCAGCACTCCGGCGGCCAGCAGAAGCGAGGCCGTGAATCCGGCCAGCGCCGAGAGGATGTGGATGAGCTCCAGCGCGCGGCGGCCCCTGGCAAGCGCGGTGATTCCGCTGGCGGCCAGTGGGATGAGCAACAGCAGGGGGATCGTCATCGGCGGGCTCAACCTTTCAGCCGGCTCAGGCGGCTGACATCCATGGAATCGAAGGTCTCGCGAATCCGGTACACCAGGATGGCGAGGATCATCACGGCCACGAGAACATCGAAGAAGATACCCAGCTCGACGATCAGCGGCATGCCGTAGGTGAGGGAGATGGCGGCCAGGAACAGGCCATTCTCCAGCGACAGAAGGGCCAGCACCTGGGTGACGGCCTTGCGGCGGCTGATCATCATGAAAAACCCGATCAGGAAGAGCGCGATGGCGACGGGAAGCGTATTGCGTCCCAGCCCGGCCGCCCCGGGGAGCGAGGTTTGCGCCTGGAGCGGCTCCGCGACAACGTATGCCAGTAGTGTCAGGAGACCGGAGATGATTACCGAGAGCGGCACGTTCACGAACGGTTCGATCTCCTGCCGGATTTCAATGCGCGACACCAGGCGTTGCAGAATCACCGGCAGGAGAACCGCCTTGAACAGCAGCGTGAGCGTGGCCGCGATATAGATGTGTGTCGCGGCGTTATAGTACGCAATCGTGCTGGCGATGCAGGCGAGCAGAAACGACTGGATGGCAAAGGCGCGGATGTTGGTCACCAGCCAGCGCTGCGCGACCATGGTGATTTGCAGCACCAGCACCAGCGCTGCCATGAGGGTGATCATCCGGGCGCCGAACTGAGGGTCCTGCCAGAAGGTCATCGGCTATCCTCCATGCCCGCCGAAGAGGAAAGTCGAGATCAGGGCGAGCGCGCTGAGCACGAACGCGACGGCCAGCAATTCCGGAACCCGAAACAACCTCAATTTCGCGTTGCCGGTTTCAACCAGCACGACGGCGAAGGCCAGGATCAGCAGCTTGAAAACGAACAGCAGGACGCTGATGAGCATGCCGGCCGGCGACCCGTCCGCGCTCAAGCCGTAAGGGAAGAAGACATTGACGAGCAGGGTCATCAGGACCATCTGCTTCATCGAAGCGCTCCACTCGATTAAGGCCAGGTAGGGTCCGGAGTACTCGAGAATCATGGCCTCGTGAATCATGGTGAGTTCCAGGTGCGTGGCCGGGTTGTCCACGGGAATCCGTCCGGTTTCGGCGATGAGAACGATGAAGAGCGCGGCGAAGGCCAGCATTTGCGATGGGGCAAGGAATCTCCAGCTTTGCCCGACGGCCGACTCGGCCACCGTACTGAGATTGGTGGATCCGGCGCCCAACGCCACGGTGAACACCGCGAGCATCAAGGCCGGTTCAGCGATGGCGGAGATGGTCATTTCCCGGCTGCTGCCCAGCCCGCCGAAGGAACTGCCGGTGTCCAACCCGCCGAGCGCCAGGAAGAACCGGCCAAGGGCGAGAAGGTAGACCACCGCGAGCACGCCGCCGAACAGGCTGAGCGGCGCCTGAGCGGCGATGGTCGGGATCAGGAGTCCGGCCAGCAGGGTGGTGGCGAATAGCACGTAGGGGGTAGCCGGGAAGATCCAGGAGGCCGTATCGGGAATCACCATTCCCTTGCGCAGCAGCTTGTGCAGATCGCGGTAAGGCTGCCAGAGATCCGGGCCGCGGCGCGTCTGAAGGCGTGCTTTGAGTGTCCGGCTGAAACCTGTGATCAGGGGCGAGAAGAGCAGAATCAGTGCAGTCTGGCCGATGACGGAGATGAGCTGGGCGATCATCCCCGCACTCCGAACAGAAGCAACAGAATCAGCGTGAGGAAGATGTAGGCGAGATAGGCGTGCAGGCTGCCGGCCTGAACCAGCCGCATGCTTCTTGCCATGCGGAGAATTCCCTCCCGGATCGGATCATAGAAGTGCTTCTCGAAGGCAGGCTGGATCTCCGACTCGAAGTGGATGGCTTTGGGATAGTACGGTGACACCTCAAACTCGGCCTGAATCTCCCGGCGCGGCCGGAATAAGGAGCCGAAGATCATGCGCAACGGCTTGGAGAAGGCGGTCGCGGTGTACTCGTTGTCGGCAGTCAGGCCGGGCAGGCCGCAGTCCCACGTGGGGCCGGTGACGCGTTTTTGCCGGCGTCCCCAGAGCAGCCAGAGACTGAGAGGGATTCCGCTCAGCGCAACGAGCATGAAAGCCAGCACCGGGGTGGACACCGCGCCGCCCTGCGGCGAGCCCGCCATCAGGATGAAGCCGTTCCCCCCGACCAGATTCCCACTGACACTGACACCGAAGGCCTGTTGGGTCATCGGGTCGAAGGCGGGCAGGATCCACGAAGCGCCGAGGCCCAGAACGGCACAGGCGAGAGCGAGTACGGCCATGCCTGTGCGCATGGAGAGAGAAACCTCGCGCGCCGCCTCGGCCGCTTCGCTGCGCGGCAGCGCCAGAAATGTGATGCCGAACGCTTTGACGAAGCACGCGGCGGCGAGCGCCGCTGTCAGGGCAAGCAATGCGCCGGCGACAGGAAAGGCGACGCGCGTCAGTTCCGTGGTGGCGCCGAAGCCGGCCAGCAACGCCTGATAGGTGAGCCATTCACTGACGAATCCATTCAGCGGCGGAAGACCGGAAATCGCAATAGCGCCGATCAGGAAATACAGCGCGGTCGCGGGCATGCGGCGAATCAATCCGCCCATCTTCTCCATGTTCCTGGTGTGCGTACTGTGCAGCACGCTCCCCGCGCCCAGGAACAGGAGGCTCTTGAAGACGCCGTGGTTGAGCGTGTGGAAGAGGCCGGCGATGAGCGCCAGCGCCGCCAGTTGGGGATGTCCGTAGGAGCGGAAGAGGAGGGCCGCGCCGAAGCCCATCAGAATGATGCCGATGTTCTCGATGCTGTGATATGCCAGCAGCCGCTTGAGGTCGTGCTCCATCAGGGCATAGAGCACGCCGAGCACGGCTGAGACGACGCCCACCAGCAGCACCAGCATGCCGGCCCACGCGGGCAGCACGCCGTAGAAGTCGAAGAAGACCCGCGCCATGCCATAGATGCCTGTCTTGATCATGATTCCGGACATCAGGGCGGAAATGTTGCTCGGCGCCACGGGGTGCGCAGCAGGCAGCCAGATGTGGAGTGGGATGATTCCGGCCTTGACGCCGAAGCCCAGGAACAGCAGCAGAAAGGCCAGGCCGCCGGCTGCCGCTGGCAGCTTATCGCCGCTGGCATGCATCGCCCGGAAATCCGTTGTCCCGGCGGCTGACGCCAGCAGCAGGAATCCGATGAAAAGCATGCCTGTGCCGGCACGCGACATGAGGATGTACAGCAGACCACCCTTCCGCGATTCCTCGGCCTCGTGGTTTGTAACGACCAGGAAGTATGTGGCGGCGACCATCACCTCCCAGGCAACGAGGAAGAAGACGACGTCCGCGGCGGTGAACACCAGAGCCAGGCCGGCCAGCACAAGGTTGAGCAGGGAGCAGAAAATGGCAGGGCTCTTTCCCTCCACGCCGCTGCGCAGGTAACCGATGGAGTAGACCGCGACGCTCGCAGCGAGGATGGCAAGCGCCAGCAGGAAGAAGGAGGACAGAGGATCGAGCCGGACGGCGCAGTTCAGATAGGGGACGCCGGAGGGGAGAGACCAGGAGAGTTCAGAGCCACGGAGCAGCCCGCCCAGACCGGCGCCTCCAATCAGCAGGGCAGCGATCAGCGCCGTGCCGCAGAACAGTCGCGAGGTCCAGGACGCGGCTCGTGCCCACCAGTGGCACGCCACGCCGCCTGCTGCGCCAAACGCAAAGACAATCAATCCGGCCGTGAAGAGCTCACGTGTTGGCCACATGATTCAGCGAAGGGCTGCGCGGGTGAACCCATCGTCGAGCGGCGGATCCGCCAAGGGCACGATGCGGTTTAAGCGGCCCATCGATCCCAGTATATTCGATCTTTCGAATTTTCGCAGGAACTGGGCCTGACATGGGTGCGCGACATAGGAATGGACGTTGAGTGATGCGGCAACTGGACGGATCGCTGGCCCGCTGGGCCGAGCGGAAATACAGGAGGCTGCGCAGGCATTCGCGCAGGGCGACGCACCGGGTCGCGCGTCTCTCGACACGCGATCCGAAGTTGTGAGCGCGCTGGCAAATCGGTGTGCGGCGGGGCTCCATGATGGGAGCCGCGTGAGCTGAGAGGTTCAAGCACGGTTCCGCGGGAGCCTCGGGGTGAAATTCGCCGGGGCTACTCACCGCGATGGGTACGTCCGCAGCCGCCGGGCCGGAGAACGGGTGATGGAGAGCGTGAAGCGATCCATCACGACGCGGCTCAAGCTGAAGGTGAACGAACAGAAGA
>DAHVTI010000092.1 GCA_027324255.1 Bryobacterales bacterium | reverse complement strand
TTCGCGTTGGACCTCGCGGAGAAGTTCAAGGAAACGGACGCGGGAACACGGGTGAAGTAGCTGGCGGGACGAGGGCGGGCACTGATCGGCCTGGCCCGCTACGACGAGGCCGGGAAGGCTCTGACGATGGCGGCGGCGCTGGCTCCGGGCGATGTGGCGGTTCGGCTGGGCCTGGCCCAGATCGCCTACTTGCGCAACGACCTGGCGCTGGCGGAGAAGATCGTGGCGGAAACGGAGGCCACCGGTGGAGCGGGAAGCCTGGAGCACGCCCGGATCCTGCTGGCCCGGGCGGGGCTCGCCCTGGAACGGGGCCGCTACCGGGAGGCTGAGGCCGGATTGCGAACCGGCCTGGCGCAACTCGAGCAGCGGTTGGGTCCCTCCAACCGCCAACTGGTGCCCGCGCTCAGGAACCTCGCCCGGTGCCTGCGCTTCGCGGGCGAACACGCCGCTTCCATCGAGATCGCCGCGCGGGCGGTGGCAATCAGCGAGGCGGGCCACGGGGCCGAAAGCGCCACGACGGCCCAACTGCTGGGCACACTGGCCACGGCCAAAGCCGAGAGCGGGTATTTTTCCGAGGCGCAACGGCTGTATCACCGCCTGCTGGAGATCGAGACGAAGGTGCTGGGGGCAGAGCATCCGCAGGTGGCGGCAGACCTCTTCAGCTTGGCGAATCTGGAGCAGGTGCTGGGCGATTTTGCCGGCAGCATCGCGCATGCCCGGCGGTCGCTGGCCATCCGCGAAGCGGCCGAAGGCCGGGAGACGGCACGGACGGGCCCGCTCTACTCGATGCTGGGGCGGGTTCATGCCATGAACGGGGAGTTGGCGCGGGGCCTGGAGTTGGCCACCCTGGCGGTGGAGATCGGCCGCCGCACGGCGGGCGCCGGGCATCCGCGGACGGTGTTCGCCCTTTCGGACCTGGGCGAGGTGCTGATCCTCTCCGGACAACCGGAGAGGGCGCGGACGGTTCTCACCGACTCGCTGGCGGGCATGGAGAAGCTGTTCGGAAGGGACTCCGTCCGGACGGCGCAGGCCGCCTACAACCTGGGTTTGGCGGAACGTGCGGCCGGCCGGCATGACGAGGCGTTGCAGTGGTTTCAACGGGCCGAGCGCAGTTGGCGGAACAGCTTCGGCGCGCAATACCCGCTGCTGGCGGAAGCCCTGGCGGGCGTGGGGGCCTCGCTCGTGGGGTTGGGGCGGCCCGGGGAAGCCTTGGAGCCGGCTCTGGAGTCGGCGTCCATCCGCAGGCGGGCGCAGACCTCGGTGGCCCTGACCGCGTCGGAAAGAGAAGCCCTGATCTATGCCACGGTGGATCGCGACGGGCTCACCCTGGCCCTGGACTTGGCGGCGGGCGGGCGGTTGGCCGAAGCAGAGGTGCGCCTGGTGTGGGATGCCCTGATCCGCGACCGGGCGTCGGTGCTCGACACCATGGCGCGGCGGATGCGGCTGGCACGCAGCGGCGCGGGGGCCCCGGCGCTGCTCGACGAAGTGGCGAGGCTCAAGAAGGAACTGGCCCAAACGGCGCTGCTCGGCGATCCGAAGCAATATGCGGCACGGACCGCGGAACTACGGGAGACGCTGGCCGCCGCCGAGCGCCGACTGGCGGAGTTGAGCCCGGGGCTCGATGCCAGGGACGTCGGCGAGACCGTGGGCTGGGACGGCGTGGCACGCGCCTTGCCGGCAGATGCGGCCCTGGTCGCCTACGCGCGCACGCCGCGGAACTACGTGGCCTTCGTGCTCGGCCCCCAGGGTGGCGGCCCGTGGGCCGTGGGGTTGGGACCGGCCTCCCGCATCGACGCGCTCGCCGCCGCCTGGCGGAGGCAGTTGGAAGTGGAGCGTCAGTCGCGGGGCAGGAATGCGCGGCGCAACGAGGCGTCGCTGCGAGCCGCCGGCGCGGCCCTGCGAAGGGCCATCTGGGATCCGCTGGCCTCGCGAGTGGCCGGAGCCGCCGGCGTCCGGATCGTGCCCGACGGGGCGATCCAGATGGTAAACCTGGACGCGCTGCCTCAGGGATCGAACCGGTACCTCCTGGAAGCCGCGGCGCCGTTCGCTGTGCTGACTGCGGAGCGCGACCTGGCACAATCGCCAAAACGATTCCGCCGCCGGGGAAGGCTGGTAGCCCTGGGCGATCCCGCGTTGGACGCGGAGGCTGCCGCCGCCGTGGCCCGCTGCGGCCCCGCCCCGGAATTCAGCTTGGGACGGCTGCCGGCCGCGGCCCGGGAGGCCGGATCGGCCGCCGCGCAATGGAAAGCCGCGGGCGGGGAGGCGGCAGTGATGACTGGGCCGCAGGCCAGCGAGAGCGCGGTGAAAGCGGCCGCGCCGGGCGCGCGCGTTTTGCACGTGGCGGCGCACGGTTATTACCTGGCGCCGGAATGCCGCCTGCCGAACGAAGCGGCACTGGCGGCTAGCCCGCTGTTGCGGTCCGGCCTAGTCCTGGCTGGCGGTCCGCGCGCCGGCGCCGAAGACGGGTTGCTGACCGCCGAGGAGATCTCGGGGATGAACCTGGATGCGCTGGAACTGTCCGTTCTGTCGGGCTGCGAGACGGCGATGGGGCAGCACCAGGACGGAGAAGGCATGCTGGGCCTGCGTCGGGCCTTCCGGGCCGCCGGGGCCGGATGGCTGGTGAGCAGCCTCTGGCCGGTGGAGGACGCCGCGGCAAGGGACTGGATGCGCGAATTCTACCGCGGCCTGCTGAACGCCGCCCTGCCCCCTGAGCGTGCCGCGCGGGCGGCTTCGCTCGCCCAACTCCGGCGCCGGCGAGCGGCGGGACTCAGCACCCACCCGTTCCACTGGGCGGCCTTCCAGGCCGCGCAGTAATGGCGGGCGACGGCCCGCAACATCTTTCTTGATTTTGTATGTCACAAACCAACGGGATTCTCCGACTGATGCGGATAGGAGGAGAATCCTTGAAGAGATTCCTTTGCGTGATATGTTTTTGCGCCGCGGCTGGCATCGCTGCCAGGGCGGCGAGTTTCTCGGCCACGAGCGGATTCGGCCCCACGAATCCTTCTGGCCCGTGGAGCTACGGCACCGCGGGACCGGGCGATCTGGGCAACCTGGACGCGACCTTCACCGCGATGCCCACGTTCGTGGCCAACTGTTCCTCGGGCGGCGGCTTTTCGGCTGATTGTTGGGTAGGCGGCGACGCGGTAGTCGCGCGTCCGACCGGCACATTCGGCACGGGCAGCGTGCAGTACACCGCGGGCTACGTGAACCTCCATCCGGCTTCGGCCCTGAACATGGCCGTCCTGGCATTTGTCGCGCCTTCCGCCGGCCTCTATGACTTCAGCGGCGAGTTCCGCGACCATGACACCGCGGGCGGCTCCGGTGTGCGGTTCTCGGCGGCTCTGGGCGACGGGACGCTCTTGTCGGACACCATTGCCGGCGCCGTTTTCAGCCCGGTGGCGTTCAATTTTTCGCAGTCGCTGGCCGCCGGCCAGAGAGTCTACTTCGCGCTGGGTGCGCAGGGGGATTTCTCGTTCGACAGCGTCGGGTTGAATCTGGCGGTCCGCGATCAGGCGGGCGCGGCGGTTCCGGAGCCGGGCAGCCTGGTTCTGGTCCCGCTGGGCGCGGCCGCCCTGTGGGCCCTCCGCCGCCGGCGCTAATCCGCGAAAGGCATCGGCGAGACGCCAGCCATCGAGCGACGGCTGGCGCCTCGCCCAATGTGTCTCGGCCCGGCGTGCCTTTCAAAAAGGCAGGTCGTCCGTGGTGCCGGTGCGCCACGCCTCTTCGGCGCTGCCCTCGCTGTGCGGCGCCTTGCGGGCCCGCAGGAAATAGATGTCGGACCAGCGGCGCTCCGAGTTGGTCTTCTTGAAGACCCGCACCGGGCGGTCGAGCATCTCGTGCAGGCGGCCATTCAAGTCCGACAGGCGGTCGAGTTGCATGTCGAGGCGGTCCAGGTCTTCCTTGACGAAGGGGATGGTCTTGGGCGTGATCACGCGCACCTTCGAAAGCGTCCGGCCCTGGCAGTTCGGGCCCTGGATGCGCAGCTTCCAGATGATCATCGGGTTGCCGGTATTGGTGGTGCGGCCGAGGGTGACATCCTCGACGTTCGCTTCGTAGATCCCATCCGGGACCTCGTCATAGCCGATTTCGGGCGACGGTGTCCGGCTCTCAGCGCGCGAGAAATCGTCGTCGAATTCCCGCAGGTCTACGGGCGGGTGGTCCAGTGAGGTGTTGTGATTCATAACGCGGCGCGTCCTCGCCCAATTAGTGCGCGCCGGCGGAAAACATCTCCTGGAGATGCGCGGTTCGGCGCCCACTGACGCAGCCGCCCCTTCTACAATGGATCCACGATGACCACGCTGCCGGCCAGCGACCACTCCCTGCTGGTGCGCTTCGGCGATGAGATTTCGCCTGAGATTCACCGGCAGGTGCGCGACTTCGTGCGCGCCTTCCGGGCGTCGTGGGTACGCAACGTCCATCCCGCCTACGCGACGGTGCTGATCTCGTTCGACCCCCTGCGCGCCACCCACGCCGAGGTCGAAGCCGCCGCCCGGGCGGTGGCCGGAGCGGCGCCGGAGGCGGCCTCGCGGCTGGTGGAGATCCCGGTGCAATACGGCGGCGAATTCGGGCCGGACCTCGTGGACGTCGCGGCGATCAACGGGTTGACGCCCGAACACGTGATCGAAATCCACACCTCGGTGGAGTACCTGGTTTACTTCCTGGGATTCTCGCCGGGCTTCCCCTACCTGGGCGGAATGCCCGAGCAGATCGCCGCCCCACGCCTGCCCGCGCCGCGCAAGCAGGTGCCGGCCGGCAGCATCGCGATCGGCGGCAAGCAGGCAGGCATCTATCCCGTAACATCGCCCGGCGGGTGGCGGATCATCGGACGGACGGACCTGGAACTGTTCCGAGCGGACCGCGACCCGGCCGCGCTGCTCGAGATGGGCGACCGCGTCCGCTTTGTGAGGCGCGGGGCGTGATCGTCGTGGAAGCCGCCGGGCTGCTGACGACCGTGCAGGACCTGGGCCGAACCGGCTGTGCGCACCTGGGCGTCTCAGCGTCCGGCGCGGCCGACGCGCTGGCGCTGCGGATCGGAAACCGGCTGGTGGGCAACATCGACGGCGCGCCTGCGCTCGAAATGACGCTGACGGGTGGCACGTTCCGCTTCGAACTGGATGCCGTGGCAGTGCTGGCGGGCTCCGATTTCGGCATCGAGCCCTGGAAGCCATTCGAGGTGAAGGCAGGCGACCGGCTGCGCCTCGGGCCGTCGCGAACGGGCGCGCGCTGCTACCTGTGCGTGCGGGGCGGCATCGACGCGCCGCGCGTCCTGGGCAGCGCCTCCGTGCACGTGCTCACCGGCCTGGGCGGCCGGCCGCTGGGGCGCGGCGACGCTTTGCGGATCGGCCCCGAGCCGGCCTGCCCTCCACTGTGGACCGGGACGCCGTTCCGCCCGGACCGCCTGGCGCCGCTGCGCGTGACGCGCGGCCCGCAGGCGGACTGGTTCCGCCGCGGCCTCGACGGGCTCACCTACCACGTGCGCGAAGAGTCCGACCGCATGGGCCTGCGCCTGAAGGGTCCGCGCTTCGTGCAGCGCGGCGAGATGCTGACCGAGGGCGTCTCGCTCGGCGCCATCCAGATCCCGCCAGGCGGCGAGCCGCTGATCCTCTTCGTCGAGCACCAGACCACCGGCGGCTACCCAAAGATCGCCAACGTGATCTCGGCCGACCTGTGGAAGGTCGGCCAACTGCGGCCGCGCGACCCGGTACGCTTCGAAACCGTGACGCTCGCCCGGGCGCGGGCTCTGCTCGTCGAACAGGAGGCATGGCTCGATGGCCTGGCATAGGTCGATCACGCGCGAGCAGTGGCTGACATTGAGCGCGGCGCAACTGGGCTGGATGCTGGACGCGATGGACGTGATGCTGTACGCCTTCGCGCTCACGGCCGTGGCGGCCGAGTTCGGGCTGAGCGGGTCCGAGTCCGGCGCGGTGGCTTCGGCCGTGCTGGTGACGTCGGGGCTGGGCGGCGGGCTCTTCGGCTACCTGGCGGACCGCTACGGGCGGGTGCGCTCGCTGGTCTGGTCGATCCTGGCCTACTCGCTCTTCACTGGCTTGACGGCCACGGCCGCCAGCCTCGCGCAATTGGTGCTGTGGCGGGCGCTGGTGGGCTTCGGGCTGGGCGGGGAGTGGGCCGCCGGCAGCGTGCTGGTAGCCGAGTCCTGGCCGGCGGAGCACCGCGGCAAGGCCATCGGGTTTATGCAGGCCGGGTGGGCCATCGGCTACATCCTGGCGGCGCTGCTGGCGGCGGCCATCCTGCCGCGCTACGGCTGGCGCGCGCTGTTCGCCATCGGCGTGCTGCCGGCCCTGGCGGCGGCGTGGGTCTTCCGCGCGGTGCCTGAGCCGCGGATCTGGACAGAACGCGGGCACCGGCCGGCGCGGGTCCCCCTGACGCGCAACTTCCTGGTGGCCACTCTGCTCACCACCACCACCCTATTCGCTTACTGGGGCCTGTTCACGTGGATCCCAGCCTACCTGGCGAGCCCGGTGGAACGGGGCGGCGCGGGCATGGGCGTGGTGCGGTCGTCGGGCTGGATCGTGCCCATGCAGATCGGAGCCTTCTTCGGCTACGTGTCATTCGGCTTCCTGGCGGACCGCTTCGGACGGCGGCCGGTGTTCCTGACGTTCGTGCTGGCCGCGGCGGCGCTGGTCCCGGCCTACGGCATGCTGGGGCGCAACGCCGCCGCGCTCATGGCGCTGGGGCCGCTGCTGGGCTTCTTCGGACACGGCTACTTCAGCGTGTTCGGGGCGCTGCTGGCCGAGCTTTTCCCGGCCTCCATCCGCGCCACGGCGCAGGGGTTGTGCTACAACATCGGACGGGCGGCGGGCGGCGCCGCAGCGCCGTTCGTTATCGGCGCGGCGGCGGACCGCTACGGGATCGGCAGCGCGCTGGCGCTCACGTCGGTGTTCTTCGTGGCCGGCGCGCTGCTGATGCTGCTGATCCGGGAGACGCGGGGAGCGGAGCTGGCATGACCATCGACCTGAACTGCGACATGGGCGAGCGCGAGGACATCGCCGGGGAGCGCCTGCTCCAACTGGTAAGTTCGGCCAACGTCAGTTGCGGCGCGCACGCCGGCACGCCGGAACTGCTGGAGCGCACGCTGCGGCTGGCAAAGCGGTACGGGGTGGCCTGCGGAGCGCACCCCAGCTATCCTGACCGCGCCAACTTCGGAAGGCTGTCGATGGCGCTGAGCGGCGGGGAAATCGAGGCCGCCGTGGAGGAGCAGGTGCGCGCCCTGGCCCGACTGGCGGCCGGGCTGGAAATCGAACTGAGCCACGTGAAGCCGCACGGGGCGCTTTACAACGACGCGGCCCGGAACACGGAAGTGGCCGAGGCGGTGGCGCGCGGCGTGGCGAAATGGAGCCGGAAGGTCGTCCTGGTAGGGCTGGCCGGTATGCCGGTGCTCGACACCTGGCGGGCCATGGGCTTCCGCGTGGCTGCGGAGGCGTTTGCGGACCGGGCCTACGAGGCCGACGGCAGCCTGCGGCCGCGAAACAAGCCCGGCGCGCTCATCCAGGATCCGGCTCAGGCCGCCCTGCAGGCGCTTGAGCTGGCGCGGCGCGGAGGGATCCAAACGCTTTGCATTCACGGTGATACGCCCGGCGCGGAGAAGATCCTGGAGGCCGTGCGGAGCCGTCTGGAGGACGCTGGCATCCGCGTCCAGCCGCTGCGTGCGGAGTAACGAAGCGGGCGGCGGCTAAAGACACCGCCGTGGACTGCCGATAAGTGCTGGAGGATATGGACCAAGCTCCAGCCAGGCTGCAAACCACCGATTGGGAGCGGGAGACCCCTGCCGCCCCGCACCAGAACCTGCTGGTGCCGGACTGGTCTCCGGCTGCCGAGCCGCTGGGGCGCGCCACCATCCTGGTGGTGGACCACGTCGACATCAACCGCCAGTTGCTGAAGGGGATGCTGAAGGCGGGGCCGTACCGGCTGCTGGAAGCCAAGCAGCCCGTGGACGCGCTCGCCATCCTCGAAATAGAGCACGTGGACCTGATCATCGCCGAGTTGATCATGGGCGACGCCAGCGCCAAGACGTTCAGCGGACTGGATTTCTGCCGCCGTGTGAAAGCGAACCGGCGGACGCGCCTCATCCCCATCCTGATCATCACCAGCGTGCAGGGGATAGACAACGAGGTGGCGGGCCTGGAATCGGGCGCCGACGAATTCCTGATCAAGCCGCTGCAGCCGGCGGTCGTGCGGACCCGCATCCGGACCATGCTGCGCAATAAGCGGGCCATCGACTCGCTGGAAGAAGCCGAGACCATCCTGTTCGCCCTGGCGCAGACGGTGGAGCAGCGCGACAAGGAGACCGGCAACCACTGCCAGCGGCTGGCCACGCTCAGCGTGGCATTGGGCACCGCCCTGGGGCTCCCGAACGACGACCTGCAGGCACTCCACCGCGGCGGATTCCTGCACGACATCGGCAAAATCGCCGTGCCGGACTCCATCCTCTTCAAACGCGGCATGCTCAACGAGGAGGAGTGGGCGGTGATGCGCTCCCACACCTGGAAGGGCGAGGACGTGTGCCGCCGGATGCGCTCGCTGGCGCCGGTGCTGCCCATCATCCGCAACCACCATGAGAAGTGGGACGGCTCGGGCTACCCCGACTGCCTCGCCGGGGAGCAGATTCCGCTGCTGGCGCGCATCCTGCAACTGGCCGACATCTACGACGCTCTCACCTCGCGGCGCAGCTACAAGTCGGCGTATACGGCCGAGGAGGCCGTCGCCATCCTGGAGAAGGAAGCCGGCATGGGCTGGCGCGACCCGGAACTGATCTCGGTGTTCTGCGAAATGGTGCGGCAGCCGAATTTCGTGGCCAACTCGACGGCCCTGTTCTCACCGCTCGCTGAGACCGGCACGGAGAGCGCGGAGCTGCGCTCGATGCGCGAATCGCTGGCGCGCATGTCGCGCGAAGTGCTGAAGTAGCGGCGGCCTATTTCCCCGTCACACTCAACGGCGGAATGCGGATGAGATCCGAGGGCGCGTGCGCGTCTTCCGAGATCCGGCTCAGCGCATACACCGCCCCGTCCAGCCCCACCGCGATCGAGTTCACGCCGGTGGGACGCTGGCCGTTCGCAAACTGAATGGGACCGTGGTCCGTGTAGCGGCGGGTGGGAATGTCCCACGTGATCAGGTGCAGGTTCTCGCGGCCCTTCGATTCGCCCTTCGCCGTCGAGTCCTTGCCCTTGACGCGGTGCCCGTTTTCAAACACCGGGCCGCCGGTGAGGTAGTAGATCGTCTCGCTGCCGGGGGCGAGCGTGAAGCCGAGGTAGCCGTAGCTGAACTGGTCGAACATGCCGCTGCGCTGCGAAGGCTCCGACGTGATGCGGCCCAGCACTTCGACGGTCTCCTTGGCGGGCGTGAAGCGGAAGAGGTAGCCGGAATTGCCATGCACGCCGTAGATGGCCTTCTCCGGCGGGTAGAAGAAGACCTGGCGCCAGTTGTAGCCCATGTGACCGGGGCTGGAGGGGTCGTAGAGGCCGAAGTAATCCTTGCGAAGGTCGGCACCCTGCACGGTTTCGACAGCCTCGGTGTCGTAGCGGTAGCGGTGGATGAGCCCATCGGAGGTGGAGAAGTAGACCGAGCCGTCGGAGGGGTCGATGGCAAACGCGCGGCAGATGGTGCGGAAGGTGGGACCTTCGCCGTCCTCGCCCTGCTCCGAGACGGGGCCGAGGTCCTTCATCTCGCGCTTCGCCAGGTCGTAGCGCAGCAGGCGCCCGGTGGGCCAGGTGAGCCCGTAGAGCCGGCCGCGCAGGGTGTCCATGTTGAAGGTGATAATGCCTTCCCCGCCGGGGGCCAGCGCGAGGTCCTCGTACTTGCCCGTGGCCATGTCGTACGACAGGAAGTGGCCCCCGCGGTAGGGCTTCATGCCGGCGGGCGGGATGCCGGTCTTCTCCATGCCGCGGATGATGGAGTAATAGCCGAGGTGGGTGGTGAAGTAGAGCTTGCCCTGGTGCTCGACGAAGCGCACGTGGCTCTTGCCCTGGCTGAGGGCGTTCAGACCCTTTTCGCCGGCGGCTTCGGTCAGGTCGCCCAGGTGCCGTACGGCGCCCCCGCGCGGGTCGTAGACGTACATCTGCGCGGCCACGTCGGGCTTCTCCGACGAGAGCACATAATAGATGCGGCCGTCGGAGGCGCAGGAGATGCCGTTGTAGGTGTCGTGGCCGTCGGCGAAGCCCGAATGGATGATCGCGGCCGTCAGGCTGTGGTTGGCCGCCGGCGGAGAGGCGGCCGGCGGCGTCTGGCGGCAGGCTGAGAGCAGCAGGACGGCGCCGAGGGTGGCGGAAAAGCTTGTGGCGTGCATCTGAGACCTTTCAGACGCGGGCCAATTCGGCGGCGTGGCGGCGGATCTTGCGCACCGCTTCGGCGATCTGCTCCATGTCGCTCTTCGGGCCCAGCAGCATGTTCTGCGTGAGCCAGACGGCCTGGTTGCACAGCGCATCGTTCGCCGGACACTGGTTGCGCTCCTGCCACTCCTTCAGCCGCTGGGCGGAGAACAGCCGCCGGAAGCCGCGCGAGGCAAGCGTGTCCTGGATGAAGGGCTGCGTGTTCAGCGGGCGGTAGCCGCCCGAGGCCGGGATGCCTTCCGCCGCCAGCGCCTTCAGGAACCTGTCGCGCGCAAGGCCCGAGAACGCCTCCGCGTTGTAGCGGAACATGTACAGGTGGTAGGCGTTGTTGGTGCAGCCGGGGTGCATGGCGGCGGGGCTGATGCCGGGGATCTCTTTCAGCAGCGTGCTAAGGTAGGCGCCGTTTTCGCTCCGCGCGCGGGCCTGGCGCTCCAGCCGCGTCATCTGCGACAGCAGGATGGCGGCCTGGAACTCGGTCAGGCGCAGGTTGGCGCCGGAGGAGGCGTAGGTGAAGTTGGAGCCGATCATGCGCAGGCCGCTGCCGTTGTTGTGGAAGGCGTAGGCGCGCTCGCGCAGATCTTCGTCCTGGAACAGGATCGCCCCGCCTTCGCCGGAGTTCAGGTTTTTCGATGCCTGGAAGCTGAAGCAGCCCGTCTGTCCGTAGGTGCCCACTTTGCGGCCCTTCCATTCGGCCAGGTGGGCCTGGCAGGCGTCCTCGATGAGCGGGATCTTGTGCTTCGCGGCCGTGGCCAGCAGGCTGTCGAGTTCGCAGACGTTGCCGCCGAGGTGCACGGGCATGATGGCGCGCGTATTGGGCGTGATGGCGCGCTCCACCAGGCGGTGGTCCATCTGGAAGGTCTCGATGTCGGTATCGACGAAGACCGGCAGCGCGTACTGGCGCAGCACCACGTTGATGGTGGCGATGAATGTATAAGGCGGGACCAGGACCTCGTCGCCCGGCTCCACGCCCAGCGCATTCAGCGAGATGAACAACGCCGCCGTGCCGTTGCACGTCGCCAGCGCCTGGCGCGCGCCGGTCAGCGTGGCGTAGGCCTGTTCGAATTTCTTCACGTTCTGGCCGCTGCCGCGGTACCACTTGCCGCTGTGCAGCGTGTCGAGCAGCGCGCGCTCCTCGGTGGAGTCGTAGACCGGCCATCCGGAGAAAGGCTGCGTGCGGGTTTTCGGGCCGCCCAGCAGAGCCGGTCTGGCGCCGGCGCCGGATTGCAGAGCTGCCGCGGCTGCGACGGCCGGCGCTCCGGCCACAAGCAGGGTGCGGCGGGTCGGATTGGCTTTCATGGCGAAGACCTCCCAGGTTCCGCC
>DAHVTI010000068.1 GCA_027324255.1 Bryobacterales bacterium | reverse complement strand
GGCTCCGGCAGGGCCTGGAGCTTCGGCGCGGGCGCCCCCGCCTGCCGGGACGGAGCCGGCTTGCCGGCCAGCGCGTCCTCCAGCAGCGCCGGGGTCAGCTCCGATGGGCTGCCGACCCAATGGACGATGCCTTTCGCGTCCACAACCACGGTGGATGGCCGCCCGAAGATACCGTAGGCCGCGAAGGTCTCGCCGTTCGAGTCGAGGCCGATCCAGCCGGAAATCGGATAGTCCTTCAGGAAACGGCGGACGAGCGCGGGCTCTTCGTCCGTCAGCGAGAGGAAGCGCACGGGCCGGCTTTGAAACCGCTCTTGCAGGCTGTTGAGGTGCGGGATCTGTTCGCGGCAGCCCGGGCACCACGTGGCCCAGAACTCGAGCACGACGACGTTGCCTTGGAGCGATTGCCAGGTGGCGGCCGCGCCGTCCGGTGCCTGCAGCAGATGGCTCAGCGTGAGCGGTGGGGCCGCGGCGCCGGGGCGCGTAGCGCCGGCTGCGCACAGCGGCAGCAGCGCGAGAGCGGGCAGCAAGGCACGGGTCTTCATACAGAGCAAGACGCAGTAAATCCCGGAACCGTGCAGGAGGCTTATTGTTCCGCCGCTTTCACCTCGACGGCCTGGGCCGAGCCGATGCCCACCTCCACCACCCTTGCGCCGGAGAGGCGCTCAGCCAGACGCCCGTCAGTGCGCCAGTCAGCACCGGGCGGAAATGCCAACAGGCGATACTTTCCGGCGAGCAGATTGGAGAATGCGCCACGCCCCTCGCCGTCGGCCTGCACCAGGAGGGCATCGGCCTGCGGGTCTGAGTCGTCGATGGGCTCCCTCAGCGCCACCAATTGCGCATCGGCGGCCGGCTTCAAACCCTGCCGCCCGGTCACGGTGATCGAAGCCGTCGCCGGCCAGATGACGAGGTCCACCTGATGCCCCAACGCCCCTGCGTTCAAGGTGACCACGCCCCGCTCCACCGGGTTCCCGTTGTATCGAACCTCGCCCACCTGCATGCCCTTCGACAGCGAGAAAAGCTGGAGCCGGTAGCAGCCAGGCATCAGGCCAGTCCGGAGGAATCGCCCGTCTGGCTCGACGAGGACCGGAGCCACATCCCAGGCGGTGGACGAGCGCCCCAGCGGGCGCCACAGCAGTTTCAGCGGAGGCTGTGCCGGTAGAGCGACGCTCAACGACTCGTGCATTTTCACCGCGCCGCTCACCGTCACGCCGCCGGTCAGCGTCAAGTCCAGGCGGTCTTGGCTGCGGTCGTCCATCTCGAACTGGAGAATCGCGCCTTCCAGATCCCCGGCGCCTTGCGCCGACGCAATCAGCACGTAATGGCCGGGCGGGAGATTGTCCAGGCGGAAGGGCTCGCCAACGCGCCACTTGCCGCGCGCCACGATTCTGAAGCTCTGGGTGTTGCCCTGAATCTCCGTCTCGGACAGGCCCAGGTGGACTTCCCGAGCCTCGCCGCCCGCTCCGGCCAGGACCGTCCCGCGGATGGAGGCGATGCGCCGCTTCGCGATCTTCATATCCGTGCGGTCCAGGCGGCCCCCGGCCAGCAGCGTCACGGGGGAGGACTGCTCCCGCCGCTCCACGCCCGGATAGTAGCTGCGCGGATAGCCGCACGCGATCCGGTCTCGAAACGCCTCCGCCGTTCCTCCCGGCAGGAACTTCTCGAGAATCGGCGGCTGGACCTTCAGCAGATACTCGCCCGGGCTCAGCCCTTTCAACTCGTAGCGCCCCTGCGAGTCGGTCGTCGCGCGCCCGCCGGAAAAGACCAGCGCGCGGGTGCCACCGCCCGACCGCCAGCGCATCGGGACCACCGCCAGTCCGCGCACGGGGAGTCCGGTTTCGGCATCAGTAATGCGCCCGGAGATGGAGCCCTCTTTTTCGATTTCGATGGCCAGCCCTGTGCGGGAATCCCCGGGCTTCAACCGCAGGACACTGCCCGGCCCCCTGGCTAACTGGCCGTTCACGTACCCGTCGCACTTCACGAACACCATGAAGTCGCCGGGCACGGTGACACTGAAACGGAACTGGCCTTCCGGACCCGCGGACATCGCCAGCATCTCCGCCGCCGGGTCGTCCGCCTTCATGGCCGCCCCGGCGATGATCGAATCGGAGAACCGTCCGCCCTGCGTCTGCCGGAACAGGATGACCTTCGCGCCGGGCACGCCCTGCTTCGTGACGGAATCGAGGATACGGCCCGACACTTCCGCCAGG
>DAHVTI010000065.1 GCA_027324255.1 Bryobacterales bacterium | reverse complement strand
GGGAATAGATGATTGTCGGGAAGAAGGCGGGATTCAGTCGCGAAGCCGACTCGGAGCAAATTGCGTTAAGAAAATTTGATCAGGATGGGACCTGCTTGCGGACCGTGTCGTCGTCCCGCCAATCTCGGGGATCGGCCCGCCGATTCGCGTCCGCAGAAGGTGTCAACTCCAACGGGCCGTGTCCACGTATTTTCGTTGTGGCCAGGCCGGAGTGGATCCGCCTCTGGCGGACGGAAAGCGCAAGTAAGGGAATTTGAATGCCCTGCAATCGGGAGACGGTTGTCGGGTCCCGCATCCACCATTTCCGCCAGTCGGTCCGGGCATCTCAGGCTACGACCGCGCTATGCTTGGGGTCAGTGGAGGAGGGGAGTTCGCGCAACCGATCGATCAGAACCGGCCCGTACAACTTCCCGTACGTTTGCCGCCGGAAGGGCCCAAAACGGCGCTTTGGGCCGAACAAACGTGCTTTAGCTGCAATAACTTACGGTACCGCCCCATGATTCGTAATCAGCAGGTCGCCGGTTCAATCCCGGCGGGTGGCTCCAGCGTCCCTCCTCCTTCCCCGAAAAGGCGTATATTGATTCCGTCGCCCGGCGCACGCAGTGCTCGCGCGCATGCCCCTGGCGGCCAGGAGTCTACCTATGTTCCGCCTCCTCTTCACCGCCGCCTTCCTCTACCTGTTTTCCTCGCCGGCAGGGGCTGCGTCGCAGCGTGTCGTCTTCGACGGTCCCGAGTCCGAACGCAAGTGGACCCTCAAGGAGCTCAATCCCGAACTCCCCTCGGACTGGTCGCCGTACAACTTCCTGGTGCTGGAGATGAAAGCCTCCTCCCCGCAGCGCTTCTGGCTGGCTTTCCATGGCAAAGGCACCGTGCAGCGCCGGCAGATGCACCCTCTGGCCAACGTCTGGATCCGCGCCGCCGTGCCGCTACAGTACTACCGGCAGCCGAACCGGGCCGGCCACGATCTGGCATCCGTCGGCAAGGTCCCGCGCAACTCGTTCTGGATCGGCACCGGCGGCGTCTACGGTCCGCTCAATGCCGTCGATGCCATCAGCGTCGCCATGCAGGCGCCTTTAGGCCAGCCGGTCCTCGAGATCCGCTCCGTCACCCTGGCCAGGGACGATCCGGGCTCCGACATTCTCGACAGGAAACCCGTCGTCGATCAGTTCGGCCAGTGGATTCCCGCCGATTGGCCGGGCAAGATCACCAGCCTCGACCAACTAAAGAAAGGCTGGAGCGGCGAAAAAGCCGCTCTCGGCGCCGGCGATTTCGACTACTGCCGCTACGGCGGCTATCGCAACACCAAAGCCAAAGCCACCGGCTTTTTCCGCGTGGAGCAGTTGGACGGCCGCTGGTGGTTTGTCGACCCCGACGGCCATCTGTTCTTCTCCACCAGTTCAACGGGTATGGGTAACGGCGGCGGGGATGCCCGTCTGCAAGGCCGCGAGGACTACTTCGCCGCCATGCCGCCGATCGAGCCCAGCCCCCAGCCCAACCGCCGCCCGCGCACCGGTTTCTACTCCTGGAACCTGGCCCGCCGCCACGGCGGCGCCGACTCCACCGGCTGGATCGACCTCGCCCTCAGCCGCCTCGATACCTGGGGCCTGAACACCATCGGCAATTGGAGCGACTCCCGCCTGTGGGACGCCCACCGCAAGGCCTACGTCGTCAACCTCCGCGGCTGGGGCATGGAAACCGGCTACATGGGCATGCCGGACGTCTACTCGGACGAGTTCCCCAAGATCGTTGACAAGTCCGCCGCCGAGCAGTGCGCGCCCCGCAGGAACGATCCCTGGCTGCTCGGCTACTTCATCGCCAACGAGCCGCCCTGGCCCGGCCGCGAATCCCTCGTTGTGGACATCATCCTCGACCGCCCGCCCAGCGCCATCCAGCGCGAAGCCAAGGCCTTCCTCGCCCAGGGCGACACCCCGGAACGCCGCAGGGAATTCATCTACCGCGCCTATGAACGCTACCTGGAAGTGATCAACGCCGCCATTCGCCGCCACGACCCGAACCACCTGAACCTCGGCCTCCGCTTCGGCGGCGGGCTGCCTCCGGCCGAAATGCTGCGCGCCTCCAAGACCTTCGACGTCTACAGCATGAACGTCTACTCCACCTCGGTGAACCGCAAGGTGTTGGAGGAGATCTACAAGGTGACCGGACGCCCCATCATCGTCGGCGAATTCCACTTCGGAGTTCCCGGCCGCGGACTGGCCGCCGGCCTCGTCCAGGTTCGCGACCAGGCCGAGCGCGGCGTAGCCTACCGCTATTACGTCGAACAGGCCGCCGCCTTCCCGGCCTTCATCGGCACGAGTTGGTTCCAGTGGGTGGACCAGCCCTCCACCGGCCGCATGGACGGCGAGAACTACAACATCGGCCTCGTTGACGTCACAGACCGGCCCTACACCGAGTTGATTGAGGCCATGAAGGCCACGCACCGCCGGCTCTACAGCGTCCACGCCGGCCAAACCGAACCCTTCGGCGTCAAGCCCAGACCGCAGTAGTCCAGCCATCCCCCAACGCGGTGATTCAACTGGCCGCGGCCAGCACCGGCGCCGCGGCGGCCCTCGTCCGCGGCATCTCTGCTGACGCCGGGCGCGGCTGCCCGGGATCGGGGAGTTACTCCGCCCAATCCGCGCTGAGCCGAATAGTGCAGCGCCTCATAGTCGTCCGGCACGGTTCCCGCCAGACTGTGCCCGAACAGCTCCTCGACCTTCTCCAGAGGGATGAGGTCGCCCGGCTTCGTCCGGTTCAAAAACACCCACCGCCGTCCCCGCCTCCGCGACCGGAGGCAGGTCCACCAGGATCCAATCGAAATGCCGGCGCGCCAGGTCGAGCAGCGCACGCACGCTCTCCGTCCAGCGGCCCAGCCCTGCGGCGGCCGGCACAAGCGGCGCCGGCAGCACGCGGACCCCATTCCGGCACACCGTCCAGCGCAGCCATCCTTCCCGGGTTTCGAACTCGTGCAATTGCCTCAGGGCCAGCGGGACATCCGGCCGTCCCCCCAGCACGCAGTCGTCCCCGCTGCCAGGTCCAGGTCCACCAGCAGGACGCTCATCCCCTGCTGCCTGCGCAGCGCGAAGGCGACCTGCCCGGCCAGCGTCGAGGCCCACGACCCGGGCTTCAGGCTGACGAACCCCGCCACCCTCCCAGCAGCGGGAACCGCCTCCGGACGAGTTGCTTCCACCCCGTTCCTCCGGATGCGCGCCAACAACTCCCGCACATCGTCCCCGCTCATCCCGGAGTGGAAGCAATCCGAAGCGCCCGCACGCAGCCATTCCGCCGCCTCGGCGCAGCCACAATGGCCGCCTGGGGGCAGAACAGGCGGATCGCCCGCGGCAACGCTGCCGTATGTTCCGCTGCCGTCACCTCCACGAACACGGCATCCGCGCTCAACGACTCCATGACGCCGGCAATCCCCTCCACGCCTGGCAGGGACTCGAAGCTTGCGACAACTTCGAATCCCCTCTCCTCCCCCAGGGTGGAGCGGATCTCCGCCGCCAATCTGTCGTCCGGAACCATCGACACCGGTCGCATGTCGCCTTGGCCTGCCGTTTCCTGTCTTGCAGTTGCTTTGCCGTTTCCCGAATCCCCCAAGAACCGGCAATACCTCCTGTTTTCAATGGAGTAAGAATCTGCGCTGAGAAGCCGGGCGGTACCGGCGAGGCAGAGTGTCCCATTCACAGGACAACACTGTCCTCTTTCGTCCGGCTGTCACGCTGTGGAAATCGGTTGCTACAATGAGGACAGAAGTGGCAACATGCCGGCTGTCAGCACGATCGTAGAAGAGATCCTGGACCTCAAGCACCAGCGGAACGCCATCCTGCTGGCGCACCACTACCAGGAGACCGAGATCCAGGAGTTGGCCGACGCCATCGGCGACAGCCTGGAACTCTCCCGCCGGGCGCAGAAGTTCGATGGGGATGTCATCGCCTTCTGCGGTGTCTGGTTCATGGCCGAGACGGCCAAGGTGCTGAATCCAAGCAAGATCGTCATCGCGCCGGACCGCGAAGCCGGCTGCAGCCTGGTGGATAGCTGCCCGGTGGACCAGTTGCGGGCCTGGAAGCGCCGCCATCCCGACCATGTCGTCGTCAGCTACATCAACACCTCGGTGGAGGTGAAGGCGGAGAGCGACATCCTCTGCACTTCCCGCAACGCCGTGGACGTGGTGAACTCGATTCCCGCCGATCAGCCCATCCTGTTCCTGCCCGATGTGAACCTGGGCAACTACGTGAAGAAGCTCACCGGGCGGGCCAACATGAAAATCTGGCAGGGGGCCTGCTTCGTGCACGCCACCTTCCCTGCCCGGCGCCTGACATCCGCGAAGTCTGAGTACCCCGGTGCCCTGGTGGCCGCTCATCCCGAGTGTCCGGAAGACGTCCTGCGCCAGGCCGATTACATCGGCTCCACCTCCGCCATCATCGACTGGTGCGTCCGTCACCCCGGGCAGGAGTTCATCATTATGACGGAGAGCGGCGTGAACCACTCGCTCAGCCGCCTGGCGCCCGGCAAGAAGTTCCATTTCGTCGCCAACGAGCAGTGCAATTGCAGCGAATGCCCCTACATGAAGCGCAACACGCTGGAGAAGCTGCGCGACAGCCTGCGCGACCTCACGCCCCGGGTAGAACTCTCCACCGAAATGATGGAGCGCGCCCGCCGTCCCGTGGAGCGGATGCTGGCCCTGCGATAAACTCGGAACAGTCCCTGCCATGAACGCCACAGCCACCCCCCTCATCGACGGCTTCGGGCGGCTGCACGACAACCTGCGCATCAGCGTCACCGACCGCTGCAATATCCGCTGCTCTTACTGCATGCCCGAAAAGGACGTGCACTTCATCGACCGCACCGAGATCCTCAGCTTCGAGGAGATCGAGCGTTTCGCGCGCATCGCCGTCGGCCTGGGAGTCAATAAGATCCGCGTCACCGGCGGGGAACCCCTGGTCCGCAAGGACCTACCCGTCCTCCTTCAGAAGCTCCGCGGCATTGAGGGGATCCGCGACATCGCCCTCACCACCAACGGCGTGCTCCTGGCCGAGCAGGCGCAGGCTCTCTACGACGCAGGATTGCGCAGGCTCAACGTCCACCTCGACACGCTCGACCGCGAACGCTTCCGGCAGATCACCCGCCGCGACGAACTCGACAGAGTCCTCGCCGGCCTCGACGCCGCCCAGCGCTGCGGCTTCGGCCCCATCAAGATCAACGCCGTGGCCGTAAAGGGCCTGGTGGAGCCCGACGTGGTCCCCCTGGCCCGCTTCGGCCGCGAGCGCGGTTTCGAGATCCGCTACATCGAATTCATGCCGCTCGACGCGCAGGGCATCTGGGACCGAGGCCGCGTCCTGCTCGCCGACGACATCCTCAAGCTGCTCGCCGACGGCATCGGGCCGCTGGAGGCGGTGCCGGATCCCGACCCGCGCGCCCCGGCCCTGGAATACAGGTTCGCCGACGGCCGCGGCGCCGTCGGCTTCATCGCCTCTGTCAGCAGACCGTTCTGCCTCAACTGCAACCGGATCCGCATCACCTCCGACGGCATGCTGCGCTACTGCCTGTTCGCCCTGGAAGAGACGGACGTGAAATCGCTGCTCCGCGGCGGCGCTTCCAACGAAGAGATCGCCGCCGTGGTCCGCCGTGTCGTTTCCGCCAAGTGGCTGGGCCACGAAATCAACTCAGCCAAATTCGTCGCGCCCCCCCGGCCGATGTACGCCATCGGGGGCTGATGTTGAATTCTCGACTTCTTCCCTACGTCGCCGGACTGGCCGTCTGCTTCCTGTTCCTCGCCCTCGGATTGATCTTCATCCCCTACCCCGGCGCTCAATACGACGAAACCCTCTTCACCACCGCCCTCTTCCGCCCGCAGCAGGTCGAGGCCACGATGAAGCTGCCGTTCGCCGGCCGCGTGCCCAGCATGCTGATGACCTACATCGGCACGCTCAAGGCCGCCATCTACGCTCCGATCCTGAAGTTCCTGCCGCCGGGCCATGCCACGCTACGCGTCCCGGTGCTGCTGTTCGGCGCCCTGTCGGTCTGGTTCGTCTTTCTCGCCCTGCGGCGCCTGGCCGGCACTAAGGCTGCCCTGCTGGCGTCTCTCCTGCTCGCCACCGACGCGCTTTACCTGCTCACCTGCGTCTTCGATTGGGGCCCTGTGGCCCTGCAGCACCTGTTCTTCACCGCTGCCTTCTACTGCCTGGTCCGCTTCTCCTCCGAGCCGCGCTCGCGCTGGCTCTTCCTCGCCGCTCTCTCCTCCGGCCTGGCGCTGTGGGACAAGGCCCTGTTCATCTGGCTGCTGGCCGGGATGGGCATCGCCCTCGCCGCCGTGCTGCCCCGGCAGTTACTGGCCCTGGCCCGCCACCGCCGGCCCGCTGCTGCCATCGTGCTCGGCTTCGTCCTCGGCTCCGCCCCATTTCTCTATTACAACTACCGCAACAAGCTGAGGACCTTCGCCGCCAACACGGAGGTTGACGAGCAGAACGCCCTCTCCAAGTTCGTGATGCTCGATCGCACGCTGGACGGCAGCGGTCTGCTCGGCTACCTGGTGCGCGAGAGCCCGGAAGGCCCGCCGCAAAACCTCAGGATCTGGGAAAAAGCGCCGCTCCGCCTGAACGACATCCTTGGCTCGCCCCGGGAAAGCTGGCAGCATCTGCTGCTGGTGCTGGCGCTGCTCGCCGCGCCCGCGCTGTGCTGGCGGGGCCCGAACCACCGCGTCGCTCTCATCCTCCTGCTGGGCGGAATCGTGTCCTACGCGCTCATGATCACCACGCGGCGCGCGGGCGGCTCTGCCCACCACACCGTGCTGCTGTGGCCCGTGCCCCATCTGCTGCTGGGGCTGGCCCTCGGCGCTGTGGCGTCCAAGTGGCCGGGGCG
>DAHVTI010000489.1 GCA_027324255.1 Bryobacterales bacterium | reverse complement strand
GTCGTTCGCGTGTCCGTAGCAGGCCGCCGGCGTCGCGTCGCCGATGGACATGTCGGTGATCACTCCGGTGGACAGCCCGCGCTGTTCGGCGTACTCCAGGATCGTTTTCAAAATCCTGCCGTCCTGCTTGCCGCGCACCGTGTCCGGCCCCATGCTGATGACGCCGTTCTGCGTCTTCACACCGGTGACGATGGCGGTCATGCCGGCCGCGGAATCGGTCACCCACGCGGAGGCGGTCGAGGTGTCGGAGAGCCCCATGTCGGGCCAGCTCTGCACGTACAGCTTCTGGGCTGCTCCATAGCCGTGGAGGCTGGCCGCGTTCACCGTGCTCACTCCCCCGGCGTCGGCCAGGAAGAGGATGACGTTCTTCGCCCGTTTCGGGGCGGCGTTGAGAGCGCAGGCGGCAAGAAGGAGGATTGCGGTTCGACGGAGAAGGACCATGCCGCCATTCTATCCATGTTCCAATAACAAAAGAATGAAACCTCTGTTTGCAGTGTGCCTCCCGGCGGCCGGCCTGCTGCTGTGGGCCGCGGGCTCCGCGGCGCAGCAGGGCGCGGCGCCCGAATCCGTCAGCCTCTTCAACGGCAAGGACCTCTCCGGCTGGGTCAACGTCAACACCGATCCGGACACCTGGTCCGTCAAGGACGGGCTCCTCGTCTGCTCCGGCCATCCCATCGGCGTCATGCGCAGCGAGAAGCAGTACGAGAACTTCATCCTCCACATCGAGTGGATGCACATGGAGCCGGGCGGGAATTCAGGCGTCTTCGCCTGGAGCAACGCCGTTCCGGGCGAGCGCAACCGCCTGCCCGACGGCGTCGAAGTGCAGATGCTGGAACTGGACTGGCCTAAGCTGCACACGCGCGACGGCGTCACCCCGCCCATCGCCTACGTGCACGGCGAACTCTTCGGGGTGGGCGGCGTGAAGACCGTCCCGGACAATCCGCGCGGGGAGCGCAGCAAGTCCATCGAGAACCGCTGCCTGCCTCGCGGCGTCTGGAACACCTACGACGTCGTGGCCGTCGACGGCACCATCAAGCTCTCGGTCAATGGAAAGTTCGTCAACGGCATCAGCCGCTCCACGCAAAAGAAGGGCTACCTCTGCCTGGAGTCCGAAGGCGCCGAGATCCACTTCCGCAATATCCGCATCCTGGAACTGCCGCCCGGCGTGGATGCCGCTCCCGCGGCGCAGTAACCCGCTGCGCCGGATACAATGGCGGCCATGAGCAGGATCGGCCGCCGCGCCTTCGCTTTCTCGCTCGCCGCCTCGCCGCTGGCGGCCCGAACTTCCGGACTCACTAAGCTCAGGGACCTCGTCGTCTACTCCGGCGAACGCTTCTATTCCGCATTTCCCTCCATCGTCCGCCGCCCGGACGGCGAGATCCTGGTGGCCTTCCGCCGTGCGCCCGACCGCCGCCTGCTGGGCCGGCCGGGCGTCCAGCATACCGATCCCAACAGCTACTGCGTCCTGGTGCGCTCCCACGACAACGGCCAGACCTGGAGCCGCGAGCCCGAACTGATCTACGCCCACCCGCTGGGCGGCTCCCAGGATCCCGGCCTGCTCCAGTTGCGCGACGGCTCGATTCTCTGCACTTCGTATGTGTGGACGTGGATCGATCCTCAGACGTTCGCGAAGCCCGCCGGCGCACAATTGCTGAACCAGTACGTCTTCCAGGGCGGCTACGTCGTCCGCTCCGATAACGGCGCACGGACCTGGAAGGGACCCTTCACTCCGCCGCCCGTCCCGGACCGCGGCCTCCGCGACGGCTACGGCCAGCCGCTGCCTTCCTACAATCGCGGCGCCCCCTGCCAGGGCCGCGACGGCCGTGTCTATTGGGCCGTGGCCAGCGGGCGCGCCGCCGGCGAGCCGGGTACCGACGTGCACCTGCTGATTTCAGAAGACCGTGGTGAAACCTGGCGTTATTCCTGCGTCATCGCCTCCGACCCCAAGGTCTCCTTCAACGAAACATCCCTCTACGAAACTCCCAGAGGCGACCTGGTGGCGTTCCTCCGCACCGCCTCCTTCGACGACCACACCGTCGTCGCCCGTTCCCGCGACCAGGGCCGCTCTTTCGAGCCTTGGGTGGACGCCGGCTGGCAGGGCCGCCCCCATCATGCTGTCCGTCTGGAGGGCGGCCGCGTGTTCCTGGTCTACGGCTACCGCCACCAGCCCTTCGGCGTGCGCGCCCGGATCCTCGATGCCGAGTGCGCAAATATGGCCTCCGCTCCGGAATTCGTCCTGCGCGACGACGGCGGCAGCGGCGACTTAGGCTACCCCTGGGCAGTTGCTCTGCCGGGCCGGCGCATCCTCGCGGTGTACTACTTTCAGCGTGAAAACGGCACCCGCCACATCGCCGGGGGGTGCACGACGTAGAAGTGGAGATCAAGCCGCCCGGCGGGTCTCCCAGTAGTCTTCGAAGCGGCTGTTGAATTGGCAGCATCGCAAGGCCAGGATAGCGTTGGCGCCGCGCACGGTCCAGAACATGCCCGATTGTTTG
>DAHVTI010000036.1 GCA_027324255.1 Bryobacterales bacterium | reverse complement strand
CCTGGCGGCGGCGGAGACGTTCCTTTCTGCGCGCGGATCGGATTGCGGGATTGCGAACGTGAACATCGGCACGTCGGGGGCGGAGATCGGGGGGGCGTTTGGCGGGGAGAAGGAGACGGGCGGGGGGCGGGAGGCGGGGTCGGATGCGTGGAAGGCCTACATGCGGCGACAGACGGTGACGATCAACTGGTCGTCAGAGCTGCCGCTGGCGCAGGGGATCCGGTTCGAGCTGTAGAGTGAGGGCGCGCCAGGCGCGGGGGCCGGGGAGGGTGGTGGAGAGGGAGGCGAGCTGCGCCGCGGCGTGCAGCGCGGCGGGGTGGTAGGCGGCGCAGAAGGCGCGGCGGTGCGGAAACATGGCTCCATTCGAGGGTAGACGGAGAGGAACGGCGGGCGGCGGGCACTAGATAGACGCCATGAAAAGAATTGCGCTGCTGTTGTGCCTGGCGTGCGTGGCGGTGGGCGGCGAGCCGCCGGCCGCCCGGAATCCCGAGCTGGAGCGGTTGAACGCGCTGATCGAGGAGCTGGCGGCATTGAAGGCGCAGGCGACGGCGCTGGAGACGAAGATCGACGTGCTGCTGCGGGCGATGAGCGAGCAGCGGGGGGCGCTGCAGGCGAAGCCGGCGTCGTACGACGCGCTGAAGGCGACGGTGGCGGCGGTGGATTCACCGGCGGACCCGAAGCCGGCGGTGGTGCGGTGCGCGGCGATCACGTCGAGCGGGAAGCGGTGCACGCGGGCGGCGATGGAGGGCTCGCGGTACTGCAAGCAGCACGCGCTGGCGCGGCAGAAGTAGCGCGCCGGGGAAGAAAAATCCCCGGGAGCCAGGCTCAGTCGGCTCCCGGGGCATTCAAGCGTTCGTCGCAAAAATCAATCGTCGTCGTCGCCGGGTGCGTCGAGCCAGTCGGGGCGGCGAAGGACGTCGCGCGGGCGGCTGCCGTCGGGCGGGCCGATGATGCCTTCGCGCTGCATGTTGTCGAGGATGCGGGCGGCGCGGCCGTAGCCGAGGCGAAGGCGGCGCTGAAGGATGGAGGTGGAGGCCTTGCCCATCTCGCAGACGACGCGGACGGCGTCGCGGTAGAGGGGGTCTTCCTCGCCGTCCCAGTCCTCGTCGGCGTCTTCGTCGTCGGCGGAGGGAGGAGCGATGAGGTAGCTCTGGTCGTAGTCGGGCGGGGCCTGCTTGCGCCAGAAGTCGACGACCTCGGTGATCTCGTTTTCGGTGACGAAGGCGCCGTGGACGCGGAGGAGGCGGGAGGTGCCGGGGGGGAGGAAGAGCATGTCGCCGCGGCCGAGGAGGTGTTCGGCGCCCATGACGTCGAGGACGGTGCGGGAGTCGACGCGGGTCGCCACGCGGAAGCTGATGCGGGCGGGGAAGTTGGCCTTGATGAGGCCGGTGATGACGTCGACGCTGGGGCGCTGGGTGGCGAGGACGAGGTGCATGCCGACGGCACGGGCCATCTGGGCGAGGCGGATGACGGACTCCTCGACGCCGGCGCGTTCGAGCATCATGAGGTCGGCGAGCTCGTCGATGACGATGAGGATATAGGGCAGGGGCCGCTCCTGCTCGGCGGGCGCGGGCTCGGCGTCGCCGTTGTCGAACAGGGACAGGGGCTTTTCGTTGAGCTGGCGGATCTTCTTGTTGAACTGGTCGATGTTGCGGACGCCGTAGCTGGCGAGGAGCTTCAGGCGGCGCTCCATTTCGAGGACGGCGTTGCGGAGGGCGTTGACGGCCTTCTTGGGCTCGGTGATGACGGGGGTGAGGAGATGGGGGATGCCGTCGTAGATGCCGAGTTCGACGCGCTTGGGGTCCACCATGATCATGCGCACCTCGTCCGGGGTGGACTTGTAGATGGCGGACATGATGAGGGTGTTGAGCATGACGCTCTTGCCGCTGCCGGTGGAGCCGGCGATGAGGAGGTGCGGCATTTTTTCGAGCTCGGAGACGCGGATGCGGCCGCTGATGTCCTTGCCCATGGCGATGGTGAGGCGGGAGTGGGCGTCGAGGAACTCGCCGGATTCGAGGATCTGGCGGAGGCTGATGGTTTCGCGGCGGGAGTTGGGGACCTCGATGCCGACGGTAGGCTTGCCGGGGATGCGCTCGATGAGGATGGATTCGGCCTGGAGGCCGAGGCAGAGGTCCTCGCTGAGGGTGGTGATGCGGGCGATTTTGACGCCGGCGTCGGGCTTGAACTCGAAGGTGGTGACGACGGGGCCGGGGTTGATCTGGACGACGTTGCCGAGGACGTTGAACTCTTCGAGCTTGAGCTTGATGCGGCTGGCGATGTCCTTGAGCTCGTTGCTGTCGTAGCCTTCGCGGTCGGGGACGGCGTTGAGGAGCGCGGTGGGGGGGAGCCTGAAGAACGCGGGGCGGGGCGGCTCCTCGCGGTGCTTGGGGGCCTTGGGTTTTTCCTCGGGGGGGAGTTCGCGGATTTCGGGCTCGGAGGGGTCTGTGAGGGGGCGGATGGGGATTTCAGGATCCCAGGGGGGCGCGTCCTCGAGGGCGGTGGCGGTGCGGGCGGAGGGGGCGGGGTTGAGGAGGAGGTCCTCCATGTCCTGCAGGTCGGCGGCGAGGCCGGAGGGGCTGACGGCGGCGGCGGCCACGGCGGCTTTGCGGCGGGCGGGGCGCTCGGCGAGGGCCTGGGCGACGAGGCCGTCCTCGCGCAGCAGGGTGCCCGCTTCGGCGGGCATGGCGCGCGGGCGGCGGCGCCAGCGGGGCATGTGGGCGAGGACCCAGTTTTCAGCGCCTTCAGCGAAGCGCGCGATGGAGAAGGTGGAGACCAGGTAGAGGGAGACGACGAGGACGACGGCGAGCAGGATGGCGGCGCCGGCGGTGTTGAGGATGCCTTCGAGGGTGCTTGCCACGAGGAAGCCGGCCACGCCGCCGACGGCGAAGGCGGTGTCCTGAGGGTTGGGCACCTGGAAGAGAGTGAGCCCGCCGGAGAGGGCGAGAGCGAGCAAGGTGTAGCCGGCGACGCGGGCGCCGGGGGAGTCGAGGTTCTTGGAGCGAGTCCAGGTCCAGCCGAGCATGGCGAGCAGGAATGGCAGGACCCAGGCCGTGAGGCCGAAGCACTGGAGGCTGAGGTCGGCAAAGTGCGAGCCCACGGTGCCGATTTTGTTCAGGGCCGGAGACAGGCCGGTGGAGTTGTTCCAGCTAGGATCAGTGGGGTGATAGGAGGCAAGCGCGAGCAGGTAGGCAGCCGCCGCGAGAAACAACACAATTCCCGTCACCTCTTTGAGGCGCGGAAAGCGCGTGACCAGTTGAGCCGTCATTCCGCCTTACCGGCGGAAAAACGCCAGAGCGAGTATCAGTATACCAAAGACGATGCGATAAACAACGAAGAAACGCAGGGTGCGGGTCCGAAGAAAGCGCAGGAACAAGGCGATGCAGATGGCGCCGGTGATGGCGCTGGTGGCCATGCCGGTGAGGAAGACGCCGAACTGGCCGGGGGGGATGCCGCCGGCCTTGTGGAGATCGTAGAAGGCGTCGAGGGCGGCGGCGGCGATGGCGGGGGTGGAGAGGAGGAAGGAGAAGCGGGCGGCGGATTCGCGGTCGAGGCCGCGGAGGAGGCCGGCGGTGATGGTGATGCCGCTGCGGGAGGTGCCGGGGACGACGGCGAGGGCCTGGGCGCCGCCGATGGCGAGGGCGTCGAACCAACTGACGTGGGCGACGCGCTTGTGGAGGCGGGCGACGCGCTCGGCGTAGCCCATGAGGAGGCCGACGGCGATGAGCATGGCGCCGATGACCCAGGGGGTGCGGAAGGTGGTTTCAGCGGCGTGCTTGAGGAGTAGGCCGGCGATGCCGACGGGGAAGGTGCCGGCGACGAGCATCCAGAAGAGGGAGCCGTTCTGGCGCAGCTCGGGGTCAGTTCCGGCGGTGATGCCGAAGCCGGCGAAGGTGAGTTGGACGAGGTCGCGGAAGAAATAAACCAGGACGGCGAGGAGGGTGCCGAAGTGGAGGGCGATGTCGAAGGTGAGCCCCTGGTCCTGCCAGCCGAGCAGCCAGGGGGCGAGAGCGAGGTGGGCGGAGCTGCTGATGGGGAGGAATTCCGTGAATCCTTGCAGAATGGCCAGAATCACGGCCTGATGGATAGGCATAATGGAAAAAGACATGGTAGCGCACTCAAGGCGCTGATCACTCTACATGACCAACACCAAAATCGTAGCCACACTGGGGCCGGCCACTACCTCTGCGCCGATGATCCGGCAATTGATGGAAGCGGGCGCGGACGTGTTTCGCCTGAACGCGTCGCACGGCACCATCGAGGACCGTTCGGCGGCCGTGCGCCTGATCCGCGAGGCGGCGGCGGAAGAAGGGCGCATGGTGGGAATCCTGCTGGACCTGCAGGGGCCGAAGATCCGGCTGGGGACCTTCGAAGGCGGCTCGGCGGTGCTGGAAGCGGGCGGGGAGTTTGTCATTACGACGGAGGCGATCCAGGGCGACGAGTGCGCGGCGTCCACCACTTACAAAGACTTCGCGCGGGACGTGAAGGACGGGGACCGGGTGCTGCTGGCCGACGGGGCGCTGGAGCTGAAGGTGCTGGACGCCGACGGCATCAAGGCGCGCTGCCGCGTAGTGAGGGGCGGCGTGGTGTCCGACAAGAAGGGCATCAACCTGCCGGGCGTGCAGTTGTCGACGCCGTCGCTGACGCGGCGCGACATGGAGAACCTGCAGGCGGGGATCGAGGCGGGGGTGGACCTGGTGGCGCTGTCGTTCGTGCGGCGGTCGTCGGATGTGCTGCGGCTGCGGCTGTTCCTGGAAGAGAAGGGCGCGAACCTGCCGATCGTGGCCAAGATCGAGAAGCCGGAGGCGGTGGAGAACATCAAGGACATCCTGGCGGAATCCGACGGGGTGATGGTGGCGCGCGGCGACCTGGGAGTGGAGTGCCCGATGGAGCAGGTGCCGTTCATCCAGAAGTCGATCATCGAGCAGGCGAGGCGGGCGGGGAAGTTCGTGATCACGGCGACGCAGATGCTGGAGTCGATGATTGAAAACCCGTTTCCGACGCGGGCCGAGGTGAGCGACGTGGCGAACGCCATATACGACGGCACGGACGCGGTGATGCTGTCGGCCGAGACGTCGGTGGGCAAGTACCCGGTGGAGGCGGTGCGGATGATGGACAGAACGGCGCGGCAGGCCGAGCTCTCCATCCGCAAGCAGGGGTTCCGGGAGCTGCCGAACCGGGACTACGTGACGCACGCCGAGATTGTGGCCGATGCGGCCTACCAGGCGGCGCGGCTGGCGGGGGCGCAGGCCATCGTGGTGTTTTCGGCGTCGGGGACGTCGGCGCGGCTGGTGGCGCGGTTCCGGCCGCCGGTGCCGATCTTCACGTTCACGCCGTCGCTGCAGGCGGCGCGGTCGTTGTCGGTGGTTTACGGCATCACGCCGATCATCGCGCCGCAGATGGCGTCGACGGACGAGATGATGGCGCAGATGGACCGGGTGCTGCTGGAGAAGGGGTTTGTGAAGCCGCGCGACAGCGTGGTGTTCGTGGCGGGGCAGCCGATCGGGCGGCCGGGCACGACGAACATGATGAAGCTGCACCGGGTGGGTGAAATCGTTTAAGTAAATTTTCCGGGCTTTCTCCGAACGGCAATCTCTACGTGGACGTAGTATATTCACGTAACCCACAGAGGGGAGAACTTACCACGTGAAGAAACTGATATTGAGTGTCCTGTGTTTACTGGTGCTGGCCGCGGGGGGCGCCTACGCCTTCCTGGTGCTGAAGAGTCCGGAGGCGGCCGCGCCGGCGAGCGTCAAAGTGGAAGCGACGGCGGAGCGGCTGGAGCGGGGGAGGTACCTGTTTCAAGTCGTGGCCGACTGCGGCGGCTGCCACAGCCCGCGCAACCCGGAGAAGTTCGGCATGATGCCGACGCCGGAGGGGACGGGGTCGGGCTTCGTGTTTCCCGACGGGATGGGATTCCCGGGGAAGATCGTGGGGCCGAACATCACGCCGGACCTGGAGACGGGGCTGGGGCAATGGTCGGACGGCGAGAAGATCCGGGCGATTCGCGAGGGTGTATCGAAGGACGGACGGGCGCTGTTCCCGTTCATGCCGTACCAGCACTTTGCGGCGATGAGCGATGAGGACGTGTACTCGCTGGTGGCCTATATCAACACATTGCCGCCGGTGAAGCACGCGCTGCCGCGGACGGAGCTGGATTTCCCGGTGAAGTACCTGATCAAGTTCGCGCCGAAGCCGGTGACGGCGAAGGTCGGCGCGCCGGACCGGATGGACAAGGTGAAATACGGCGAGTACCTGGTGCGCATGGGGGACTGCATAGGGTGCCACACGCAGATGGAGAAGGGTGAGCCGGTGAAGGGCCTGGAGTATGCCGGCGGGCACGAATTCCCGGTCGGCAGCTTTCTGGTGCGCAGCGCCAACATCACGCCCGACGAAGAGACGGGCATCGGCAAGTGGAGCGAGGAGCGGTTCGTGGCGAAGTTCAAGGGTTACGCGAACCTGACGTACGAAAACGCGCCCCGCACCGCGCAGGCGAACTTCACGCTGATGCCGTGGTACGGCTTTTCGCAGATGACGGAAGAGGACCTGAGGGCGATCTACGCGTACCTGCGGACGCTGCCGGCGATCCACAATCCGGTGGACATGCATCCGGCGCTGGCCATGCCGCAGTCGTAGGCCGGGCCGCTATGCAGGATGGCGGCGCGGGCGCTACAGCGCCGCCATGACTTCCTTGTAGAGGTAGCGGGCTCCGTCCACGCCGTCCCACGGGCCGTCCTCGTATTCGAGGGCGTAGACGCCCTGGTAGCCCGCTTTTTCGAGGATGCGCACGCAGCGCTGCACGTCCACTTCCTTCCAGCGGTTCCAATACTTGGCGTGGACGGTGGTCCTGGTGTAAGGGGCGAGGGCCATGAGGCCGTGGTAGAGCATGTACTCGTGCTCCCAGTTGCAGAAGTCGGGGCTGGCCTCGCAGAAGGGGTGGTTGACCTCCTCGATGATAATGCGGATGTTCATGGGGTTGGCGGTGAGGCCCCAGTGGTTTTCGAGGGTGATTTTGACGCCGGCCTTTCCGCCGAAGTCGGCGAGCTCCCTGAAGGACTGGATGGCGCGGTCGAGGTATTTGACGATTTCGTCGTTGCGGGGGTAGTCGCGGGTGGCGGCGGCGTTGGGGGCGATGCGGGGTCCGCCGGAGTTGACGCGCATGGTTTTGGCGCCGAGGGCGGCGGTGCCGGTGAGCCACTTTTTAGCCACTTCGACGCCGGCGCGGCGCTTGTCCTCGTCCAGTTCGCAGAGATCGCGGGGGGCGTTGTTGGAGATGTGGTGGCACTGGACGCCGGTCCTGGCGCTGATGCCGGCAAGCTGGTCGAGCCACTTTTTGCCGGAGGCGGTGGAGGGGTCGAACGCCATCATGGTGCGGGTCTGCCCGTTGAAGGTGAACGCGGATTTGGCGTACATGCTCTCGTCGGAGAAGTCGCCGAAGAGGGAGGACCAGAGGTCCATTTTGGCGACGCCGGGGAAGATCTCCTTCGTGAAGCGCGGGAAGTCGAGCATGGTGATCTCGCCGTACTTCTTCCTAAACGCTTCGGCCTGCGGGCTGGTGCGGGTGGAGCGGGTTTTGAAGAGCGTGCGCATGGGCCAGGTGTTGGAGGCGATGCGGGCGAGCTTCTCTTTTTCGGTCAGGGGGCGGGCCATGACGGCGCCGGCGGCAAGGCCGAGGAAACCGCGGCGGCCTGGTTCGGGGATGAAGGTCATTCGGGTCTACTCCTCAGGTTTTCAACTCGCATCATATCCGTTTGGGCGCAAAAAAAGGGCGGGCGCGTCAGGATGCAACGCGCCCGCCCCTCTCCTCCGGCCATGCCGGACTATTTCTTTTTCGCTTCGAAGGGGCGGGGCTGACCCTGGCCTCCTTCGCGCATCGTGGTGCCCTTCAGCGTGTCGCCTTCGACGGTGCCTTCGTAGACGGAGGTGAACTCGCCGTTGGGGGTGGACATGACGGTCTTGAAGGTGAACTTGTTGCCTTCCAGCTTGCCGTCCTTGATCTCGGCGGTCCGAGGCTCCATGGTGCCGAAAGACATGGAGACGGTTCCGGTCAGCTTGGCGCCGTCCGATTTGAGGTCGAAAGTCTGGGTAATGGTCACTTCTTCGCCGTTGCGGTTCATCTTCCGCTCCGACACCCACTTGCCGTCGATGGCGGCGCCAAAGGCGAGCCCGGCAAGCAGGGTGAAAGCGACGAGAATGGAGAATAGGATTTTCATGGTTGGACTCCTGCTTGCTCAGAAGCGTAGAAGCGGGCGGGAAAGGTTACCGCGTGGAAGAGAATTTTCGCTACATCGACGTCAGCCTGCCTGTACCTTTGGATAGGCCGTTCACGTACAGCCTGCCGGAGACGCTGCGCCACCGGGTGAAGCCGGGCTGCCGGGTGATTGTGCCTTTCGGGGCGCGGAAGCTCACCGGGGTGGTGCTGGCCGCGCACAACACGCCGCCCGGGATGGGCGTGCGGGAGGCGCTGCGCCTGCTGGATGCCGAGCCGGTGTTCGAGCCGGCGCTGCTGGGGCTGGGGCGGTGGGTGGCCGAGTATTATTGCGCGCCGCTGGGAGAAGTGCTGCGGACGATGGCGCCGCTGGCGGGGGAAGTGCGGCGGACGCGCGTGTGGGGGCTGACGCAGAAGGGGCTGGACGTGACGCGGCAGTTGCTGATAGGGGAAGCGTCGCACGAGCCGGCGGTGGAACTGCTGCGCGCGCTGGAGCAGCGGCCATTGTCGGAGGCGACGCTGGAGCGGAAGGTGGAGGGAGCGAAGAAGATCATACAGTCTCTGGCGAAGAAGGGCCTGCTGGAACTGGAGCAGAACCTGGCGGAGCGCGACCCGCTGCGCGCGCCGGCGGCGCGGCTGCGGGCGAAGTTCGCGGGGCGGCCGGCGGGCGTGAAGCTGACGAAGGCGGAGCGCGAGCTGGTCTCGTATCTCGAACTGCATCCGGGCGAGCACAACCTGGAAGAGCTGGAAGCGGCGGTGAAGGGGGCGTCGCAGGCGGCGCGGGCACTGGCGCGGCGCAACCTGCTGGCGCTGACGCCGGAGCCGCTGGCGGCCGATGCGGCGTGGGCGCGGCCGCGGCACGAGATGAGCGAATCGCAGCAGAAGGCGTTCGACGAGATTCGGGCGGCGCTGGAGGCGCGGAGCTACCAGACGTTCCTGCTGCACGGGGTGACGGGGTCGGGCAAGACCGAGGTGTACCTGAACGCGATTGAAGCGGCGTTGGCGATGGACAAGGGCGCGCTGCTGCTGGTGCCGGAGATCGCGCTGACGCCGGCGGTGGCCGGGCAGTTCCACGCACGCTTCGGCGACCGCGTGGCCATCCTGCATTCGGCCTTCAACGACAGCGAGCGGGCCGAGCAGTGGCGGCGGCTGCGGAACGGGCGGGCGCGGGTGGGGGTGGGGACGAGGTCGGCGGTGTTCGCGCCGGTGCGCGACCTGGGGCTGATCATCGTCGATGAAGAGCACGACGGGAGCTACAAGCAGGAAGAAGCGCCGCGCTACAACGGACGGGACGTGGCGATACTGCGGGCGCGGGAAGCGGGGGCGGTGGCGGTGCTGGGGTCGGCCACGCCGTCGCTGGAATCGCGCTACAACGTGGAGCGCGGCAAGTCGCGCCTGCTGGAGCTGCCGGCGCGCATCGCGGAGCGGCCGCTGCCGGCGGTGGAGATTGTGGACATGCGGGAGGAGTTCCTGGAGACGCGGCGCAACGCGCTGTTTTCGCGCAAGCTGGTGGAGGCGGTGCAGGCCAAGCTGGAAGCGGGCGAGCAGACGGTGCTGCTGATGAACCGCCGGGGGTTTTCGGCGTCGGTGGCGTGCCGGGCGTGCGGGGAGCGGATCGAGTGCGCCAACTGCTCCATCGGGCTGACGTTCCACCGCCGCGACAACCGGCTACTGTGCCACTACTGCAACTTCGCGCAGCGCGTGCCGCAGGCATGCCCGAAGTGCGGCTCGGACCACATCCACTTTCTCGGCTCCGGCAGCGAGAAGGTGGAAGACGAGCTGCACCGTAGCTTTCCCACGGCGCGCATCGCGCGGCTGGACCGCGACACGGCATCGGGCAAGAACCAGTACGAGCAGATCCTGGGCGGATTTCGGGAGGGAAACTTCGATATCCTCGTCGGAACGCAGATGATCGCGAAGGGCCACGACATTCCGAACGTGACGCTGGTGGGCGTTATCAACGCCGACATCGGGCTGGGCATGCCGGACTTCCGCGCGGCGGAGCGCACATTCCAACTGCTGACGCAGGTGGCGGGGCGCGCCGGGCGGCATCACCTGCCGGGCACGGTGCTGCTGCAGACCATCAACCCGGACCACTACGCCATCCGCTGCGCGGCGCTGCAGGACTACGCGATGTTTTACGAGAAAGAGCTGCAGTTCCGGCGCCTGATGCGCTACCCGCCGTTCTGCGCCATGGCGAACGTGGTGGTGCGGGCCGAGAAGCAGGAGGACGCGCTGAAGCTGAGCGGGGAGATCGCGAACCTGCTGCGGGAGCCCGGCGAAGGCATCAAGGTGCTGGGCCCGGCCGAGGCGCCGGTGCCGCGGCTGAAGAACGAGTACCGCTACCAGACGCTGGTGAAGGCGCTGTCGCGGCCGAAGCTGAACGCGCTGCTGAACGGGTTGCGGCGCCACGCGCTGGAAAGCAAGTGGCCGGCTACGGCGCTGGTGGTGGATGTGGATCCGCTGAGCCTGTTATGAGGCCCTGGGAGCGCAATGCCGCGAACCTGGCCGCTTCGCTGGCCTTCTACGGGCCGGTGGAGCGGCGGCCCGGCCTGCGGCTGATCACGTCGCGCGTGGCCTTCTCCGTGTTCAACATCGCGCTGCTCGATTCGCCGGTGGACGACCCGTTCCATCCGGCCGTGTGCGAGCTGGACCGGCGGCTGGAGGCGGCGGGCGAGCACTACGGGCGGCGGAACCGCGAGTGGTCCGTGTGGGTGTGCGAGCACCTGCTGGGGCCGCAGACGTCGCGGCGGCTGATGAGGATCTGCGAAGCGCACGGTCTGCACTGCATCGCCGAATCGCCGGGGATGGAGACGGAGGAGTTCCCCGCGCCGCGCCGTGCTCTGCCGGAGCTGGAGTACCGGCTAGTGACGGCCGGGGAAATGCGCGCGAGCTTCTCGCACCTGGTGACGGCGTGCTTCCACATTCCGGCATCCGTTGCGGCGGTGGTGTACGAGCACGGGGATCCGTGGACGGCGCCGGTCGACATCTGGCTGGGGTACCGCGACGGGCAGGCGGTGACGAGCGCGGCCGTGATCCACGAGGCCGGCGCGGTGGGCATCTATTCGGTGGCCACGCTGCCGGCGTGGCGCGGCCGCGGCTACGCCGAGGCGGTGATGCGGCATGCGGTGGCGGACCAGCGCAGGAAGGGCGCGGCGGGGCCGTTGGTGCTGCAGTCCTCGCCCTCCGGGTTGGAACTGTACCGCAAGCTGGGCTTTCGAAGGGTGACGCGCTATTTCGTGTTTGCCACGGCGTGAGTTTACGGCGTATCCCGCCACGGACCAGAGAGTCCGCGCCAGCCGGCCAGCAGTTGGGCGACGGCCTCGATGGAAGCGGAGAAGGGCTGGTCGTCCTGCCGCACGGGGCTCGCGCCGGCCAGCAGTTGGCGCACGGCTTCGAGCGCCGGGCTGGTCTTCAGCGGCTTCAGGAATTCGAGCGCCTGGGAGGCGGTCATCAGCTCAATGGCGAGCACGGTGCGGACCAATTCCACGGCCTGGCGGAGCTTGAGTGCGGAGGTCATGCCCATGCTCACGTAGTCTTCCTTGTTGCCGCTGGTGGTGATGGAACCGGTGGAGGCGGGGGCGGCCAGCACGCGGCATTCGGCGACGAGCGAGGCGGCAGTCACCTGCAGCATCATGAAGCCGGATTCGAGGCCGGGGTGCGTGGCGAGGAAGGCGGGCAGGCCTTCGTTGAGCATGGGGTTGACGAGGCGGTCGATGCGGCGCTCGCTGATGCCGGCCAGCGAGACGAGGGCGATGGCG
>DAHVTI010000592.1 GCA_027324255.1 Bryobacterales bacterium | reverse complement strand
GGCGCCGCGCCAGCGGAGGGCGAACCAGGAGGAGGGGGAGGCGTGGAGGCGGGCGGAGTCGTCGTGGTCGAGGAGGGCGAAGGAGGGGGGGGGGAAGAGGGTATTTTCGGGATCGGGGGCGCATTCGACGAGGGCGGGGCGGCGGGCGTGGGTGAGGAGGGATGAGGAGGCGCGGAACCACTGGGAGATGGAGCGCCAGTCGGGGAAAGGGTCGTCGGGGCCGAGGCGGCCATTTAGGACGGGGACGAGGCGGGAGAAGGAGGGGGCGGGCTGGTGGTCGAGGAGGGCGAGGCCGAGCTCCGCGGGGGTGAGGAGGTCGAGGAGGGAGAGGGAGAGGCCCAGGAGGAGGGCGTCGCCGATTTCGGGGGAGAGGGATTTGCGGCCTTTGAGGATGTTGTGGAGGTGGGGTTGGGAGACGTCGATGAGGCGGGCGAGGCCGCGTTCGGTGAAATCGCCGTTGCAGACGCGCTGGGAGGCGGCCTGGAGGAGGCGGCGGCGGAGGAGTTCGAACGTGAAGGGGGCGGAGGGGAGCAAGTGATTCCTCCTGGAAATAGGTTAGTACTAGTACTGTCACTTTTCAACATATTTTCCACAATTAATTAACTTTAACTCGACGGTGAAACTGCTTACAAAGTTTTCCTTTTCAGCGGCTTGCGTGGATGGTCAGGGGGGGCTGATGAAGACGCGGCGAGCGGGGGGCGGGTTAGCGGATTGACGGTTTTGGCGGCAGGATGGACTGTAAACACATAACAAGAGGGCGTCCGGTGTGAGGCCGGCAGCCCCAGGAGAAAAGGAATCAAGCAAAATGGAGTGGACCCGATCCGAGACATTAGGACTAGCGGCGGTGAAGTGCGCAATCTGCCGCGGCATGGGACTGAAGGCGACCCGAGGCGGGGGCAACGCGCCGTGCGGGTGCGTGTTCCGCGCGATTTTCCGCGCCTGCTACGCGCGGTTCCGGCAGTGTGTGGAGAAAGAGAAGACGCTGAGCCGGGTGACGCTGGACTGCGGGCCGAAGGGCTGCGGGCGCGTGACGTGGAGCCGCAAGGACGAGGAGTACATGGCGGACTTCTACCTGGTGACGAAGCGGAGCCTGACGGCAGACGAGTGGAAGCTGTTTAGCGCGCATTTTCTGTTGGGCGCGGACTGGCGGCTGTGCTCGCGGCAACTGGGGATGGACCGGGGCACGTTCTTCCACGAGCTGTACCGGATTGAAGGGCTGCTGGGGCAGGTATACCGGGAGCTGCATCCGTACTCGCTGTACCCGCTGGACGAGTACTTTGCGGGGCGGACGGAGAACGACTGGCCGGAGCCGAAGAAGGTGGTGCGGATCAGGCCGGGGTCGCTGCACGCGCGGTTGAGAGTGCCGGTGAAGAAGGCTGCGTAGAGCGAGCGGGCCGCGCGGGGCGCGCGCGAGTGAAGCGCGCGCCCCGCGTGGCGGGGTGCCGGTGGGGATAGAATGCGGGCGTGGAGATCACGAGAAGAGAGATTCTGACGGCGCCGGCGGCGCTGGGTGCGGCGAGCGCGGCGGGCGGCAAGATTGGGCGGGAGGCGCTGGTGAGGCGCCACAATCCACGGCTGACGTCGATCGACGCGATGGCGCCGCTGACGGTGGGCAACGGGGAGTTCGCGTTCACGGCGGACGTGACGGGGCTGCAGACGCTTCCGGAGAGCTATGCGAAGGGGATACCGCTGTGCACGCAGTCGCAGTGGGGGTGGCACAGCGTGCCGGCGCCGGCGGGGGTGAAGGCGGAAGACTTCCGGATGACGGAGTTCGATGCGCACGGGCGGATGGTGGGGTATCCGACGGGTTCCGAAGGACAGCGGGCGCTGTTCAACTGGCTGCGGGAGAACCCGCACCGGCTGAACCTGGGGCGGGTGGGGTTCCGGATTCGGAAGCAAGACGGCGGGGCGGTGGAGGCCGGGGAGCTGGCGGGGATCGAGCAGACGCTGGATTTGTGGTCGGGGGTGCTGCGCAGCAGGTTCGAGGCGGGCGGGGGCGGGGTGCGGGTGGAGACGGCGTGCGATCCGGCGCGGGACGCGATGGGGGTGGCGGTGGAGTCGGAGCTGCTGGGGGCGGGGCGGCTGGAGGTGGTGATCGAGTTTCCGTACGGGTCACCGGGGGTGGACGGGTCGGACTGGAAGAGCGAGGGGAAGCATAAAACGACGCGGAGAGGAAATGTTTTAGGGCGGGAGATGGACGGGACGCGGTACGAGGCGGAGGTGACGTGGGAAGGGGAGGCGCGGCTGGAGCAGGAGGGGGCGCACCGGTTCGTGTTGAAGCCGGGGGTGGGGGCGCGGCGGCTCGAGTTCACGTGCCACTTCAGGAAGGCGGGCGATTCCGGGAAAGCGCCGCGGGCGCCGGAGGTGTTGAAAGCCAGCGCGGCGCACTGGCGCGGGTTCTGGACGCGGGGCGGGGCGGTGGAGCTGGAGGGGAGCGCGGATCCAAGGTGGAAGGAGATGGAGCGGCGGATGGTGCTGTCGCAGTACCTGACGGCGGTGCAGTGCGCGGGCACGCTGCCGCCGCAGGAGACGGGGCTGACGTGCAATAGCTGGTACGGGAAGTTCCACCTGGAGATGCACTGGTGGCACGCGGTGCACTTCGCCTATTGGAACAGGCTGCCGATGCTGGAGCGGAGCCTGGGCTACTACGAGAGCATCCTGCCGCGGGCGCGGGCGTGGGCGAAGTACCAGGGCTACACGGGGGCGCGGTGGCCGAAGATGACGGACGGGACGGGGCGGGACAGCCCGTCGCCGATCGGGCCGCTGCTGATCTGGCAGCAGCCGCATCCGATCTACTACGCGGAGCTGTGCCGGAAGTTCGGGCGGGGCGGGAGTTGGAAGCGGTACCGGGACGTGGTGCAGGAGAGCGCGGAGTTCATGGCGTCGTTCGCGTGGCTCGATACAAAACGCGGCGAATACGTTTTGGGGCCGCCGGTGATTCCGGCGCAGGAGAACCATCCGCCGCGGGAGACCTGGAACCCCACGTACGAGATCGAGTACTGGCGTTGGGGATTGAAGACGGCGCAGAGGTGGCGGGAGGCGCTGGGGCTGAAGCGCGAGGCGAAGTGGGACGATGTCATCGCGAAGCTGCCGAAGCTGCCGGTGAAGGACGGCGTGTACCTGGCGCACGAGAACTGCCCGCAGACGTACACGGAGCGGAACCGGGACCATCCGTCGATGCTGGCGGCGCTGGGCGTGCTGCCGGGTGAGGGCGTCGATGGGGAGACCATGCGGCGCACATTGAAGAAAGTGATGGCGGAGTGGAAGTGGCCGGATACGTGGGGCTGGGACTACCCGATGACGGCGATGACGGCGGCGCGGCTGGGCGAGCGGGAGACGGCGGTGGACGCGCTGCTGCTGGACACGCCGAAGAACCGGTATCTGCCGAACGGACACAACTACCAGCGGCCGGGGCTGCACCTGTACCTGCCGGGCAACGGCGGGCTGCTGACGGCGGTGGCGCTGATGGCGGCGGGATGGGAAGGCTCGGACGGCGACGCGCCGGGGTTCCCGAAGCAGGGGTGGACGGTGCGGTGGGAGGGGCTGCGGAAAGTGATTTGATCAGCGGCGGGCGCGGAAGAAATCTTCGAGGAGCTGCACGCAGTCGGCGGCGAGGACGCCTTCGGTGATGTCGCAGCGGTGATTGAGGATGTCGCTGTCGCAGAGGCGAAACTTGGAGCGGACGCCGCCGAAGCGGAGGTCGCGGGCGCCGAAGACGAGGCGGCGGACGCGGGCGTGGACGAGGGCGCCGGCGCACATGACGCAGGGCTCGAGGGTGGAATAGAGGGTAGTGTCTTCGAGGCGGTAGTTGGCGAGAGCGGCGGCGGCCTGGCGGAGGGCGAGGATTTCGGCGTGGGCGGTGGGATCGCCGGAAGAGACGGGCTGATTGAAGGCGGCGCCGATGATGCGGTCGTCGAAGACGATGACGGCGCCGACGGGGACTTCGCCGGCGGCTCCGGCCTGGCGGGCGAGGGTGAGGGCTTCGCGCATCCAACGTTCGTCGGAGGGATCGGAGATGAGGGACGGAGGCTGCATGGGTGGCGCCGCGGGACGGGCGCGCGGCTCTAGAATGAGAGTGTCCCATGAAATACCTGCCGCTGATTGTGAAGAACTGCCTGCGCAACCGCCGGCGCAGCGTGCTGACGATCGCGAGCCTGGCGATTTCGCTGTGCCTGCTGGGGGTGATGATGGCGCTGTACTACGCGCTGTTCATCGGCGGACAGCCGGCGAAGGCGCAGGCGAGGCGCGTGGTGGTGCGGCACAAGGTATCGATCGTGTTTCCGATGCCGCTGTACTACCGGGAGAAGATCGCGCAAGTGCCGGGCGTCGAGGAAGTGATGGTGTGGCAGTGGTTTGGCGGGGTTTACAAAGACTCGCGGGACCAGCGGAACTTCTTCGCGCGGCTGGGGGTGGAGGCGGACAAGCTGTTCAAGGTTTACCAGGACTACCAACTGCCGGACGAGCAGAAGAAGGCGTTCATTCAGGACCCGGCGGGGTGCGTGGTGAACAAGGCGCTGGCGGAGCGGCACGGGTTCAAGGTGGGGGACAAGATCCTGATCAAGGGCGACATTTTTCCCTTCGATCTGGACTTGACGGTGCGGGGGATCTACACGTCGTCGGATTTCGACGATGATTCGCTGTGGTTCAACTTCAAGTACCTGGAGAACGCGCTGCGGAATTCGTCGCGGCTTTCGGCGGGGACGTTCACGATTCTGGCGAAGACGCCGGAGGATGTACCTTCGATTTGCCGGACGGTGGACGAGATGTTCGCGAATTCCACCGCCCCGACGAAGACGGAGAGCGAGTACGCGTTCGGGCTGTCGTTCCTGTCGTTTCTGGGGAACATCAAAGTGATCCTGATGAGCATCTGCGGGGCAGTGACGTTCACGATCCTGTTGATCAGCGCCAATACCATGGCCATGAGCGTGCGGGAGCGGGTGCGGGAAGTGGGCGTGCTGCGGACGCTGGGGTTCCAGAAGAGCACGATTCTGTGGCTGATTCTGGCCGAGAGCGCGCTGATCTCGCTGGTGGGCGGGGCGCTGGGGGTGCTGATCGCGCAGGGGCTGTGCGCGGCGATCCGGCAGGGGCCGGCGATTCTGCAGCAGACCAAGACGCTGACAATCGAAGGGCCGGTGTTCGCGGCGCTGGTGGGGATCTCTATGCTGATTGGTGTACTGAGCGCAATTGTGCCGGCGTGGAGCGCGTCGCGGGAAAACATAATCGACGCATTGCGGTTTACGGACTAAGGCCATGGCAATCCCGCTTTCCTACAACCTGAGAAACCTCGTCGTGAGGAAGACGACCACGGCGATGACGGCGCTGGGCATCGCGCTGACGGTGGCGGTGCTGGTGGCGGCGTTCGCGCTGGTGGACGGGCTGCGGCTGGCGTTCGAGGCGTCGGGGCATCCGCTGAACATCCTGATTACGAGGAAGGGCTCGGATTCGGAGCTGAGCTCGAACTTCGAGCGGCGGGTGTTCAACGATTTGAAGTTCAAGCCGGGGATCGCGCGGGACGCCAAGGGCGAGCCTCTGGCGTCGCTGGAGATGGTGACGGTGATCAGCCTGGTGAGCAGTGAGTTTCCGGACGGGTCGAATATTTCGGTGCGGGGGGTGACGCCGGTAGGGCTGGAGGTGCGGGAAGACACACAACTGGAAGCGGGGCGGTGGTTCACGCCGGGGCGGCGGGAGGTGACGGTGGGGTCGTCGATCGCGAAGCGGTATCCGGACGCGCAGATCGGGAAGAAGCTGAAGTTCGGGCGAGGGGAGTGGGACGTCGTCGGCGTGTACAAGAGTGATCAGCCGGCGCGGAATTCGGAGATCATGACGGACCTGAACCAGGCGGCGAGCGATTTCGAGAGGGAAGAGGTGCTGAGCTCGGCGCTGGTGCGGGCGGTGGACGAAGTGGCGCACCAGGCGCTGATCAACGATTTGAGCTACGACACGCGGCTGAACGTGCAGGCGCGTCCGGAGAAAGACTACTACGCGCAGCAGACGTCGTCGGGCGATCTGGTGAGATACCTGGGGACGTTCGTGGCGCTGATCATGGCGGTGGGGTCGTGCTTTGCGGCGATGAATACGATGTACGCGGCGGTGGCGCGGCGCTCGAAGGAGATCGGGACGCTGCGGGTGCTGGGGTTTTCGCGGCGGAGCATTCTGCTGAGTTTCCTGGCGGAGTCGCTGATGCTGTCGGTGCTGGGGGGTGTGCTGGGGATCGTGATGGTGCTGCCGCTGAACGGGCTGACGACGGGGATCGGGTCGAACGTGACGTTCGCGGAGACGGCGTTTCAGTTGAAGGTGTCTGGGGACGCGATGATGAGGGGCATGACGTTCGCGCTGTTCATGGGGGCGTTCGGCGGGCTGCTGCCGGCATTCAGCGCGGCGCGGAAACAGATTCTGACGGCGCTGCGGCAGATCTGAGGTTGCGAGGAGGAGCATGGATCAAGAACTGAAGGGCCTGCGGATCGACCGCAGCGGCGACGGGGAGCGGCGCAGCTCGGGGTGGGCGTCGAAGTGGATCCTGATCGGCGTGGCGCTGTTCGTGCTGGCGGGGATCGGGGCGACGGCGTACAAGAAGCTGACGGCAGCGCTGGAGGTGACGACGGTGCGGGCGCAGGCGCAGCAGACGGTGGGGGCTGGGGGCCGGGCGGTGGTGCTGAACGCGACGGGGTACGTGATAGCGGCGCACAAGATCCAGGTGGCGTCGAAGGTGGTGGGGAAGGTGGCGTGGATCGGGGTGGAAAAAGGCGATGCGGTGAAAGCCGGGCAGGTGATTGTGCGGCTGGAGGACGACGAATACAAGGCCCAGATGCAGCAGGCGCGGGGGCAGTTGATGACGCTGGAGGCGCGGCTCCAGGAGCTGGAGGCGGGGTCGAGGCCGGAGGAGGTGGCGGCGGCGAAGGCGAACGTGGAGCAGGCGCGGGCGGATCTGGAGAACGCGAAGGTGCAGTTGGACAGGGCGCGGCAACTGGCGGCGGACAAGGTGCTGGCGAAGTCGAGCCTGGACGACGCGCAGGCGCGGTACGACGCGGCGGTGGCGCGGGTGAGGTCGCTGGAGAAGACGTATGAGCTGGTGCGGATCGGGCCGCGCAAGGAAGTGATTGCGGCGATGCGGGGGCAGGTGGAGCAGGCGCGGGGGATGGTGGCGTTTGCCGAGACGCAACTGGCGAACACGCTGATCCAGGCTCCGGTGACGGGGACGATTCTGGAGCGGGGCGTGGAGCGGGGGGAGTTCGTCACGACGAGCTTCGTGGGCGAGCGGGGCGCGAAGGGATACGTCGTCACGCTGGCGGACCTGAACGATTTGAGGGTGGAGCTGGACATCTCGCAGAACGACTTCAGCAAGCTGGGCCCGAAACAAAAAGGCGTGATTACGGTGGACGCGTATCCGGACAAAAAGTGGGACGGCGTGATCGATGAAATATCGCCGGAGGCGAACCGGCAGAAGGCGACGGTGCAGGTGAAGGTGAGAGTGCTGGACCCGGACGAGTACCTGCGGCCGGAGATGAACGCGTCGGTGGCGTTCCTGTCGGATGAAAAGGCGGGCGCGGCGGCGGCGGGCAAGCCGGTGGTGTTCGTGCCGGCGGCGGTGGTGAAGAACGACCGGGTGTACATCGTGGTGGGCGGCAAGGTGATGGAGCGGACGATTAAGACGAGCGGAAACACGCCGCAGGGGCTGCGGGTGGAAGACGGGCTGATAGGGGGCGAGGACCTGGTGGTGAATCCTCCGGCGGAATTGAAGGACGGCATGAAAGTGCAGGTGAAGCAGCGATGAGCGAAACGGTGATCCGGACGCACGGGCTGACGAAGGAGTTCGTGCGCGATGAATTCCACGTGGTGGCGCTGAAGGACGCGGAGATGGAGGTGCAGCGCGGGGAGTTCGTGGAGCTGATGGGGCCGTCGGGGTCGGGCAAGTCGACGCTGCTGCACCTGGTGGCGGCGATGGACCGGCCGACGCGGGGGGAGCTGGAGGTGATGGGGTTCAAGCTGAACGGGCTGTCGGACTCCGAGATTGCGAAGTGGCGGAACCGGCACGTGGGGTTCGTATTCCAGAGCTTCAACCTGATTCCGGTGCTGACGGCGCTGGAGAACGTGGAGCTGCCATTGAAGCTGACGCATTTGAAGCGGGGCGAGCGGGTGCAGCACGCGGCGACGGCGCTGAAACTGGTGGGGCTGGAAGACAGGATGGGGCATTACCCGCGGCAGCTTTCGGGCGGGCAGGAGCAGCGGGTGGCGATTGCGCGGGCGATTGTCACGGATCCGGATTTGCTGCTGTGCGACGAGCCGACGGGGAACCTGGACGCGAAGTCGGCGCAGGAGGTGCTGACGCTGCTGGGGCGGCTGAACAAAGAGTACGGCAAGACGATCGTGATGGTGACGCACGACCCGCACGCGGCGCATTACGCGACGAAGATCCGGTACATTGACAAAGGGGAGTTGCTGCCGGACGGCGGCAAGCCGGAAGACTGGAACTGAGCACCTTGGCGCGACTGGCGATATTGTACGAACACCCGCACTGGTTCAAACCGCTGTTTGAAGAGCTGCGGAAGGCGGGCGTGGGGTACGAAGAGTGGCGGGCGGAGGCGCTGTCGTACGACCTGGAGGAAGGCGAGTATCCGGAGCTGGTGCTGAACCGGATGAGCCCGTCGGCGGCGTGGCGGGGGCACGGGCACGCTCAGTTCGCGGTGCGGGACCTGCTGGCGGTGCTGGAGGCGCGCAAGGTGGCGGTGGTGAACGGGGCGCAGGCGTACGACTACGAAGTGAGCAAAGTTCGGCAGATGGAGCTGTTCCGGAAGGTGGGGGCGCGGGTGCCGCGGACGAAGGTGATCAACTCCGCGCCGCTGGCGGCGAAGGCGGCGGAGGGGATGGCGTTTCCGGTGCTGGTGAAGCCGAACTGCGGCGGGGCGGGGAGCGGGATCCAGCGGTTCGATTCGGCGCGGGAGTTGGAGGCGAAGGCGGAGACGCTCGAGTTCGGGTGCGACCACACGGCGCTGGTGCAGGAGCACATTCCATCGCGGGACGGGGCGTGCTACCGGGTGGAGGTGCTGGACGGACAGGTGCTGTACTGCGTGCGGATCCAGAGGGACGGGACGGGGTACAACCTGTGCCCGGCGGACGTGTGCGAATCGGCGGCAAAGCCGGTGTTCACGCGGGTGGAGCCGGACGCGGAGGCGGCGGTGACGGCCGTTGCGGCGGCGCGGCGGGGCGGGCTGGACGTGTGCGGGGTGGAGTACATCGTCGACCACAGGACGGGGGAGCCGGTGTTTTACGATTTGAACGCGCTGTCGAACTTCGTGGCGAACGCGGAGGCGGTGGTGGGCTTCAATCCGTACCGGGTGTTCGTGGAGTACCTGATGCGGCGGCTGCAGGGATTGGGGCGGGTGCGGTAGATTCCGAGGCATTGACCCCAAGGTGCAAGAACGCTAAGTTGGGGTCAGGAGCTGGAATCCATGGCTGACGTCAAAATCAGAAACCTGCCTGACTGGCTGGTGGAGTGGCACAAGCGGCGCGCCGAGGCCGACGGGGTGAGCCTGGAGGAACGGCTGCGGGGGATGATGAGCGACTCCTACGAGCAGACGCGGAAACGCCTTCACGGGCTCTCGGTGGAACTGACCGAGGAGTCGCGGCGGAAGTGCGGGACGTTGAGCGACAGTACGGCGGTGATCCGGGCGGGGCGGGAAGAGTTGGAGCGCCACTGATGTACGTCATCGACGCGAGCGTGGCGGTGAAGTGGTTCCTGGATGAGGACAAGCACGAGGCGGCGAAGGAGTACCTGGCGGGAGTGGATCCGCTGCTGGCGCCGCGGTTGATTGAGGTGGAAGTGGTTTCGGCGCTGAGCCGG
>DAHVTI010000587.1 GCA_027324255.1 Bryobacterales bacterium | reverse complement strand
CTACGCCGTGGCGAGCGCGGCCTGCAGCATGGCGCGGGCGTAGGCGACGTTGTAGGTGAAGCCGGTGTAGCTGCCGCCGCCGGGGTAGAAGACCTTGAAGTTGGGGCTTTCGCGGTCGGCGTCGAGGGCGCGCGGGTGCTCGGGGTAGATGATGCCGGTGTAGCGCTGGCGGACGAGTTCCCGCATGACGGCGAACATATCCACCTGGCCCTCGTCGGGAAAGACCTCGGTGTAATCGACGTAGGGCGTGCGGACGCGGACGTTGCGGAAGTGGACGTGGTTGATGCGGCGGCGGGAGGCGAAGTAGCGGCAGACCTCGACAGGGTCCTCGCCGAGTTCGCGGGTGACGCCGCAATCGTAGGTGATGCCGTTGGATTCGCTGGGGACGATTTCGATGAGGCGCTTCCAGCCGGCGAGGGTGGCCATGATCTGCTGAGAGCCGCGGCTGAGAGGGACGGGCGGGTCGTTGGGGTGGAGGGCGAGGCGGACGCCGGCCTTTTCGGCTTCGGGCACGACGGCCTTGAGGAAGTAGGTGATGTTGCTCCACATCTGGTCGAGCGTGTGGGTGCCGGCGCCGGGCAGCGGCGGGAGGTCCTTGGCTTTGTCGTAGGAGTAGGCGGTCATGCCGGCGCCGCCGCGTCCGGGCTCTTCGTAGTAGCCCTCGGTGAGGCGGTTGGCGTAGAAGTTGTACTCGATGACGGGGAGGCCGGCGCGGCCGGCGGCGCGGACGGACTGCATGACCTTGTCGATCTCCTCGTCGCGGCCGGGGCGGCCGTAGAGAGTGTTGGGGAAGCCGCCGATCATCAGGTTGGAGAGCGTCAGGCCGTGGTCCTTGAGGCGTTGGATGCGTTCACGCAGTGCCTTTTCGTCCCACGGGATGCGGGCGCCGCCGCTGAGGACGTGGGTGATGCCGAGCTGGCGGACGCGCCGGATGGCGGCTTCGTCCTGGGGGGTGAGCGGAGCGCGTCCGGCGCCGAGGTCGAGGCAGAGCTTGGGGGTGCCAGGCCCTTCTTCAATGGGCCAGGACTTGCGCGGGGCGGGGGCTGCGGCGGCGGGCAGAGCGGGGGCGAGTGCCCCTGTGCCCGCGGCCCGGAGGGCGCTGCGTCTGGAGATTTTCATGGGGGTTGCCTGCAGGCACGTATAACACAGCGGGCGGGCGGTGTCTCGGGCGGGGGGAACGCAAAACCGCCCGCCTGCGGGAGGCAGACGGGCGGCTGAGGAGGCGGAGGAGAGAGAGCTAGTTGCGGCGCTTGAGGGTGGGCCGCTCGTCAGGATCTTCCTTGGGCTTCTTGGAGGCGTCGCCCTCGACGGGCTCGGTGCTGCCGCCGGGGGCCTTCTTGAGCCGCGGGCGGTTGGGATCGTCGGCGGAGCCGCCGACCTTGCGGCGGTTGTTCATGGCAAGCAGGCGGTCCTTCACCTCTTCAAACTCGGAGGTGGTGATGACGTACTCGGGCTTCTCCTTGAGCAGTTCGGCGATGTTCTTCTGAGCGGTGGTGATGCGGTCGCCGGTGGGCGGATGGCTGCGGAAGACCTTGGAGATGGCGCCGGGCTTGCGCTTCTCGAGAGACTCGAGGCGCTCGAAGAAATCCACGAAGCCATTGGGGTCGTAGCCGGCCTTGTACATGTACTGGAGGCCGAGGAGGTCGGCCTCCTGCTCGAAGGCGCGGGAGAAGGAGAGGAAGCCGAGGGGAATGGCGACGGAGACGGCCTGGCGGATGCCGTAGCCGGTCCAGCCGCCCATGAAGATGAGGGGGATGGTGGCGAGGTTGATGAGGTTGCCGCGGGTGGCCTGCTTGGTGCCGTGGCGGGCGGCGATGTGGGCGATTTCGTGGCCCATGACGCCGGCCACCTCCGACTCGTTTTCGGCGAGCGTGATGAGGCCGGTGTTGACGAAGAAGAAGCCGCCGGGCAGGGCCATGGCGTTGGGCTCGTCGGTGTCGATGACCTTGATGGTGACGGGAACCTTGCAGTCGGAGTTGCGGACGAGGTTCTGGCCGACGCGGTTGACGTATTCGGAGATCATCGGGTCGTCGACGAGCTTGGCCTGGCGCTCGATCTCCATGGCGAACTGCTTGCCCATGGCGATTTCTTTTTCGATGGAGTACCAGTTGAGGCCCTTGCCAACGTCGCGGTCTCCGATGGCGTCGGGATCCTTCTTCTTGTTCTTGTTGCCGGAGGTTTTCTTCTGAGCGCTGTCGTTGGTCTTGGCGGTGGAGCTCTGCGCCCAGGCGGCCGGGCCGGAGAGCGCCACGGCGAAGGCCAACAGCAGGGAAATATTGCGGGTGCTCATGGTCAGTCCCCTCACTACAGACTAACGTACAGTAGGAAGGATGGGTTACAACGAAGTGGAGTCGCAGGAAATCTGGCGCCGGTACCGGCATGAATTTCCGGTGACGGAGCGGCTGATCTACCTGAACCACGCGGCGGTGGCGCCGCTACCGAAGCGGGGAGCGGAGGCGATGCGGTGGCTGGCGACAGACGCCGAGCAGAACGGGTCCTGGCACTATCCGCAGTGGATGGCGGCGGTGGACGGGCTGAAGGCGGCGGTGGCGCGGCTCATCCACGCGGAGGCGGGCGAGATCGCCACGGTGAAAAACACCAGCGAAGGGATTGCGACGGTGGCGCTGGGGCTGAAGTGGAAAGCCGGGGACAGGATCGTCGCCTTCCGCGAGGAATTTCCGGCTAACTTTTACATCTGGAAGAAGTTGGAGGAGTGGCACGGGGTCCGGGTGGAGTGGCTTTCATGCTTTGATCCGCTGGAAAAAGTGGAGCAGGCGGCGCGCGGGGCGCGGCTGCTGGCTATCAGCTATGTGCAGTACCTGAGCGGACACCGCGTCGACCTGGAGGCCATCGGCGATATCTGCGCGCGGCACGGGGTGTTCTTCTTCGTCGACGCCATCCAGGGGATGGGTGCCTTCCCGTTGGACGTCAGGAAGGCGAAGATCCACGCGTTGGCGGCGGACGGGCACAAGTGGATGCTGGGTCCGGAAGGGTGCGGGGTGCTGTACATCCAGCAAGACCGGCAGGACGAGATCGAGCCGGTGGAGTTCGGCTGGACGACGGTGGCGGGGTGGCAGGACTACGCTTCGCGCGACATGGCGGTGCGGCGCGATGCCGGCCGTTACGAGTGCGGGACGCTGAACACGGTGGGCTGCTTCGGGCTGCGGGCGTCGGTGGAGCTGATCCTGGAAGCCGGCGTGGAGCGGATTGCGGCGCACGTGCAGCGGCTGGGGGACCTGCTGGCGGAAGGGGCGCGGGCGAAGGGCTACGAACTGCTGGCGGGGCGGACGCCGGCGACGGGGGCGGGCATCGTCAGCATCCGGAAGCCGGGCGTGGACGCGCGGATGACGTGGTCGAAGCTGAAGGAAAACGGGGTGACGGCGGCGCCGCGGCAGGGGTGGGTGCGGATGTCGCCGCATTTCTACATCTCGCCGGACGATATCGGCCGGGTGCTGGAACTGCTTTAAGAAAGACGCATTCCGTCCGGCGGCGGTTGAGGCGCGTTGTCAGCCGGCCATGCGGCGCAGGACCTCGACCACCGGGGTCATGGAGGCGGCCTGTCCGGCGAGTTCCTCGCTGGCGGCGGCGCACTCTTCGGCGCCGGCGGCCACCTGCTGGGTGAGCTGTTCGAGGCGGGCCATGGCGGAGCCGATGAGGCCGAGGCCCTTGGTCTGTTCGCGGCTGGCCGGGCGTACTTCGTCGAGGCGCTCGCGCGTGCCGCGGGCGGCCGGAGTCAACTGGGTGACGCTGCGCGCAAGCTCTTCGAGCCGCTGCTCGCCTTCGCCGGCGCGCGTCACGTTTTCCTCGATGAGGCGGGCGGTCTCCTGGGCGGCCTGGGCGCAGCGCTGGGCCAGGTTGCGGACCTCGCCGGCGGCGTTGAGGGCCAGGATGTTGGTCTGGAAGGCGATCTCGTCGATAACGCGGATGATCTTCGAGATCTTCTGGCCGGAGTCGTGGACGCCGTGGACCCACTCGCCGTGGTGTTGGAGCGAGCGGCTGCTGGAGTCGATGAGGCGGGCCGCGCCGTCCATCCGGGCCGAGGCGGCCTCGGAGTGCTCCGCGTTCTTCTCCGCCCTGGAGCGGATCTCCTCGCTGGAGGCGGAGGTCTCCTGGATGGAGGAGGCCTGCTGCGAGGCCGCGCCGGCCAGCGACTGGCCGGAAGAGCTCCACTGGCCGGAAGCGGCGCCAGTGCGGCGGCCTGCTGCTTGAGGGGGGCTACGTAGTCACCAGTTCCTTGCAGGCTTGGAGGGCGGCCCACAGGCCGAAGGAACTCGCCAGGAGGACCAGCGCCGAAAACGCCAGGATGATGGCCAGGGAGAGCCGCCGGGCGGATGCCGCCTCTTCGCGGTCCACCCGCAGCGCGGCGCGCCCGCTGGCGATGATGGCCGCGGAGGAAGTCTCGATGTCCTTCAGCGCGGCGCCGGTCTGCGCGCGCATCAATTGGAGAGCTTCCGGCGCCTGCCGCGCCGAGCGGAGATCGAAGACGCGGGCGGCGTCGCATTCCCAGGTCCGGATGGAGCTCTCGATGGCTTCAGATCCGCTTCGGCTTTCGGCGAGGGTGACCTGCGGGCGGATCCCGGCGAGGTGCTCGTGGGTGCGCGCGGCGGCAGTGCGGGACTTTTCCGCCAGGGCCTGGGCCTGCTCAGGGCGCCCTGAGGACCACTCGATCCAGGCGCCGCGCTGGCTGGCGGCCATCTCCTGCACGCGCTGCCTCAGGGCATTCGTGAGATCCAGCCTGACTGCCGTGGACGCTACGGCCGTCTCCAGCGCCTGGCTGAGCCGGGAAGCCGTCCAATACGAGGACGCGCCGCGAAGCAGGGCGGCGATGGTCACAGCTCCCCGGCCTGCGTCGCGCAGGGAGCGGCCGGCCAACAGGTGGTCGGCGCCCGCGGCCGCTGGCCAGCGTCTCGATAACTCCGCCTCCCACGGCAAGAACAACTCCGTGCCGGGGCGCGGGCCGCCGGCTCGGGGGTTGAGGCAGACGGCGGAACCGGAGCGGGAGCAGGCGGCGGTCTTCCGGTGCGTGATGGGGTAGAAGACCTGGAAGGTGCGGCGCACGCCGCTGGAGTCGTGGCGGTCAACGGCGCGTATCATGACCAGCAGCCTGGCGCGCGGCAGCAGGTAGCCGTCGTCGGCGCCCTCGCGATCGTTGAGCCCCGAACGGCCGCGCTGTTCCCCACTGACCGTCACCGGCTGCGGGCCGGCCTTCTGCTCCGTGCCCGCTTGAGCGGCGGCGGGGAGTGACAGCAGGATGGCGGCCCGGACGTCCGCGACCGGTGGAACAGTCTATCTGCCGCGCACTGCGTACCCATAGTGCCTGTCGGGACGGCCCGGCGAGGCTTGAATCGGATTTGGCCATCTGAAATAGTATGGAAGCGGCTTCCGCCGCCCCGGGAGGTTCTCATGCCTTGCTGCATGCACGGATTCACCCGCCGCCAGTTGCTGGCCCGTTCCGCGGCCCTGCCCCTGCTGGGCGCGGAGAGCGCCGCCGCTGCCGGAGCGCCGGGCGAACGCCGGACGCTGCGGGTGCAGCCGGTGCTGATCTACCAGATCTTCAAGCGCCGGCCGCAGACGAGCTGGCGGCCGTGGGGCGGCCTGTTCACGGAGGCCGAGGTGGCGGAGGAAAGGAACGGGATCGGAGGCGAGCTGGGCTCGATCGGGAAGACGGCCGGATACCCGGTGGAGTTCCTGCCGCTGCGGGAGGTCCGCAGCGTGGAGGAGGGCCAGGCGGTGGCCGCGGGCGACTACGACGCGCTGCTGATGTACCCGGCCGCGGGCGGCGTGAAGCTGCTGGAGAGCGTGGCGCGGCTGGACCGCCCCACGCTCGTCTTCGTCCGGCACCGCTCCGGCCCGGTCTACGAGTGGTATGAGATTGTCCACCCGCGCTTCCTGCGCAAGACGGTGGACGAGTGGGGGCAGCCGGGCGTCGGCGCGCAGGACGTGGTGGTGGACGACCTGGGCGACCTGGCCTGGCGGTTGCGCGCGCTGGGCGGCCTGCACAATACGCTTGGCCGGCGCATCCTGTGCCTGGGCGGCGCCTCGGGCTGGGGCGCGGGCGGCCGCAAGGCGCCGCAGATGGCGCGCGACCTCTTCAAAATGGACCTGGTGGAGGTCGGCTACGACGAGCTGGCGCGGCGCCTGAAGGCGGCCCGCGCCGACGACGGGGCGGGGAAGACGGCCAGGCTCGAGGCGGCCGCCTACCTGTCGTCGAAGACGGTGAAGCTCGAGACGGGCCGAGAGTTCGTGGAGAACGCCTTCCTGCTGACGGCGGTGCTGCGCGGCATGCTGAACCAAGCCGGCGCCACCGCCTTCACCATCAACCAGTGCATGTCCACCGTCATGCCCATCGGCCAGACAACGGCCTGCCTGCCGCTGAGCCTGCTGAACGACCAGGGCTACCTGGCGTTCTGCGAATCCGACTTCGTGGTGATCCCGGCGGGCGTGCTGCTGAGCTCCATCGCCGGCGTGCCGGTGTTCCTGAACGACCCGACGACGCCGCACCACGGCCTGGTGACGCTGGCGCACTGCACGGCGCCGCGCAAGCTGGACGGGCGCAACGCGGAGCCGGTGCGCGTGGTGACGCACTTCGAGAGCGACTACGGGGCGGCGCCTAAGGTGGAGATGCGCGTGGGGCAGAAGGTGACCAACATCGTGCCCGATTTCCACTTCAAAAAGTGGGTCGGGTTCGAGGGCGAGATCGTGGGCAACCCGTTCCTGCCCATCTGCCGCGCGCAGATCGACGTGGGTATTCACGGCAGCACGGAGCTGCTGCTGTCCGAGATGCGGGGCTTCCACTGGATGACCTGCTACGGCGACTTCCGCCGCGAGGCGGGCTACGCGCTGCGGAAACTGGGCGTCGAGTGGCTGGACGTGAGCGCGGCCCGGGGGTGAAGGGCCGCGAAGAAAGTGGTGCGGACGGGGAGGGTCGAACTCCCATGGGTTGCCCCGCTGGAACCTAAATCCAGTGCGTCTGCCAGTTCCGCCACGTCCGCGCGGCGACTCTTCGAGGATAGCAGGATCGCGCGGGCGGACGGCGAAGGACGGCCGCCGGCAAAGACGGAAGCCGCGGCGGTCAGTCTCCGGCGGCTGCCAGCGCGCGCGCCGCGGCCAGGCGGAAGAGCGGCTGGCGCGAGCCGCACGGGCAGGGGCCGGGGACAGCCAGCGCGCCCAGTTCGCCCGGGTCCGTGCCGGCGGCCAAGTGGAAGCCTTCGCGGGACTCGCACTCCGACGCCAGCAGCCGGCCTCCGGAGGTGCGGATCTGCTCGAAGACGGGCAGGCCGAACCAGTCCCAGAGCTGGGCGTGGCGCTCCCCGCTGAGAGGCGGCGAACCAGCCGCGGTGAAGACCACCAGCGGGTAGTTCAATTCGGGCAGGCGGAGTTGTCCGGCACGCATGATGCGGGCGACGGCGGCGAGGTCGGGCCAGGAGCCGGCCAGAGCCAGGGGCCGCAAGCGCGCCAGTTGCGGCACGGTCCAGAGCGGCAGGCTGTGGACGCCGGACTCCTGCCGCAACTCCAGCCCCAGGACGGCCACGCGCGGGACGGGCGCCAGCGGGTACTCCAGCGCCGGCCGGCCCGCGGGAGAAGGCGGACGGTGCGCCGCCGGCGATGGCCTGAACATGTCGAGCGAAAACTGCATGAAGTAGGGGAGCCTCACCTCAGGAAGTGGCTCGCCGGGTTGGATATTCTCCGGGAAATAGAGGGGGATCAAGCGGATGCCGACAGGTGAGGGGGGCGGGCGAGGCCGCCGGCCAGGGCGATCTGGGTGAGCGCGGCCACGTTGTTCACGTTGAGCTTGCGCATGAGGTCCTTGCGGTAGCCGCGGACCGTCTGCACGCCGATGCCGAGGATGGCGGCGATCTCCTTGCTGGTCTTTCCACCGGCGATGAGGCGCATCACCTGGAGCTCGCGCGGCGTCAGGGAATCGACGGCGCCGGCCGAGTGCTGGCTGAGGTCGCCGCGCTGCACGCGGCCCAGGAACTTGTCGGAGACCTCGGGACTCAGATAGGAACCGCCGCGCGCGACGGTGCGCAGGGCTTCCACCAGCTCCGTGTGGCTGGCCTTCTTGAGCAGGAAGGCGCGCGCGCCGCTGCGCAGGGCCCGCACGACGGAGTTTTCGTCGTCGTACATGGAGAGGATGGCGACGCGCGTTTCCGGCACGCGGCGCAGGATCTCCTCCGTCGCCTCGATGCCGTTGAGGCCGGGCAGGTCGATATCCATCAGCACGATGCGCGGGCGCAGGGTACTGGCCAGGCGCACGGCGTCCAGGCCGGTCTCGGCCTCGGCGACGACGTCGAACTCGCCCGAAAACTGCAGGATGGCGCGCAGGCCGTCGCGCATGATCTTGTGGTCGTCCACCAGCAGGATGGAGTGCTTCACGACGCCTCCTCCGCGCACAGGGCAAGGCGGGCGGCCGCGCCTTCGCCGAGCCATTCCAGCCGCAGGCCCGAGGCCGCGGCCAGCGCGGCCAGGGCCGCGCGCGGCTCGGCGGGCAGGGCGGCCGCGCCCGACAGTTCCAGCCGGCCGGGGCCGCTGGCGATGCGCGGCGGCGCGGCACCGGCCGGCAGCACGAGCAGCGCGTCGCGAAGGATGCGGCACGCGGTTTCCGCCTGCGGGTCGGGCCAGGCGGGCAGGCCGGCCTGCAGGGCCAGATCCGTCTTGTGGACGCGGGCCAGGAACTCCAGCGCGCCGCGCAGCCCGCAGCGCTGGGCCAGGGCCGGGTCGGCGCCGTAGCTGAGGGCGCGCACGGCGTCGATGGCGGATTCGAGGGCGTCCTGGATGGCCTCCATCAGGTCGCGGGCGGGGGAAGGGTATTCGGCGCCGGAGCTGCGAAGCAGCCCCACCATCAGCCCGGCCGAGCAGAGCGAGGGTCCGACCTGGTCGTGCAGGGCGCGGCTGATGCGCAGGCGCTCGGCGTGCCGGATCTGCTCCAGGCCCGCGCGCACCGCCGCTCCAGTTGGCTCCGAGACGACCATCACGGCCCATCATAAACGATGCGCCCGCCGCGGGAAAGCGGCGGGCGCACATTTTTGCCAGGAAATGTTTGGAGAAGGCGCCTTATTTCTTGCGCGCGACGGCGCGGCGGGCCGCTTCCACAATCTGCGGGGCGCGCAGGCCGTACTTGTCGAGCAGTTCGTCGGGAGAGCCGGACTCGGCGAAACGGTCGAGGCCGATGAACTCCACCGGGGCCGGGACGGTCCTGGCCAGGGCCTGCGCCACGCGCACGCCGAGGCCGGAATCCACCAGGTGCTCCTCGGCCACCACCAGGGCGCCGGTCTCGGCCGCGGCCTTCGCCAGGGCCGCCTCGTCGATCGGCTTGATGGTGTGGATGTCCAGCACGCGGGCGGAGATGCCCTCCTCGGCCAGTTGTCCGGCGGCGAGCAGGGCCTCGGCCACCAGCAGGCCGGTGGCCACCAGGGTGACGTCGGTGCCGGCGGCCACTTCCACGGCCTTCCCGGCCTCGAACGTGGCGGAGCTGTCGTAGACCACGGGCGCCTTGGGGCGGCCGGTGCGGATGAACACCGGGCCCACGTGCGCGGCGGCCCAGCGGACCGCCCACTTGGTGGCGGTCTCGTCGGCCGGGCTGAGCACGGTGAAGTTGGGCAGCGCGCAGGCCAGGGCCAGGTCTTCCATGCTCATCTGGGAAGGGCCGTCCTCGCCGATGGAGATGCCGCTGTGCGTGCCCACCACCTTGAGGTTCACGTTGGGATAGGCCACCAGGCACCGCAACTGCTCGAAGCCCTTGGTCATGACGAAGGCCGAGAAGCTGGCCACGAAGGGGATCTTGCCGGCCATGGCCAGGCCGGCGCCGATGGCCACCATGTTGGCTTCGGCAATGCCGCACTCGAAGAGGCGGCCGGGGAACTCCTTGCCGAAGTAGGTAGTCATGGTGGACTTGGTCAGGTCGGCGTCGCCCACCACGATATTGGGGTTTTCCCGGCCCAGTTCGGCCAGCGTCCGGCCGAAGGCTTCGCGCGTGGCCGGACCCATCTTCTTCTCAAACTTGGTGTTCACAGGCATGTCAGGCAAGCTCCTTCAGCGCGAGTTCGACCTCTTCCGGGCTCGGCGCCACGCCGTGCCACTTCGGATTGCCCTCCATGAAGCTGACGCCCTTGCCCTTGACGGTGTTGGCGACGATGCAGGTGGGCCGGCCCTTGGTGGCGGCGGCTTCGGCGAATGCCCGCTGCAGGGCGGGGATGTCGTGGCCGTCCACTTCGAGGGTGTGCCAGCCGAAGGCGCGCCACTTGGCGGCCAGCGGCTCCAGGTCGAGGATGTCCTTGACCGCGCCGTCAAGCTGCAGGCGGTTGTAGTCGACGATGGCGCAGACGTTGTCCACCTTGTTGAAGGCGCCGAACATGGCCGCCTCCCAGATCTGCCCTTCCTGGATCTCGCCGTCGCCCAGCACGACGTAGGTCCGCCAGGAGGCGTTGTCGAGCCGCGCCGCCAGCCCCATGCCGAGGGCCAGGCTCAGCCCTTCGCCCAGGGAACCGGTGGAAGCTTCCAGCACCGGGATATACCGGACGTCGGGGTGGCCCTGGTAGATGGAGCCGATCTTGCGGAGCGTCTTCAGCGATTCCACGGGCGTGTAACCGCACTCGGCCAGCACGGCGTAGAGCACCGGAGCGGCATGGCCTTTCGACAGGATGAACCGGTCGCGGCCGGCCGACTTGGGGTTGGCGGGATCGTGGTTCAGTACGTCCCAATACAAGGTGACAAGGGTTTCGACGGCCGACAGCGAACCACCGGGGTGGCCCGACTTCGCCGCGCCGGTCATGGTGACGATGTGGCGCCGGATCTGTTTGCAGATAACAGCCAGATCCTCAGGATTGCTGGTTCTGAGCATAGAAACCCCTAATCTATCACAAAGGCAACGACATGAGCGGTCGGCGGGCTGGCCTGCGGAAACTCGAGTTCAGGCCGCCCGCGGCCCCTCCGGGAGCTCTCCCCAGCGGCCTGAGAATAGGCAGGAGCAATAGTGCCGGGGTTCGTAAACAATTGCTTGACACAGTGCTGCAGGCACATATACTGGGAAAGTATGCCTCTCTCCATCTCTTCCAGGGAGAGAAGCTACGATTGTTCAGGAGGAGGAGAACAAATAGTGAGATTGACCAAACTAGCGATGCTTCTGGCATTGGCTCTGGTAGTCATGGTCCCGGCCAGCGCCGCAGTGATCATCGATCCGTACACGGATGGCCAGTTCAACGGCTTTGCGGGCTCGGGTTCGTTTAACTATGCGTCGGTGAACGTGGGGTTGTTCAACCGCGTCATCGGTGTGACTCAGACGCTTGCAACCACCGGTACCGCCAACACCTCGATTCTGTCGAGCGGTGGGCTGCTTACGCTTAGCGTGGCGAACAATACCGATGCCGACTGGGTTCTCACCTACACCACGGGTAGCCCGGTGGATCTGAGCGCCATGAGCAGTTTCCTGTTCTCGGCGGCCTCGGACCTCGGATATTCGCTGGGCTTCCAGGTGAACGGCCAGAACAGTTCGACCAGCGTCCTGGTTCCGTCCGGCAACGTGACGGGAAACTTCGGGGTGGGCTTCGCATCGTTTGCCGGCGTCAACTGGGCGAATGTCACGTCCATCGTGATTTCCGCCAACGGTTCGAAGGCTGCTTCCGATCTCGATCTGAGCCCCTTGGTTGCGGGTGTGCCTGAGCCTTCCACTTACGCTCTGATGGGCGCGGGCCTGCTGGCTCTCGCGGGTCTGGCCCGCCGCCGCAAGGCCTAAGCCAGTCCATAGAAGCTCGAAAAGCCCCAGCCCCTACGGGTTGGGGCTTTTTCTTTCTGTCCGCCTGCGATTAGCCCAGCAACCGCGCCGCGGGCTTGGCGAAATAGGTGAGGATGAAATCGGCGCCGGCGCGGCGGATGGCGGTGAGGGATTCCATCATCGCCCGCTCCTGGTCGATCCAGCCGTTGCGCGCGGCGGCCATGATCATCGAGAACTCGCCCGACACCTGGTAAGCGGCCAGCGGCACATCCCAGCGGTCGCGCGCCATGCGGATGATGTCGAGGTAAGGCATGGCGGGCTTCACCATGATCATGTCCGCGCCTTCTTCCAGGTCCAGTGCGATCTCGCGCAGGGCCTCGCGGCCATTGGCCGGATCCATCTGGTAGCTGCGGCGGTCGCCGAACTGCGGGGCGCTCTCGGCCGCTTCGCGGAACGGCCCATAGAAGACGCTGGCGTACTTGGCCGCGTAGGAAAGGATGGGCACCTTGGGGAAGCCGGCCTCGTCGAGCGCCCGGCGGATGGCGGCCACGCGGCCGTCCATCATGTCGGAGGGTGCGACGATGTCGGCTCCGGCGCGGGCGTGCGAAACGGCGGAGGCGGCCAGCCAGCCCAGCGTGATGTCGTTGTCCACGTCGCCGTCCACGATCTTGCCGCAGTGGCCGTGGCTGGTGTACTCGCAGTTGCAGACGTCGGTGATCACCAGCAGGCCGGGCACGTTGTCCTTGATGGCCCGGACGGCGCGCTGCACGATGCCCTGCGGCGCATAGCCCTGCGACGCCTCCTCGTCCTTGTGGTCCGGGATGCCGAACAGGATGACGCCGCCGATGCCGAGGGCCTTGCACTCGGCGCACTCCTTCAACAGCTCGTCGCGGGAGAGCTGGCAGTTGCCGGGCATCGACGAGATCTCCTTGCGGATGCCTTCGCCCTCGACGACGAACAGGGGCAGGACGAAGTCCGCCGGGTCGAGCGCGGTTTCGCGGACCAGGCGGCGCATCGGCTCCGACGAGCGCAGGCGGCGGGGGCGGTGGATGGGGAAGGGCATACTCTCCTCGATTTTAACGCCCGCCGCCGCTCCATAATGGAAGGAGTATGGCCAAACAGCAGCGCCTGGCGGCGCGAACCTACGTCGTGCGGGGCCGCGTGCAGGGCGTCGGCTACCGCTACTTCGCCCAGGCCTGGGCGGCCGACATCGGCGTCACCGGCTGGGCGCGCAACCGCGACGACGGCAACGTGGAGATCTACGCCTCCGGCACGCCGGCGCAGCTCGACGAATTCGCCGGGCGGCTCCGTCAGGGGCCGCGCTCCGCCGACGTGCGCGGCGTCGAGGAGATGGAGGCCGCTTTGCTACAATCGGATGGGTTCACCATCCGGCATTAAGCCCCCTCTTATGACAGACCTGAAGTCCCTGATCCGCGAAGTTCCCGACTTCCCCAAGCCCGGCATCAACTTCTACGACATCACTACGCTGCTGAAGGACCCCGCGGGCTGGCGGGCCACCATCGACGCGCTGAAGGGCCACTACAACGGCACGCCCGTGGACGTGGTGGTGGGCGTCGAAGCCCGCGGCTTCTTCTTCGCCCCGGCCATCGCCTACGCCCTCGGCGCGGGCTTCGTGCCCGTGCGCAAGCCCGGCAAGCTCCCGGCCGAGACCGAGACGGTGGAGTACGCGCTGGAGTACGGCACGGACCGCCTCCAGATGCACAAGGACGCCATCCGGCCCGGGCAGCGCGTGCTGATCATCGACGACGTGCTGGCCACCGGCGGCACGGCCGCGGCCGTGGCCGAGCTGGCCGAAAAGCTGGGCGGCACGGTGCTGGGTCTGGGCTTCCTGGTCGAGCTCGACTTCCTGAACGGGCGCTCGAAGCTGCCCGGCCGCGACGTCTTCTCGCTGCTGCACTACTGAGACCGCAGTGGAACCGCGCACCGCCACCCTGCCCGCCTTCGCCAAGGTCAACCTCAGCCTGAAGGTTCTCAACCGGCGTCCGGACGGCTTCCACGAGATCCGCAGCGTCTTCCAGACCATCGGGCTGCACGACACGCTGCGGTTCGAGTTCACGCCCGGCCGGGGGCTCGAGATCGCGCTCGACGATGCGCTCGGGATCGAAGACAACCTCGTCACGCGGGCCGCGTGCCTGTTTTGCGAGGCGAAAGGCGTGCGCGGGCGGCTGCGGATGATGCTGGACAAGCGCGTTCCGATGGGTGCCGGGCTGGGCGGCGGGTCGAGCGACGCCGCCACGGTCCTGCTGGCGCTGCCGGCACTCACCGGCAAGCGGGCCAACCTGCCGGAATTGATGGAGCTGGGCGGGCAACTGGGCAGCGATGTGCCGTTTTTCCTCACCGGAGGCACGGCCCTCGGCATCGGCCGCGGCGAAGAGCTGTACCCTCTGCCGGAGCCCCGGGCGCTGCCGCTGCTGGTGCTGGCTCCGGCCCTCCACGTGTCCACGCCGGCTGCCTACCGCGCCCTGGCGTGCCCTGAATTGACTTCACCGGGCGAGTTCCGTAAACTAAGTACTTTCCAGTCGTTTGTCTGGCAGGCGTATCTTGCGTCTGACGCGGAGAACGACTTCGAGGATGCCGTCTTTCAGCTTCATCCGGAGCTGAAGCGGTGGCAGAGAAAACTCGAACGGCTCGGGGCCCAGCCTGCGCGTCTCTCCGGCAGCGGGGCAGCACTCTTCGGGGTGTTTCCGGACCGGGCCAAGCTTCAGGGAGCCCTTCCGCAGTTTCGTACGGAGCCTCTCAAAGTTTTCTCCACAACGACGGTGCCGCGCCGGCAGTTCCGTGCGCGCATCGGCCGGAGTTTGCGGGAGCACGCGCTCGAGGATACATGGCCGCCCCGAAGCCGATACGAGAGATGAGGAAAGACCGCTTGAAAATCCTTTCCGGGAATGCCAACCCCGCGCTGGCGCTGGCCATCTGCGCGGAACTCGGCATCGAGCTGGGCGGCGCCGTCGTAAAGAGCTTCTCCGACGGCGAAATCTGGGTCCAGATCGAGGAGAACGTCCGCGGCAACGACGTCTTCGTGGTGCAGCCCACCTGCACGCCGGTGGAGCGCCACCTGATGGAGCTGATCCTCATGATCGACGCTCTCAAGCGCGCCTCGGCCGACCGCATCACCGCCGTGCTGCCCTACTACGGCTACGCGCGGCAGGACCGCAAGGACCGCTCGCGGGTGCCCATCTCCGCCAAGGTGGTGGCCAGCATGCTGGAGCGCGCCGGGGCCGACCGCATCCTGAGCCTGGACCTGCACGCCGCGCAGATCCAGGGCTTTTTCGACATTCCGGTGGACCACCTCTTCTCCGCGTCCGTCATGATCGAGCATTTCCGCCACAACGGCGACCTGGAGAAGATGATCGTGGTTTCGCCCGACGCCGGCGGCGTGGAGCGCGCCCGCGCGTTCGCCAAGCGGCTGGAAGTGCCGCTGGCCATCATCGACAAGCGGCGGGAACAGCCTAACGTGGCCGAGGTGATGCACATCATCGGCGACGTGGACGGGCTGGACTGCCTCATCATCGACGACCTCATTGATACCGCCGGAACGCTCGTGAAGGCCAGCGAAGCGCTGCTGAACCGGGGCGCGGCCACCGTCACCGCCTGCGCCACCCATGCCGTGCTGTCCGGCCCGGCCGTGGAGCGCATCTCGCAGTCCCGGCTGAAGGAAGTGGTTTTTTCGGACTCGATTCCTCTGCGCCCGGAGGCCCAGGCCTGCGGCAAGATCCGGATTCTCTCGGTGGCCGGGCTGCTGGCCCGCGCCATCCAGAGCATCAACGAGGAAACGTCCGTCAGTTCTTTGTTTGTCTGAAGCGATAGGAGCACATCATGAGAAAGGACATCACCATTGCCGCCGAACCGCGCGCGACGCGGGGCAAGAACGAGGCCCGGCGGCTGCGGGTCCAACTGCGGATTCCCGCTGTGGTGTACGGCATCGGCAAGGATCCGGTGGCCGTGAGCGTCAGCCCGAAGGAAGTGAACAAGATCCTGCATTCGTCTTCGGGCGTGAACACGATCTTCAACCTCGACATCACGGGCGTCGAGAACTCGCCCGTGATGGTCGTGGACTGGCAGCACGATCCGATCCGGAATAACCTGCTGCACATCGACATGAAGCGCATCGACCTGTCGAAGCGCCTCACCGTCAAGGTGCCGGTGCACACCACCGGCGACCCCATCGGCGTGAAGCAGCAGGGCGGTCTCTACGAGATCATCACGCGCGAGATCGAGATCGAGTGCCTGCCGGACGAAATCCCCGAGCACTTCGAGATCAACGTGGCGGATATGACGCTGGGCCAGAGCCTGCGCGCCAGCCAGGTGGAGCTTTCCGGCTCCATGAAGCTGGTGAGCCCGGCCGAACAGGTCATCTCCCACGTCATCGCGGTGCGCGGCGCTGCCGAGGAGACTGCCGCCGAGGGCGAAGCCAAGGCCGCCGAGCCCGAAGTGGTGAAGAAGGGCAAGAAGGAAGAAGAGGCCGCGGAGAAGAAGAAGTAGTCTCCGCGCGCTGTCAGGCCCATGCCGGAAGCCGAGATGCTGGTGGTGGGGCTGGGCAACCCCGGCCCCGAATACGAAGCGACGCCCCATAATCTCGGTTTCCTCACCGTGGACCGGCTCGCCCGGCGGCACTCGATTCGAGTCAGCCGCCTGGAATGCCGTGCCCTGGTGGGCACGGGCCGCGTCGAAGGCAGGCCGGTGATACTGGCCAAGCCGCAGACGTTCATGAACCTGAGCGGGCAGTCCGTCAAGGGGCTGCTCGACAAGCACGGCCTCAAGCCGGAGCATCTGGTGATTATCCACGACGAGCTGGACCTGCCGTGGATGAACCTGAGGATCCGGCCCAGGGGGTCGTCGGCCGGGCACAACGGGATGGAAGACATCATCCGCTGCCTCGGCACGCAGGAGTTTGCCCGGCTGCGGCTGGGCATCCACCCCGGCCATCCGGTCCGGGATGGCGCGAAGTTCGTGCTCGCTCCCTTCAGGAGCGGGCAGAAGAAGGAACTGGACGAACTGTTGGACGCAGCCAGCGCGGCAGTCGAGTCCATCGTCGCCCAGGGCGTCGAAAAGGCCATGGCGGCTCACAACCGCCGCGCCCCGGGCTTAACAAGAGAGGAAGAATGAGGATCTACGAAGAGCTGTTCATCGTTCGTCCCGACGCAGTAGAAGAAGAGATCGACGCCTACATCGAGCAGGTGAAGGGCGTCGTCGCGTCGGGCGGCGGCACTGTTGACAAGGTGGACAAGTGGGGCGTGCGCAGGCTCGCCTACCGCGTGGAGAAGCGCTCTGAAGGCTTCTACGTGCTGGTTCAGTTCACCGCCGGCCCCGAGGCGGTGAAGGAAGTCGAGCGCCGCATGAGGGTCACCGACATGGTGATGAAGTGGATCACGGTGCGCATCGACGAGAAGCTGAAGAAGCTGGAGAAGCGCACTAAACAGCGCGAGAAGCGCGCCAAGCGGCGTCCTCCGGTGGAACGTCCCGTTCCGGCCGCCAGCGCCCCGGCGGCGCCCGCCGCCCCCATCCCCGGAGCCCCGATGCCCGGCGCGCCGGCTCCCGAAGCTGCTCCAGTTCCCGCTCCGGCCCCGGCTCCCGCCCCGGCCGCGGCAGAGGCTCAGGAATAGGTTACAGGAGGCATAAGGAGACACCATGGCTGAACAAAAAGGTGGACGCCCCATCGCCGCTTCCCAGAGACCCACGGGCGGCGACAAGACCATCGCCACGGGCAAGCGCCAGTACTTCCGGCGCAAGAAGGTCGATCGCATCTGCATCGAGAAGATCGACTACATCGACTACAAGGACATCAGGCTGCTGCAGCAGTTCATCACCGAGCGCGGCAAAATCGTTCCCCGCCGCATCTCCGGCCTGAACGCGCAGAACCAGCGCCGCATCACCGAGGCCATCAAGCTGGCCCGCAACATCGCCCTGCTGCCGTTCGCCGGCGGCGTCGAGAGGGAGAGGTAACGCCATGGAAGTGATCCTTCGCGAAGACGTTGAAAAATTGGGCGGCCGCGGCCAGGTGGTCAAAGTGGCCGGCGGCTACGCCCGCAACTTCCTGCTGCCCAAGCGGCTGGCCGTCCCGGCCACGGAATCCAACAAAAAGATCGTCGAGCAGGAGCGGCAGGCCGCCCTGCGCCGCGAGGCCAAGGAGAAGTCCTCGGCCGACGAGCTCGCCAAGCTGCTCTCCGCGGTGACCCTCACCACCACCCAGAAGGCCGGCGAAGCCGACGTCCTGTTCGGCTCCGTCACGGTCAAGGACATCTCCGACATGCTCGAGAAGCAGGGCTTCAAGATCGACCGCAAGAAGATCCATCTCGATGCGCCGATCAAGACCCTCGGCGAGCACAAGGTCGCCGTCAAGCTGCACCGCGACGTGTCGGCCGAAGTGACCGTGGTGGTCAACAAAGAAGAAGAAGCGCAGTAAACTGTCAGTTCAGAAAGGAAAGGGGGATGCACTCCGGTGCGTCCCCCTTTTGTCTGCCGCCATGCCCATCCTGCCCGACCAATTCGCATCCACGCCCGCGCTGACGCTGCTGCGCGAGGCCGAAAAAGGCCTCATCGGCCTCGACCGGCGCCTCTTCGAGTCGCTGCTCGGCCGCCGCGAGGAGACCCTCGACGCGATCGAGGAATTCCTGCGCGGCGAGATTGCCAACGACGAGCGCGAAGACCGGCTGCTGGACATGACGGCGCAGGTCTTCGACCTCTACCGCGAATTCCGCTCACCGCGCGCCCTGCCCTTCTACACCGGCCTGCTGAAGCAGCGCGGCGACACCATCCCCGACGAGCTGATGGAGGCCTTCGCCGACCTCGGCGCCGATTCCGTCGAGCCGCTGCTGCGCGTCCACGAGGAGTCCGGCGAGGACGACCGCCCCGACATCGTCTTCCTGCTCTCGACGCTCGGCGTGCACGACGCGCGCATCCAGGCCCTCATCGAGCAGACCATCGCCGTCGACCACTACGAGGGCGCGCTGTGCGCCGGGCTCTACGGAGACGCCGCGCTGAAGCCGGCCGTCGAGAACGCGCTGGCGCGGATGGCCGGCGGGCCCAAGGCCGCCGAGGAGCGCAAGGTGCTGGAGGAGTGCATCGAATCGCTCGGCCAGTCCCGCACGGCGCACGAGATCACCCCTTACGGCCTGCTGGAACAGTACCCCGAGAAGGCCGCGCCGCTGTTCGACCAGATGGCGCCTGAGGACGTCCTCACCTTCTTCAACTGCGCGGAGAGGGAGTACCGCGCCCGCGCCGCGATGAGCTTCACCGACGACGACTATCCGGACGGGATCCGCGACCGCCTCGTCGAACTGGCCAGGCAGGACTCCGAGCAGTTGGTCCGCGGCGCCGCCCTGCGCGCACTCGGCGAGCGGATTGAGGAATCGCCCGTCCGCGAGTTGCTCAGCTCGGTGATGGAAGCGCGGCGAGATTCCCCCGAACACCGCGACGAGTGGCTGGGCGCCCTCATCGGCCTGGCCGGCGCCGCCGCCGAGCCGGAGGTGCACGACGCCATCCTCGAAGCCTACAACCGCGAGGACTGCCGCGCCGCCGCCCTGCATGCGATGTGGCGCTCGCTCGACCCGCGCTACCGCAAGTACTTCGGCCCCAACCTCAAGCACGAGGACTTCGACGTCCGCCGCCAGGCCATCCAGGGCATCGGCGCGTATCCGCTGCCGGACCTCGCCTTCGAACTGATCCCGTTGTTCCAGGACGCGGACGTGCGCGACGAGGCGCTGTTTTCGTACGCGCTCGCCGTGAAGCACAACACCACGCCCAAGAGCGTCAACAAGCTCTTCGACATGATCGAGGAGAGGGCCGGAGGCCTCGACGACGACGAGTCAGAGACTGTCGCCGTCGCACTGGACCGCCGCCTGGAGCGCGAAGGCTACGAGCCCGTCTTTTTCCCGCCCGAAGAGGACGGCGATGAGCACGAGCACGGACACGCCGCACCGGTGGAGCAGGCACGCAGCGAAAAGACCGGCCGCAACGACCCCTGCCCCTGCGGCAGCGGCAAGAAGTACAAGAAGTGCTGCGGCTCCGCGGTCTGACGCTCGGCTAATATCAGAAGTGGGATGCGAGCCGCACTGCTGTTACCACTGATGATCCTGGCCGCGACGGCCCAGGAGAGGACTCCGGAGCGCGCCAAACGCGTGGTGGACGACGCCGTGAAAGCCCTCGGCGGCGAGAAGTTTCTCAACATGCAGGACCGCGTGGAAGAGGGCCGGTCGTACTCGTTCTACAACGAGCGGCTCTCCGGCATGAGCCGCGCCAGGTTCTACACCCGCTACCTGACCCGGCCTGAGCCGA
>DAHVTI010000475.1 GCA_027324255.1 Bryobacterales bacterium | reverse complement strand
CAGCGCATCCGCCCCCACCTCACGATTGGCGGATCCCACTTCGGCCCACAACTGCTTCTCGAAGTAGTGGCCCATCGAATCCCGTTCGTTGAGATTCCGGTTAACTATCAAAGCAGGGTGGGCCAATCCTCAGTCACTGGCAGCCTGTGGAAGGCCTTTATTCTGGGCTTGATGATGATCGCTCTGGTTTGGAAGTATCGTCTCGGCCTTGTCCGCCGGGACCGTCAGCTTTGGACGAAAGATGACTTCTCCTCCCAGGAAAACCGCGCCACGGTTCTGGCGAATCACTCACTCTCCCAACTCGCCGGTGCAATCGATCGTCAAGATCCCCGACGAGCCCACCCGGAGAAGGCGGGCCAGCCCGTAGCCGAGGAGCCGATATCCCCCGGCATGGCGCGGCTTTAGGTCGTGAACCACTTCCGCGCAGATGAGTTCCTTGCCACCTTCTTGATATGTATGACGCGCTAAAGCAGCAGGGGCTGGCCGAAACGGGTCCGATGCGGCAACTCTCACCGGCGGGGTATCAGAGGCGGCATTGTGGGAAGGATGAGGTGGAAACTGAAGAGGCCGTCGATGCCCGGCACCGCCAGGTTCATTCGTGGATTAGGAAAGGCCGCCTCTCCAGCCCAGTCTCCCCTCTTCCGATAGAATTGGGATGACCGATTTTCAGGAGCCATCGCCATGCCCCGTTTCACCCGCCGCGATTGCGTCAAGGGAACCGCCGGCCTGCTCACCGCCGGCGCCGCCCTGCCGGCCGTTTCCGCGCGTCCCTCCGCCCCCAAAGGCCCCGGTATCAAGTTCTGCGAGATCTTCAACCCCGGCGAAGTGGACCGCCTGAAACTCGCCAAACAGATGGGCGTCAATCACGCCATCGCCGGCGTCTCCGGCGCCTTGAGCCGCGCCCGCCGCGAAGACTACGTCAGCGTCCTCACGAAGATCAAGGACGACTTCGCCGCCCAGGGCATCACCATCGCCGGCGTCGAGAGCCATCCCGTCCCCGCCGAAAAGATCAAGCTCGGCCTCGAAGGCCGCGACGAGGAGATCGAAAACTACAAGGCCGCCATCGTCGCCCTCAAGAAGGTCGGCGTGCCCATGATCTGCTACAACTTCATGGCCGGCCTCGGCTGGTACCGCACTAACACCAAAAAGCAGGCCCGCGGCGGCGCCCTCACCTCCGAATTCGACAACGCCGAAGCCCTCAAGCTCGGCCCCACCCGCTGGGGCGAAATCAGCGAAGAGAAAATCTGGTCGAACATCGAGTACTTCCTCAAGGCCGTCATGCCCGTCGCCGACGAGGCCGGCATGCAGATGGCCCTCCACCCCGACGACCCGCCGCTCTCCCCCCTCCGCGGCATCGGCCGCATCCTCATCAGCGCCCGCAACTACGAGCGCGTCATGGATATCGTCCCCAGCAAAATGAACGGCGTCACCTTCTGCCAGGCCAACTTTGTCGCCATGAAGGAAGACGTCTACGCTCTCGCAAAGAAATGGTGCCAGCGCAGGAAAGTCTTCTTCGTCCACTTCCGCGACATCGAGGGCGACGCCTCTCACCTCACCGAGACTTTCCACGACAACGGCCCCACCGACATGGCGCGTATGCTCAAAATCTACTCCGAGAACGGCTTCACCGGCCCCATGCGCCCCGACCACGCCCCCACCATGCAAGGCGAGCAGAACGACCGCCCCGGCTACGCCATGACCGGCAAGGTCTTCGCCTTCGGCTACATGAAAGGCGTCCTCGACGGCCTCCGGCTGCCCTACGAATAAGGCCCCGCGATGAACGGCGCAGAGTCTCTGCTGCGCACCCTGCTCGCCGGCGGGGTGGACCTCTGCTTCATGAACCCCGGAACAAGCGAGATGCAGTTTGTTTCCGCGCTCGACCGCGTGCCCGCCATGCGCGGCGTGCTGTGCCTGCACGAATCCGTCTGCGCCGGCGCCGCCGACGGCTACGCCCGCATCACCGGCCGCCCCGCCGCCACGCTGCTCCACCTCGGCCCCGGCCTGGCCAATGCCCTCTCCAATTTCCACAACGCCCGCAAGGCCCGCTCGCCCATCGTCAATATCGTCGGCGAGCACTCCACCCTCCACCTCCGCTACGACGCGCCCCTCACCGCCGACGTCGAAGCCTTCGCCCGCCCCGTCTCCGGCTGGGTGCATACTCTGGATTCGCCCGCCCGCATGGGCGCCGCCGCCGCTGAAGCCATCGTTGCCGCCCGCCGTCCGCCCGGCCAGGTCGCCTCCCTCATCGTTCCTGCCGATCACTCCTGGAGCGACGCCGGCGAACCCGCGCCCGCACTGCCGGTGCCCGCTCGCAACGCCCCCGCCGCCGCCCGCATCGCCGCCGCGTCCCGAATCATCGCCTCCGGCCAGCCCGCCGCCCTGCTGCTCGGCGGCAGCGCCGCCTCTGAAGCCGGCCTCGCCGCCGCCGCCCGTACCGGCCTGCCCGTCTTCCTCAACCGCTACTCCGCCCTGGTCCCCCGCGGCCGTCCCTGGGCCTCCGCCCGCCGCGTCGCCTACTTCCCTGAGCCCGCCGAGGCCATGCTCGCCGGCCTGAAGCATCTCATCGCCGTCGAGGCCGAAGCGCCCGTCTCCTTCTTCGGCTACCCCGGCCGCCGCAGCACCCTCGCGCCCGAAGACTGCGCCGTCCACCTCCTCGCCGCCCAGGACGAAGACGGCATCGCCGCCCTCCAAGCCCTCCCCGCCGGCCACGCGCCGCCCAAGGAACCCGCCCTGCCCGTTCTGCCGCCCGATGGGCCCCTCACGCCCGAATCCATCGGCGCCGTCCTCGCCTGCCTGCTGCCCGAAGGCGCCATCGTCAGCGATGAAATGGTCTCCTGCGGCGAAGCCGTGAACACCGCCCTCAACCTCGCCGCGCCCCACCTCCTCCTGCCCGTTACCGGCGGCTCCATCGGTCAGGGCCTGCCCGTCGCCGCCGGCGCCGCGCTCGCCGCCCCGGGCCGCAAAGTCGTCGCCCTCGAAGCCGACGGCAGCGCCATGTACTCGCTCCAGGCCCTCTGGACCATGGCCCGCGAAAAGCTCGACGTCGTCACCGTCATCTTTGCCAACCGCCGCTACCGCATCCTCGACGTCGAAATGCGCCGCACCGGCGCCGCCATCATCGGCCCCCGCGCCGATCAGATGATCGACATCTCCCGTCCTGAACTCGATTGGGTCCGCCTCGCCGCAGGCCTCGGCGTCGAAGCCTCCCGCGCCGCCACCACCGCGCAGTTTGAAGATCAGTTCCGCCGCGCCCTCTCGCACCCCGGCCCGCTCCTCATCGAAGCTGTCCTGGCCTGATGCATCCGGCGCGGCGCTCCTTCATCCTGGTAGGGTGCATCCCGAACCGGAGCGCGGCAACCGCAAAGCCCGTTTCTACGGCTGGTGGTACCTCTGCATCGGCCTCGGCTTTGCCGTCCTCGGCGTCCGCAGCTACCTCTTCGGCGGCCGCCTGTGGCTCACCCTCCTGCGCTGCATCATCGCCGCCGGCTTCCTCGCCCTCGGCTGGCTGACCCTGCGCGCCCTCCGCCGGCGTTGATCCGCCCCCCACAGCACTATTTTTCGGCATTATGTTGAGCTGTCGGTAGTAAGTCAACTTGTCCGCTTTTATTCACACACGATCTGTCCGCATCAGTTCATCGCACCCGATGATCCTCTTCTGCTCGCCGAAGGCGGCTTCCGAGTTTTCGGGCGAACTTGTCTCGTCACCGTCGTGGC
>DAHVTI010000474.1 GCA_027324255.1 Bryobacterales bacterium | reverse complement strand
GCCGATGGCGAGTTCGGCGGCGATACGATCCGCGGCGGAGGGTGCGGTTGCGGGCCGGGGTGGCGGTTCGAGCGGTTGGAAAGCGGTTGCGCAATAAGGGCAGGAGGGGCTGGAGCCGGGCGGGAGGGGGGCGGCGCAATTGGGACAGTTGAGAGGGCGCAGCGGCAGACTCATGGCAGGAAGGGGAGCAATTCGAGTTCGGCGGTGAGGCGGTTGGTTTCCAGAGAAACGGTGATGACCTGGCCGATGAGGCGGAGGATGTATTCGGGGTCATCGGCGCGGTTGGGGTCGGAGGTAACGTTGCCGGCGGCGTCGCGCTTGAGTTGGTATTGGTCGATGACCCATTCCAGGGCGGAGCGGTGCCCGAGGCTGTAGTTGAAGACATCTTCGGGGATGCCGGAGAGGGTAACGGAGGAGTTGTAGGAGAGCCCGCGGCGGTCCTTGGAGAGCTTCATCTTGCCTTCGACGCGGGGGAGGTAGGGGACGCCAGGAGTTTCGGTCACGGTGAGCGGGTGAGGCAGAAGATTCTCGTAGTTGAGGTGGAGGTCCAACAGGATGGCGCCGATGCGGCGGAAGGACTCGAAGTCCGGGGCGAAGGGGATGCGCGGGAGTTCCTTCTTGAGGGCTTCGGCGTAGCGGGCGCGGTAGGCAGGGTGGTGGAGGAGGGCGTAGAGGTAGTGGAAGATGTCGGGTTTGGCAAGGTCGGGGTCGGCGTAGTGGGTGCGGAAGGAGGCGAGCGCGGAGTCGGAGAGGTGGGAGAGGGGGAAGTTTTGTGAACCAGCTCCGGCCCCCACCAGGTGCAAGTCAGGCAATGCGCCGGCAATGAGAGCCATGAACGGCTTGTCAGAGCCGATTCCCGTTAGCGAAATTAGGGGAAAGCCAACTTCCGAGAACGTACCTGGACGATGAACAAGCGTTTGGTCGTAGTACAGAAGTCTCTCGGAGAATGGTCTATAGAGCGAGCGACGAATTAGGCTCCTGTCATAGTCGACATACACGCCTCTGACAAGCTTCAGCTTCAGTGTGCTGCTCCACTTAATTCTATCAGTGGAAACGAAACCATCGACGTCAGCCGGACAACCAGCTCGATGATACCGAAATACCTCCGCATTGTAGTCGCTAATGAACCTTTGCACGCACGCCGAGAGGGAGCCTTCTTGGAAGTTGTAGACTACGTCGTCCCTATTGGTGTTGACCCCCAGGCAGTAGGTGTCAAATAGCGAGGCAATGGACGGGTACTCTGAGAACTCGCAGGAATTGTCGGGGATAATCCATTGGAACTTCTCCGATGGCCTAATCTCGCTCCAGAGAGCCGGGGCACTTAGGGAAGCGAGCTTTTCCTCCTTCGTCCAGAGTTCCGGGACGCGGTGATATCTCAGGTGGCGCGGTTCGCCGGACTTGCGGATAGCGAGCGTGATGCCGACGCCGACCTGAATGCCGAAGACGTTGTGAGTGGTGCCGCTGAGCTTGGGGTTCTTGCGGACGTTGCCGTGGAGGTCGAGGTGATCGATGAGATGGAAGTCAGCGGCGAGGTGCTTTCTCATGCCGTCGAACGCATGTTGATCGACGAAGCCGTTGTTGGTGACGAAGCAGAGAACGCCGTCGCGGGAGCCGATGCGGTCGCTGGCCCAGCGGAAGAACTTGACGTAGGCATCGTTGAGTTTGCTCTTGCTGGTGGCGGCGGAATCCTTTGAGTAGGTGCCGCGGATGCGCTGGTCGATGACGGGGTATTTGCGGTTTTTGTTGTTGTCGTTTTCGTTCTGCTGGCCGACGTTGTAGGGCGGGTTGCCGATGATTACATTGATGGGGGCGTCCTTCTGGCGCTGGACGCGGGCGGTGTTGGCCTCGGCGAAGAAGGCCATCTGCTGGCCTTCGGCCATGTTGAGGGTGTCGACGAAGGAGAGGCCTTCGAAGGGGGCGCGATGGCCGGTGCGATCGAAGTAGGCCCGTTCGATGTTGAGGGAGGCGATGTAGTAGGGCATGAGCATGACTTCGTTGGCAAACAACTGGTCACGGTACATGCGCTCAAGGCAGCGGGCGGGGATGCGCTGGATGAGATTGACGACAAAGTTGCCGGTGCCGGTGCAGGGGTCGAGGATGTAGGTTCCTTCGGAGCCGAGGGGTTTATCGAAGTGCTGGGCGAGGGCGTCTTCGACGGAGCGGCACATGAAGTCGACGATGGGTTGGGGGGTGTAGACGATGCCGTGGGTGTCGGCGGTGCGGACGCAGTAGCCCTGGAAGAAGCGTTCGTAGACGGTGTTGATGAAGTGCTGTTTGGCGGAGAAGTCGGGGAGGGTGGAGGCGGCGGATTCGATGGCGGCGTAGTAGGGATCGAGGGAGCGGAGGAATTCGTTGCGGGAGAAGGAACTGGAGGTGAGGGCGTGGATGACGCGCTCGACCTCGGAGGCGATGGCGTTGCGGTGATCGAAGTCGTCCTGATCGAAGACGCGGCGGATGAGGCGCTCAGTGAGGAGGTGCTGGACGAGCATCTCGTCGACAGCCTCGGCTCGCAGGTTGGGATTGAGGGACTGGCGGCAGAGGGAGAGGAAGGAGTCAAAAGAAGCCCGGAAGCCGGCGTTGGCGCGGTGCGCGGCGGAGACCTTTTCGGCGAGGCCCTGGCCGATGCGGGGGACGTCCTCGGAGAAGCGGGCGATGGCGTTTTCGAAGCCGTCGATATCGGGCTGGCGGTGCTCGTAGAAGGTATTCAGGAGGGCGGAGAGAGCATGCTCATTGTCGAGTTCGACGTTCTGGGCCTGGGCGTTGTTCTGGTAGAGGACGGCGCGGGCGTTGTCCTCAAAGATGATGTTGGAGGAGGGGTAGCCGAGGGCGAGCTTGCGGCGGATTTCGAGGTCGAGATCGTCGCGGGAGTCCTTGGCTTCGTAGAAGCCGCGGTGGAGGTGATAGTCGTCTTCGACGACAGCGTCCGGGATGACCACGCGGCCGGAGACCTTTAGGCGGTACTCCTGGATGACGGCCCAGCGGCGGAGACGGGCGGTCTGATCGAGGAGGGTGAGGAAGGCGTGGCGGAGGGCGGATTCGTGCTGGACGTTGTGGGCCGAGTAAAGGCGGCGGGTTTCGTAGTAATTGCGGAGGATTTTGTGGCCTGGGCGGAGGTGAGCGGCGGACATGGAAGATCCATTGTATCGGAGGTGGAGAGCGGAGGAGTGGGTGGAGGCGGCCGTAATCCGTCCGTAAGCGCGGACTGCCCTGCCCAAGCCGGCAGACCAGAGGGCGTGGCAGGACCGAATCGCCGGATTTGCTCCGTTTGCCGGTGACGACGAGCGGGGATTCAACCCTCTCCTCACCCTCCGCCACGAACTCCACCCACTCCCTCAGACTGCCACCACCCCCACCTCCCGCCCGCTCGCCCTCACCAACCTGTCGATATCCTCCGGGTCGCTCGTCAAAATCGTCCCTCTGTGCCGCACTGCCGTTGCCACCACCACGGCGTCCACCACATCCGCCGTCTTCGTCAGTCCCAGGAGCCGCCCCGCCGCATGTGCATCGCTCTCTCCGAAACTTACCACCTCGCACCCAGCCAGAAAGCGCCGCAGTTGCGCCTGCTGGGGCGACCGGCTCACCTGCGCCACCACCGGCGCGGGCGCCAATGGAACGATGCCAAGCTCCAGCCGCACCTTGTGGTCAGCCCACGTTCGCCGCTCGCCCCGGTCCGCCGCCACCAGAACACCGGCATCGTAAACCACCGCACTCACGCCGGCCGCCTCACCCTTCGCCCCGCCCGCAGTTGCGCCCGCACCCGCCTCCGCGCCTCTTCCATCTCCTCCTCGCTGAATCGCCCGTGCTGACTCTCCCACTGCGCCACCGCATCCAGCCCCGCCCGCCGCCGCAGCGCTTCCCTCGCCGCCGCCGTC
>DAHVTI010000513.1 GCA_027324255.1 Bryobacterales bacterium | reverse complement strand
AGAGGGCTGGTTCGACCGCGAGATGAAGCAGATGGCGGCGGACCAGCAGGCCAAGGCAAAGGCGCTCGAGAACCTGCAGCAGATGGAGAAGAACATCCTGTTCGGCAGCGGGCCGGAGTCGCAGTTGTGGAAGCCGGAGGGGGAGCCGGGCAACATCCTGACGCACATCCGGAACATGCAGCAGCAGATTCTGGACGGCAAAATGCCGGACCGGGAGCGGCTGAACCGGGTGTACCAGGTCTACAAAGACCAGAAGCAGGGCAAGATCATCCAGTGGAACGAGATGCCGACGCCGGGGGAACTGGACCGGGACGTCATCAACGACACGGTGGGGAACACGATGAAGGAGTTGGTGACGGGGACGAAGGCGGACGGGACAACGTCGTGGCTGGGGATCGGGGGGCGGGCGATCATCGGGGTCGCCACGGGAGGCGGAAGCGAGTTCGTGTTCGTGCCGGCGAATGCGGTGAGCACGATGAAGAAGTACGTGGACGAGGGCGGGAACTCGGTGCTGGAGGGGTTCGGGGCGGCGGTGGTGACGGTGATCAAGGACGAGGTGACGGGGCGGGTGATCGGGAAGGTGATCAGGACGGGAGGCAGGGCGGGCTCGGCGATCGGGAAGGCGGGCAAGGACCTGGTGAAAGAGGCAGCGGAGAATGGGAGCAGCCTGGCGAAGGGGCTGATCAAAGGCGGACAGGCGGCGAGCGAAGGGGCCAAGAACCTGGCGAAATGGCTGAGCAAGGTGGGCAACACGCCGGTGGGAAAGAAGCCGCCGAGCCTGGCGCCGGTGGCGAAGGCGCCGGCGACGGTAACGCCGGACGCGGGGAAGATCATTCGCGGAGTGAAGCGGGCGGGATCGACGAACGTGACGTTCAAGCCGGCGGGGGTGCCGCCGGATGCAGTGAAGAACGGCATCACGCCTGGGGCGGTGAAACAGGCGAAGTATGTGGCGGACAAGTACGGCGTGGTGGTGGACGTGCGGCCGACAAACGCGGCGTCGGGGCCGCTGATTTCGAGCGGGAAGGCGCTGCCGAAGCCGGGGTGCATCAAGAGCAAGACGCTGTCGGAGATGGACGCGCTGCTGGGGGCGAAGGGGCAACCGGGGACGGTGGGGTTCTACAAGCCGAAGCTGCCGCCGCAGGGGAACCTGACGAACCAGGAATACGATGCGTTGAAGAAGCTGCACTCGGCGCGGACGCAGGAGTTCAAGGACAATTTCCGGAAGATGTACGAGATGAAGCAGGCGGGCAAGATCAAGGTGGAGGGGGGGACGGTGTACGACGCCGAGACGGGCAAGCCGTACGCGGGAGACAACGACATCTTCGAAATCCGGGATCCGGTGACGGGGCGGCCGCTGCCGCGCTACCAGGTGGACCACAAGGGGAACATCCTGACGGACCCGGCGACGGGGCAGCCGAAGCTGAACCCGGTGCGGGAGGCGATTATCAAGGACCTGAAGAAGCCGCCGTTCAACGCGCAGCACGGGTCGCACATGGACTGGAAGTACGACAACGCGCCGAGTTCGCCGCCGCCGCGGTCGCCGGCGGGGGCGCGCTCGCCGGCGGAGATCGGCGAAACGGTGGATCAGGGTGTGATCGGGAAGCACTCGGCTTCGAATCCGCACAACGAGCCGCTGATCAGCTACGGGCCGGGCCTGTCGGAGACGACGACGGTGATCGAAGGAGGGCGGTAGGCGATGAAACTGCCATTCCGGGAGACGCAGAGGCGCGGGGTGCTGGAGCGGTATTTCGCGCTGCTGGGGCGGGTGGACGAAGGGGAGGACGCGGCGGCGGAGATCAGCGAGACGGTGGACCAGGGTGTGACCGGGAAGCACTCGGCGTCGAATCCGAACAACGAGCCGCTGATCAGCTACGGGCCGGGCCTGTCGGAGACGACGACGGTGATCGAAGGAGGGCGGTAGGCGATGAAGCTGCCATTCCGTGAGACGCAGAGGCGCGGGGTGCTGGAGCGGTATTTCGCGCTGCTGGGGCAGGTGGACGAGGGGGAGGACGCGGCGGCGGAGCTGGCGGAGGCGGCGCGGGAGTACGAAGAAGGGCTGCCGCGGGTGGAGCTGTCGCGGTGCCCGTACACGAAGTTCGTGGTGCGGCACACGTTCGACCCGTACGGGCTGGACGGGCTATGGTGGAACTTCGAAGCGCCGGCGCGTCCGCTGCAGGAGCGGCTGTACACGTGCCAGTCGGTAACAGGGGCGGTGGCGCTGGCGCAGCCGATGGAGGCGTTTCCGTTCCTGGCGCAGCCGGGGCCGGGGGTGCCGTACGTGCTGGCGGAGCTGCTGGAAAGAGAAGAAGTGAAGGCGGTGGTGAGTGCGCTCGAGTGCGGGCGGCACACGGCCTACTGTGTGGCGTACTTCGCGCCGGACGAGGTGGACGGGGCGCGGTGGCCGAACGAGTGGGGGATGGGGTTCCGGTGGTCAGAAGGCGGGAAGACCACCAGCGGGTGGTACGACGCGGGAGAGCCGCAGCCGGAGGACCTGGACTTTGAGCTGCGGCCGTGGCTGGAGAGTGGGAAGCTGCTGTGGATTGCGCCGGGGGACGCGTCGCTGACGTTGCGAGAAGGCACTGCGGGGTGCCCGTACGTGGGGCTGGGCGGAGAGCGGCGGTGGCAGCGGGTGTCGATGGGGCAGGTGTGGTTCGGAGACGAGCTGAGCGCCGAGGCGCTGGAGGAGAACGAGCAATGATCACGATCCAGAGGCACGTGCTGGGAGCGCTGGCGCGGCGGATGAGGATGACGCCGGGCGCGCTGGGGACGGCGTTTTTCGACGACGTGGCGGACGCCGAGTATGTGAAGCAGGTGGGGGAGTGGTGGATGTCGCTGCCGGAGCAGGACCGGATTACGGTGGACACAGTGGCGGCGCTGGCGCGGCCGGCGCTGGTGGCGGACGTGAAGGTGGTGCAGGGGCGGGACTCGCTGATCCGGACATGGGCGGTGAGCGGCGAAGGAGATCAGCCGGGACCGCTGGTGCTGGCGGCGGCGTCGGGGGAGGACGCGCTGAAGGTGAAGCGGGTGGAGACGCGGGACGAGTACGTGGACACGCTGGTGACGTGGCTGGTGGCGGCGGGGGAGCCGTCGGAGCCGGAGATGAAGGTGGAACTGGCGCAGGCGGAGTTCGCGGCGCTGCTGGCGATGACGGACCTGCATTCGCGGACGGCGTACACGGCGTACCTGACGCACCAGCCGGCGGCGAGCACGTACGGGCAGGAGGCGATCGGGCAGGTGTACGTGGAGGGAGTGGAGCTGAACGACCCGCGGTGGCTGTGGTCGTTCTGCGCGCCGCTGCTGGACGACGGAGCGAGCCGGATGGACGGGGGGCAACTGTCGCAGGCGCTGGAGGGACTGGCGCAGCGGGGATTGATCGAGCGGGCGGGGGCGGAGTGGAAGTGGACGCTGCCGGGCGAGTACCTGGCGGAGAGCCTGCACCGGCGGCAGGTGACGATCGGGCTGGACACGGCGGGGGCGGACGCGGAAGGCGAGGCGGGGACGCACGCGGCGCTGATCGTCAGAAGCGACGAGCCGCTGTGGTACGTGGACATGCCGGGCGGGGGGAACGTGGCGGTGTGCGGGATTTCGATGCAGGGGGCGAGGGAGATGCTGGACGTGATGCTGAAGCCGGCGGGCCCGGCGCTGGAGGTGCGGGTGGCTGCGCCGCCGCCTCCGCCGCCGGTGATTGCGGCCGCGCCGCCGCCGCCGCCGCCGCCGCCGATGGCGGGGGCGGCGTACTGTCCGGGGTGCGGGGTGGCGCTGGCGCCGGGGGCGGTGTTCTGCGGCAATTGCGGGACGCGGCTGGGATAGGAGCCGGACGCAAAAAAGGGCGCACCCGCGGGGGGTGCGCCCGAGCCTGGAGGAGAGAAAAAGCCGGCCTCAGGAGGCAGGCTGAAGCGCGAGGAACAGGGTGGTTCCGTCGCGGAGGACAGAGAGAAGAATCGCCTTGCCGGTGGCGGCGTGAAGAGCCTGGACGGCCTGGTCCACCGTATTCACAGGCTTGCGGTTGACTTGCTGGAGAACGTCGCCGCGCTGGAGGCCGGCCTCGGAGGCGGGGCCGCCGGACTCGACGTTGACGACGACGACGCCCTGGGTGTTCTGGGGGAGGTTGAGCTGGCGGAGGGTCTGGGGGTCGAGGGCGCCGAGCTCGATGCCGAGGCGGGGCGAGTTGTCGCTGCCCGGGGTGTTGAGGGAAGAAGAGAGCGTGGTGGGCATTTCGCCGAGGGTGACGTCGAGATTCCTGGTGACGCCGGCGCGGAGGACGCCGAGGTGGGCGAGCTGGCCGGGCTGGGCGGTGCCGACCTCGTTCTTGAGCTGATTGGAGTCGGAGACGGCCTGGCCGTTAAAAGTGGTGACGATGTCGCCGCTCTGGAGGCCGGCCTTGGCGGCGGGGGAGCCGGGCTTGACATCGGAGACGAGAGCGCCGCGGACGTCCTTGGCGCCGAGGGCGGAGGCGAGGGTGGGGGTGAGGGACTGGAGGGTGACGCCGAGGTAGCCGCGGGAGACCTTGCCTTTGTCGACGAGGTCCTGCATGACGCGGCGGGCGAGGTTGGCGGGGACGGCGAAGCCGACGCCGTTGTTGCCGCCGCCACCGGGGCTGATGATGGCGGTGTTGATGCCGATCAGGTCGCCCTTGGAGTTGACGAGGGCGCCGCCGGAGTTGCCGGGGTTGATGGCGGCGTCGGTCTGGATGAAGTCCTCGTAGTCCTCGATGCCGAGGTTGCCGCGGCTGGTGGCGGAGACGATGCCGAAGGTGACGGTCTGGCCGATGTTGAAGGGGTTGCCGATGGCGATGGCGTAGTCGCCGACGCGAACCTTGCCGCTATCGGCGAAGGCGAGAGTGGGGAGGCCGGAGGCATCGATTTTGAGGACGGCGATGTCGGTGCGGGCGTCGTTGCCGACGAGGCGGGCCTTGAACTCGCGCTTATCGGAGAGAGTGACGGTGATCTGGTTGGAGTGATCGACGACGTGATTGTTGGTGACGATGTAGCCGTCAGGGGAGACGATGACGCCGGAGCCGGCGGCACGCTCCTTCTGGGAGCGGGGCATACGAGGCCTGTCGCCCTCGTCGCCGAAGAAGCGGCGGAAGAAGGGGTCCATGAAGGGGGAGTCGTCGGAGGAGGTCTTCACAACGCGGGTGGTGGTGATACTGACGACAGCGGGGAGGTCGTGGGAGACGACATCGGCGAAGCCGCCGGGGGGGAGGCCCGGGCCGGCGACACGGACGGATAGGGGCGTGTTGCCGGCGACGGCGTGGTAGGCCTTCTGGGCGAAGATCGCGGTGAGGCTACCGAGACTGAGAGCGCCGACGAGCACGGCGGCGAGTTGGAAACGGGTGAAAGATCTTGTTTTCATTCTGTCCTCCATCCAGTTGGACTGAGGAGGGGGCGGAATGGT
>DAHVTI010000507.1 GCA_027324255.1 Bryobacterales bacterium | reverse complement strand
CTGGAACCGACGTTCGGCGATATCGGGTTCCTGGACCTGAACGGGCAGGAGGTGTGGATTCTGGACAAGGGCGCCTACATGGCGTCGGACCAGGGGGTGCAACTGGGGATGTACTCGAACCCGATGTTCAACTCGTTTTTCGGCGGGGAGGGGATGTTCCAGACGCAGGTGTCGGGGGTGGGGAAGGTGATGTACTGGTCGCCGGGCCCGGTGCAGCGGATGGAGCTGCAGGGGCAGACGCTGACGGTGGACGGGTCGTTCGCGGTGGGGCGGACGTCGTCGCTGGACTACCGCGTAGAAAAAGCGACCAAGGGGCTGTTCCGGTCGATGATGTCGGGGGAGGGCCTCGTCAACGTCTTCAGCGGGTACGGGAGCGTGCTGCTGGCGCCGATGGCGAACCGTTACATGACTCTGCTGCGGGAGTTCGGGGGGTTGCACGCGGCGATCCGTTCGATCAGCAAGTCGTAAGGACCGGAATGGAATTGAGGCGCGAGCGGGTGGAGGAGAAGACGCTGCAAGCGCTGGAGGACTCGCGAGGCCGGGTGGACGCGAAGCGGCTGGTGCGGACTCGCGAGGCACAGCGCGGGGAGAAGGTGGCGCTGGTGGTGGGGCGGGACCTGACGCTAGAGGGGTGCGGGCCGGTGTTCGGCTACGCGGACCGGCGGCGGGGTGTGGCGGTGGTGTCGACGTTCCGGCTGGCGGGCGACGCGGCGAAGCTGGGGGAGCGGGTGGAGAAGGTGGTGGCGCACGAGGCGGGGCACCTGGCGGGGCGGGGGCACTGCCGGGACGGGCGGTGCGCGATGCACCAGGCGCGGAGCGTGGAAGAGCTGGACGGGCGGGGGCTGGAGCTGTGCGAGCGGTGCCGGAGGCGGGGTTGGCGAGGGAGGTGGGCGCTGGCGGCGGCGGCGGCGGCGTGCCTGGCGCTGTTCCTGGGGCTGGACGCGAGCGTGCGGGCGCTGACAAAGCGGACGCTGCCGTTCGCGGCGAGAGGCGAGGCGGTGGTGTACAAGGGCGAAGCGGTGCTGCGGGCGGCGGACGGGGAACGGGCGCGGCGGGCGGCGGCGGCGTTGAACGGCGCCTACATGCAACTGGAGCCGGAGCGGCTGGAAGTGGAGCGGGTGGGCGACACGGCGCGGGTGGAGGCGGCGGGCGCGCTGGTGGCGGAGATCGACCGGAAGACGGCGGGCGGCGGGGATCCGGCGGAGTACGCGCGGGCGTGGGCGGCGCGGATGGACGGGGTGCTGCAGGGCAAGGGGGCGCGGTCAGAGGGGTGCCCGGACTGCCACATCGAGCGGCGGGCGGAGGTAGAGGAATCGGCCCGGAGGAGAGCGAGGGCCTGGAGGTAAACGGTGCGCGAATTGTTGAGAACAATCGCCCAATTTCAGGGGGATTTGGCAAGAAGCCTGGACCGGATTCCGGCCTGGAAGCAGGTAGTGGAGGTGGCGCGGATCATCTGCGCGCCGGTGGTGAATTTCGCGCGGGGCACGCTGGCGGCGATGCCGGGGCTGAAGAAGCTGGAGTGGCTGCTGGAGATCGAGATGCTGACGAGGCGGCACCCGGTGATCCTGTCGCTGTCGCTGCTGTACACGGCGTGGCGGGGCATCATGACGACGCCGCTGGGGCATATCGGGACGGACAAGATGATCTACCCGATGCTGGGGGCGATCGGGGGGTTCAACCCGTTCCTGGGGATGATGTGCGGGGTGACGTACGGGATGGCGGACCTGCTGCAGAAGCTGGTGATGCCGGACATGTACGGGGCGCAGAAGTGGCTGGACCCGAACTACTGGGGCGGGATGGCGGGCTACGTGGTGGCGTATTCGTCGCTGATGCTGATGGGGCTGTTCCCGGGGATGATGTCGCGGGTGTTCCGGCTGGGGACACGGGCGGTGATGAAGAAGTTCGCGGCGCGGCGGGCGGACGGAGCAGGGGGCTGGGACGAGGCGACACAGTCGTTCGTGGAGCAGCCGAATCCGCTGGCGGAGCTGCTGGCGGCGATGGCGGGCGGGGCGGCAGGGGGCTGGGTGATCATGCACGAAGTGGCGCCGATCACGGAGAGCCCGGCGTTTTACTGGCGGCCGAGTCCGGACGTGAGCTGCCACAACCTGGAGGTGAACACGCACCTGGAAGGGCGGGCGCCGATCGGTGGGGGCGGAGCGGCAGTGGGCGGCGCGTCGACGGTGCTGGTGCCTCCGGCGGCGCCGCCGGTGCCGGACGAGTTCGAGTGGACGATGCCGAACGGCGTGACGACGGTGGTGCGGAAGAACGAGCAGGGGCAGTGGATCAACATACTCACCGGCGGGGAAGTGGACGTCACGAACCTGGACAAGTGGAAGCAGACGTGGGCGGACAACATCCGGCAGCAGGACGAGTGGCGGGCGGAGCAGGCGGGCAAAAAGGGGTGGTTCGACGAGGAAATGGAAAAGATGGTGGCCGAGAACAAGGCCAAGGCGAAGGCGCTCGAGAACCTGCAGCAGATGGAGAAGAACATCCTGTTCGGCAGCGGGCCGGAGTCGCGGTTGTGGAAGCCGGAGGGGGAGCCGGGCAACATCCTGACGCACATCCGGAACATGCAGCAGCAGATTCTGGACGGCAAAATGCCGGACCGGGAGCGGCTGAACCGGGTGTACCAGGTCT
>DAHVTI010000053.1 GCA_027324255.1 Bryobacterales bacterium | reverse complement strand
TCGTCGTTGTCGTCGTGCAGGATCAGCACCGGCGTCGTCACCCGCCGCACGTGGAACACCGGCGAGTTCTCCACGTACTTCAGCGGATCCTCGTACAGCGGCTTGCCGATGCGGCTCTGCGTCTTTTCGTACTGGAACTGCCGCGGCATGCCCGAGCCCCAGCGGATGCCCGAATAAGCCGACGTCATGTTGCCCACCGGCGCGCCGGACTCCGCCGCCCGGAACCGCGACGTCTGCGTGATCATGTACGCGATCTGGTAGCCGCCCCAACTGTGGCCCGCGATGCCGATGCGCGCCGGGTCGATGAACCCCTTGTCTTCCACCGCCCGCACCGCCGCCAGCACGCACTTCAGAGCGCTCTGCCCCGGCTGCCCCGCCGTGTAGACGATGTCCGGCGTCACCACCACGTAGCCGTCGCTCGTGTACTGGCTGAAGTTGAAGTTGTGGCTCGGCCGCGGGTCCACGAAGTTGTACACGCTCTGCGACAGCTTCTCGTAGATGTACACCATCAGCGGGTACTTCTTCTTCGCGTCGAAGTTCGCCGGCTTGTACAGCGCCGCCTGCAAGGGCACGCCGTCGGCGTTCTTGTAGGAAATCAATTCCGAGGCGCCCCACAGGAACGGCGCCATCTGCGCGCCGCCGCCGCTCGCCTTGCGCGGCGCGCGGAACTGCGAATCGGTCACGTGCAGGTCCGGGTATTCGTCGAAGCGCTGAGCGCTCACCACCAGCACATCGGCGTCCTTGGCGCGCGTCACAAAGCGGTAGTTGCGCGCGCCCCACAGCAGCCGCTGCGGCGGGCCCGCGGGCGTCGTGCGGAAGAAGCCGGATTCGCGCGTCGCTTCGCTTTCGCCGCGCAGCGTCAGCGGCCGGGTCGCGTCGATGCCGCGGTCGTCGTCCTCCTCCACCGGGTCGATGCGCGCCACCCGGTATTCGATCTTATCCTTGCGCCCCGCGCCGCCCGTGCGGTTGCGCGCCGGCGCGCCGTCCACGAAGATCTGCCACACGTCGTAGCGGTCGTACACGAAAAAGCTCCGCGAGTCCCTCGCCCAGCCCGCGTTGCCGTAACCCCGCGGCGCGTCCGGCGTGTCGTGGTCTTCCTGGTGGAACGCCACGCCCAGCCCGCTCGTCACGTTGCGCGACGCGCCTTCCGGCAGCGTCATCAGGTACCACGCCCGGTCGTTGTAGAAAAACGCGTGCCTGCCGTCCGGCGACATCTGGAACGGCCCGCCGCCGTAGCCGCCGCCGCGCAGCATCCGCGCCACGTTCGTGCGCTGCCCGGTGACGGTGTCCACGATGTAGGCGTCCAGGTAGCTGCCGTCGTAGTCCGTCATGCGCCGGTAGGCCCGGTCGTCCGTGCCGATGGCCAGCAGCCCGTCGTCGGTCGGCGCCACGTCCTGCATTTGCGGCGACGCCAGTTGCACGTACTGTTTCTCCGCGATGTGCCACACGCCGCGATACGTCCGGTTGCGCTCCCGCGACGCCCGCACCTTCTGCATCGGCTGCACCACGTCGTCGTTCCACCGCCACAGGTCCATCAGCACTTTGTCTTCGGTGGAAGCCGCCGCGCCCTCGCCCGCCTCCGGCTTCTCCTTCGAAGGCGCCGCCACGGGCACGAACAACCGCTTGCCGTCGCGCGAAAACGACAAGGATCCCTTCTCGCTCACCGTCATGCCCCGCGGCAACCCCGCCGTCTGCCCGTTCACCGCCTCCGCCGCCGCCGCGCCGCCGCGGCTCCACAGCCACGCCCCCTGCTTTTCCACGAAGAACGCCAACTGCGCCTGCGGGCGGTCCCAGACGATCTTCGAATACTTCCCCTTGCCCGACTTCAGCGCCGCCGGCGCGTCTGTCGATCCCGGCCCGGCCGCGAACACGCCGTTCTCTTCCTCCTTGCGCGAGGACACCGTCCACACCAGCGTCCTGCCGTCGCGCGCGAAGCTGTACTCCACCGCCGAGGGAAAAACACGTTCGTTGTCTTCTGTTTTACTCAAATCCCGCAGCACCAGGTCCGTGCCGTAGGTCGAACGCCCACCCGCCGCGCCGCTCGCCCCGCCGCCCCGCCGCTGCTGGTCCTCGAAATCATCCTTGGCCTCTTCCGCCGGCTTCGCCCCCGTCCCCGGCCGCGCCGCCGGCGGCGCCTCTTTCAAATACGCCACCCACGCGCCGCCCTTCTCCGGCACCTGGAAGCTCTTCACATCGGCGATGCGCGCCGCTTCCGCCGTGCCCAGCTTCAGAATCAGCAGCCCCTGCTTCGGCATCTCATCGGGCCGCTTGCGTTCTTTCTTGGCTTTTTCCGTATCGGCCTTCAGCGGATACGTGCCGGCCACCAGGTACTTGCCGTCGCTGGTGAATGCCAGGCGGATGCCGCGCACCGGCGGCGGGCCTTCCGTATCCACCGGCGTCACCGGCGGCGGCGGCAGCGTGCCCACGCCCTCTTTCCATTCCTTGCCCGTCGCCAGCTCGCGCACAATCACGTCCCCGTCGCCGTCCTGCGGCATGTAGGAATAGGCCAGGAACTTGCCGTCGCGCGACACCGTCGCGCCGGCGATCGAACGCCACGCGTCGAAATCCTTGTGCGAAATGGGACGTTTCGCCTGGCCGGCGGCGAAAAGCGCGGCCGCGGCCAGCAGCGCGGACAGACGAAGAGTGCAAAGCGAGCGGAACATGGGTGGATTATATTTCGTTTGCCGCACGCCGCGCTCCGCGCTGGCGTATAACGGGAGTGGTGCCCCAGCCATGAGACGTCGCGAGTTCCTCTCCGCCCTCCCTCTCCTCCCGTCCCAAATCGGCCTGGACACCCTCCGCCAGCCGCACCCGCGCCTCATCGCCTCCAACCAGGACATCTCACGCGTCCGCCGCCTCGTGCGCTCGAACGAAGGCGCCCGCTCCGTTTACGCCAAGCTCTCCGCCGAAGCCGCGCAGATCATGAAGCAGCCGCCCGTCGAGTACAAGCTCATCGGCCCGCGCCTGCTCGACAAGAGCCGCACCGCCCTTGGCCGCGTCTACACCCTCGGCCTGCTCTACCGCCTGGAAGGCGACCGCCCCATCCTCACCCGCCTCGTCGGCGAACTCCGCGCCGCCGCCGCCTTCAAGGACTGGAACCCCAGCCACTTCCTCGACACCGCCGAGATGACGCACGCCTTCGCCATCGCCTACGACTGGCTCTACCACGTGCTCTCCGATGAAGAGCGCGTCTGGATCCGCGAAGCCATCGTCAACAAGGGCCTCGAGCCCGCGCTCGCCTTCTACGAAAACCGCCGCGGCTGGACGCTGGCCACCCACAACTGGAACCAGGTCTGCAATGGCGGCATCACGCTGGGCGCCCTCGCCATCGCGGAAGACGAGCCCGCCCGCGCCGGCCGCATCCTCCGCTCCGCCGTCGAATCCATCCCGCGCGCCATGGCCTCCTACGCGCCCGACGGCGGCTGGAACGAAGGTCCCGGCTACTGGGCCTACGCCACGCGCTACAACGTCGCCTTCCTCGCCGGCCTCGACTCCGCCCTCGGCACCGACTTCGGCCTCTCCCAGATGAAGGGCTTTGACAAAGCCGGCGATTTCCGCGTCTACTTCAGCAGCCCGGTGGGCAAGACCTTCAACTACGCCGACGCCAGCGATGCGCTCGGCCCCGCCGAATGCACCCTCTGGCTCGCGCGCCGCTTCAACGAGCCCGTCTACGCCTGGCAGGAACTCGAACTGCTCAAGCAGAGCAAGCGCGCCCACGCCCTCGACCTCGTCTGGTGGCCCGGCAAAATTCAGAGCCCCGCCGAGGCCCGCTGGCCGCTCGACAAGTACTACGAGGGCGTGCAGACCGCTTTCCTGCGCGGCTCCTGGACCGACCCCGGCACCATGTGGATCGGCGCCAAGGGCGGCGACAACAAGGCCAATCACTCGCACCTCGACCTCGGCACTTTTGTCCTCGACTCGCAGGGCGAGCGCTGGGCCCTCGACCTCGGCCCCGACGACTACAACCTGCCCGCGTACTTCGGCGGCAAGCGCTGGACGTACTACCGCCTGCGCACCGAATCGCACAACACCGTGTTAATCGACGGCGAAAACCAGGACCCCAAGGCCGCGGCCAGGCTCTTGACGAAGCAGTTCACCCCCCCGCTCGCCAGCGTCGCCTACGACCTCAGCGCCGCCTACCCCGCGAAGCTCGCCCGACACGAGCGCACCGTGATGCTGCGCGACCGCAAGGTCTTCGCCGTGCGCGACGAGATCGCCGCGCCGCGGGACGTGGACGCGCTGTGGGGCCTCATGACGGACGCCGCGGTGCAGTGCGACGGCCGCCGCGCCATGCTCGAAAAGCGCGGCAAGCGCATGGAGGCGCGCATCACCTCTCCTGAAAACGCAAAGTTCGAAACCGTCCCGGCGCAGCCGCCCGCGCCGCAGCGCCGGAACGAGGGCGTGCGCAAGCTCGTCGTCCGCTTGCCCGGCAAGGTGCGGCAGGTGAAGATCGAAGTGGAGATCGCGAACGGCGCATGACGGCCGCATTCCTGGCTCTGCTTCTTCTTTCCGACCTGCACACCGCCGCGCGCAACGGCAACGTGGAGGCCGTGCGCGCGCTGCTGGACAAGGGCGCCGACCCCAACGAGTACGACGACCTCGGCGGCACCCCGCTGCACGACGCCGCCTGGAGCGGCGAGCTGGAAATCGCGCAACTGCTCATCGCGCACCACGCCAACGTCAACGCGAAGCACAAGGAGGCGGGCTCCACCCCGCTGCACTACGCCGTGCTGATGAACCGCGTGGCCGTCGTCGAACTGCTGCTGGCCAACGGCGCCGACATCACGGCCTCCCACCGCAACGGCGCCACGGCGCTGCACACCGCCGCCAACCGCGGCTACCTGGAGCTGATCCGCCTGCTCATCGACAAGGGCGCCGGCGTCAACGCCCGCGACCTGGGTGGTTCCACGCCGTTGGACGAAGCCGCCTGGCGCGGCAACGCCGAAGCGGCAAAGTACCTGCTCAGCCGCGGCGCGAACGTGAACCAGCGCAACGCGGAGACCGGCCAGACGCCGCTGCACGAAGCCGCGGTGAAGGGCCACTCCGACGTCGTCGACGTGCTGCTGGCCGCCGGCGCCGACGTCAAGGTGAAGGACAACGGCGGCTCCACCGCCATGGACGAGGCGCTGCGCTACCGCCACACCGAGGTGGCCCAACTGCTGGCCGCCCGCGGCGCGCCGCTGGCCATGGACAAGCAGATGAAGGAGGCCGTGCTGCGCGGGCAGGCCGACGTGGTGGCGATGATGCTGCAGCTCGGCGCCGACGGCAAGCCCTATCTGTTCGACGCCGCGCTGAAGGGCCACCGCCACGTGGCGGAGCTGCTCATCGCCCACGGCGCCGACGTGAAAGCGCGCAACCCCACCGGCGGCACCGCCCTGCACGACGCCGCGTTGGCCGGCCACGCCCCCGTCGTGGAGCTGCTACTCGATAAGGGCGCCGCCATCGACGCCCGCGACACCGAAAGCGGGGCCACGGCCCTGATGATCGCCGCCGGCTTCGGCCGCGCGGAAGTGGTCAGGCACCTGGTGGCCCGCGGCGCCAACCGCGCCCTCAAAAACAATGCCGGCAAAACCGCCCTCGACCTCGCCCGCGAAGGCGGCTTCACCGACGTCGAGGCCGCGCTGAAGTAGCCCTACTCCTTCCGCGCCACCAGCCGCACGATGGGCGCCTTGCCTTCCGGCCCGTTCGACCATTCGGCCTGCATCAGGCGGTCTTCGTAGCGTAGAATGCGCAGCCGGTCGTACGCGTGCAGCAACTGGTTGTCCAGATACCCGGCCGGCCCGCCCGATACCGGCCGCAGCCCCAGGGCCTGCGCCTCCGCGTGGTGCCCTTCCACGATGATGATGCCGCCCGGTTTCAGCGCGTCGATGAATTTCTTCGCGCTGCGCACCGCCACCATGTGGACGTACGTGCAGACGATCAGGTCGTAGCGCTCGCGTCCGAGCACCATCTTCTGCACGTCGCCGGCGCGCGCGTCGATCTCCACCTTCAGCTTCGCCGCCTCCTGCTGCGCCTGCTTCACGGCGGCTTCGGAAAGGTCGATGCCCGTCATCTTCCAGCCCTTGCGCGCCAAGTAGATGGCGTTGCGGCCATTGCCCATGCCCACGTCCAGCGCCGCGCCCGGCTTCAGGCTGGCCGTCGTCTCCAGCACCAGCGTGCTGGGGTTCACCGGCACCTTCGCGTCCGGGTTCAGGTAGATCTGGTCCCAGCGCGCGCCGTTGGCCTTTTTCGTTTGGGCCGCCAGCGGAAGCAGCGAGCCGAGGGCAAGCAGGGCGAACAGGATGCGCATTATTACTCCACAGTGATGCCGGTGAGCCAGTAGTAAAGATCGTTGACGCAAACGGTGGCGCGGATGGTTGCCTTTTCTTTTAGCTTGGCGAACTCCGCCGGCTCCGGCACGGGGAACTCCATGGTCATAGGCTCCATCCAACCTTCGATCTTCTCATGCTGCACGACGGCCACGCGCGCCTCCGGGCGCAACCGCAGCACCACGCCCCGCAGTAGGTAGCGCTGCTTCGGCTCCCCATATTCGAATTCGGGCTGCTTCTTCGAACAGGCGGCGAGCAGGACCGCCGGCGTGGCCAGCCAGGTTCTCCGGGTCATCTCTTTACTTGTACGCCGGAATGCCCGTGACGCGCTCGCCCAGCACCAGCGCGTGGATGTGGTCGGTGCCCTCGTAGGTCTTCACCGTCTCCAGGTTGCACAGGTGGCGCATCAGCGGGTAATCGTCGATGATGCCGTTGGCGCCCAGCAGGTCGCGCGACAGCCGCGCGCACTCCAGCGCGATGGCCACATTGTTCCGCTTGAGCATCGAAACGTGGGCGAAGTCGAGCTTGCCCTGGTCCTTCAGCCGCCCGCAGTGCATCGCCAGCAGTTGCGCCTTGGTGATCTCGGTGATCATCCAGGCCAGCTTCTCCTGCACCAGTTGGTGCGAGGCGATAGGCCGGTTGTCGAACTGCCGGCGGTCGATGGAGTATTGCCGCGCGGTTTCGAAGCAGTCCATGGCCGCGCCCACCACCCCCCAGCCGATGCCGTAGCGCGCCTGCGACAGGCATCCCAGCGCCGACTTCAGCCCCGCGGCCCCGGGCAGCCGCTGCGACTCCGGAATGCGGCACTCCGCCATCGCCAGCGACGACGTCACCGACGCCCGCATCGACAGCTTGCCGTGGATGTCCGACGCCGAGTAGCCCGGCGTGCCGTTGTCGATGAGGAAGCCACGGACGCCTTCGGCCGTGCGCGCCCACACCACCGCCACGTGCGCCGCCGTGCCGTTGGTGATCCACGTTTTCTCCCCGTTCAGCACCCACCCGCCGCCGTCGCGCACCGCCGTGGTGGTCATGCCGCCGGGGTTCGAGCCGAAGCCCGGCTCGGTCAGCCCGAAACAGCCCACCATCTCGCCGGTGGCCAGCTTGGGCAGGTACTTCCGCCGCTGCTCCTCGCTGCCGTAAGTAAAGATGGGGTACATCACCAGCGCGCCCTGCACGCTGGCGAAGCTGCGCACGCCGGAGTCGCCGCGCTCCAGCTCCTGCATGATCAGGCCGTACTCGACGCTCGACAGCCCGGCCGCGCCATAACCCTGCAAGTTGGCGCCGAGGAAGCCCATTTCACCCATTTCGGGGATGAGCTCGGCGGGGAAGCGGCCCGCGTTGTAGCAGTCCTTGATGATAGGAACCACGCGGTCGTCCACCCACTGGCGGGCCGTCTGGCGGATCAGCTTCTCCTCGTCGTTGAGGAGCGTATCGAGATGGAGGAAATCGACACCGCGAAAAGACGGCATATGCCTCTATCTTATGCCGGCTATTCCGGGTGAGAGATCCCGGCGGCGCGCGCCACTACAGATACGAAATGCATTTCCTGGTCATCCTGCTGCTGCTGCGGGGCGAAGTGCCGGCCGTGCGTCCGGCGGAGCAGGCCTATGCCGAGCTGCGCATGGGACACTACGACGCGGCCGTGGCGGGATTCCGGGAATCGCTTTCCATCGATGGCGCGCAGGCGCACCTGCGCAAGGACCTGGCCTATACCTTATTAAAGCGCGGCGACCGCGAAGAGGCGCGCGACGAGTTCGAGCGCGCGCTGGAACTGGACCCGAAAGATGAGCGCGCCGCGCTGGAGTACGCGTTTCTTTGTTACGAAACGCGGCGCGTGCAGGCCGCGCGGCGCACCTTTCTGCGGCTGCGCGCGTCGAACGACGAAGAGGTGCGGCGCACGGCGGCGCGCGCCTTCGAATCCGTCGACGCCCCCCTGCGCGAAGGCCTGGAGCGCTGGAGCGAGGCCATCCGGCTGGCCCCGCGGCAGTGGTCGGCGCACGAAGAGCTGGCGCGGCTGGCCGAGGCGGCGGACCGCCTGGACCTGGCCGCCGAGCACTTCGAGCACGCCTGGCGCCTGCGGCCGTCGCAGGACAGCCTGCTTATCGACCTGGCCCGTGTCTGGCAGGCGCTCGGCGAACGGGGAAAGGCCCGGCAGGCGCTGGCGCGCGCCTGGCGCGACGGCCCGCCGCGCGTGGCCGAAACCGCGCGCGAGATGCTGCGCGGCGGCGTGCCGGCCGAAACCGAGATCGCCCTGGCCCGGCCCCAGCCGCCGCCGGGCGACGTACTCTCCGCCCCGCCTTTGCCGCCGCGCGAGATGGGCGAGCGGTCGCTGGCCGGCAGCTACCTGCACGACGCCTACCGCTACTTCCGCGAAGCCTACGACGAGAATCCGGCCGACGCCGAAGTGGCCCTGAAGTTGGGCCAGACGGCCAACCTGCTGCGGCGGGACCGCGAGGCGCTGAAGTGGTTCGCGGTGGCCCGGCGCTCGGCCGAGCCGTCCATCGCGCGCAGCGCGGACGCAGCCTATGAATCCCTGGCGCCTTCCTTCGAGACCGTGTCGTTCAACGCCTGGAGCATTCCCTTTTACTCGTCGCGCTGGGGCGGCGCGTTTCTCTACGGGCAGGCCAAGGCCGAATGGAAGCCGGCGCGGATGCCGCTGACGCCGTATCTATCGCTGCGCTTCATCGGCGACACGGCGGGCCGGCAGGAGGGCCGCCCCATGGGCGTGCTGTTCCTGTCGGAGAACAGCATCATCGCCGCCGCCGGCCTGCGCGCCCGCATCAACGGGAACGCCTTCGCCTGGGCCGAGGCCGGGCAGGCGGTGAGCTACCGCGGGCGGCGGCCCGACGCCGCGTTGTCGATGCCCGATTACCGCGGCGGCATCTCCGTGCTGAAGGGCTGGGGCCGGCTGCTCGGCTCGGAAAACGGCGGGCGCTTCACCGATACCAACGTGGACGGCGTCTATGCCAGCCGCTTCAACGACGACATGCTGCTGTACGTGCAGAACCGCACCGGCTACACCTTCGCCCGCGGCCGCGGCGGCTGGCAGGCGCAGGTACACCTCGCGTGGAACATCACCGCCGACCGGCGCGGCGAATATTGGGGCAATTACGTGGAGGCGGGCCCGGGCGTGCGGCTGGTGTTCCCCGGCCTGCCGCGCGGCATGACGTGGCGCGCCGAACTGCTGCGCGGCGCCCACCTGGTGAACACCTCCAACCCTTGGGGCCCGAACTACTGGGACTTCCGGACAGGCATGTGGTATGCGTTTACTCATTAGCGTGGGATTGGCGGCGGCGCTGCTGCCGTTACAGATGCAGGGGTCGTGGCCGCGCGTGCTGGATGCCGCCGGGCTGGACGCGGCGCGCGTCACCGTGCTGGAAGGCGACTCGGCCGAGGCGCGGCGTCACGGCTTCCGCCCCGGCGCCGGGCACGTGGAGGTGCGGTCCGTCACCGACGCCATGCTGCCCGCGCTGCAGATTGTGTGGGCGCAGCCGCAGCGCGTGCCGCGCTTTGAAGTGCCGGCCGGCGCCACCGTGTTCACGCGCGAGCGCTGGACGGGCGCGCCGCTGGCCGCCGGCCTGCGCCGGGGCGACACGGTGATCTTCTGGACCGCCACCGCCATCGGCGAGAAAGGCTACGAGCGCTACCCCTACATCCCGCAGGCGCTGGCGGAGCTGGGCCTGCGCCCGAAGCTCGAAAGCCGCGCCCTGTGGGCCTTCTTCGATTCCTCCTACCGCCTGCGCGCCGACCCGGACTACCTGGCCGCGCGCTGGCGCCGCGGCGGCGTCAGTGCGCTGCACATCGCCGCCTGGCACTACTGGGAGCCCGACCTGCGGCGCGACGCCTGGCTCGCCAAGCTTATCGAGGCCTGCCACCGCCACGCGATTACGGCCTACGCCTGGGTGGAGCTGCCGCACGTCAGCGAAGAGTTCTGGCGCGCGCATCCGGAGTGGCGCGAGCAGACCGCCGCCGGCCAGGACGCGCACCTCGACTGGCGCCGGCTGATGAACCTCACCAGCCCCAACTGCGCCGCCGCCGTGGACGCCGGGCTGCGCACGCTGCTGGCGCGCTTCGACTGGGACGGCGTCAACCTCGGCGAGCTGTACTTCGAATCGCTTGAAGGCTACCTGAACCCGGCGCGCTTCACCCCGTTCAACGCCGATGTGCGGCGGCGCTTCGAGCAACTGGCCGGCGTCGACCCGAAGGAGTTATACGACCCGAAGTCGCGCGCCTGGCACCTGCGCGACGCGAACCCCCTGCGGCGGTTTCTGGAGTTTCGCGCCCAACTGGCGGGCGAGCTGCAGGAAGAGTGGCTCGGCCGCATCGAGGCCATGAAGAAAGACCGGCCGTGGCTCGACGTCGCCCTGACGCACGTGGACGACCGCTTCGACACCACCATGCGCGACAACCTCGGCGCCGACGCCGCCCGGCTGCTGCCCGCCGCCGCCCGCCGCGGGGCGGCCTTCCTGGCCGAGGACCCCGCCACCGTGTGGCACCTGGGCCCGGAGCGCTATGAAGAGATGGCGCGGCGTTACGCGGCCATCGCGCCGCCCGGCGTGCGCCTGGGCGTGGACGTGAACGTGGTAGAGCGCTACCAGGACGTCTATCCGACGCGGCAGCAGACCGGCTCGGAGCTGCTCCAATTGGTGCGGGCCGCGACGCGCTCCTTCGGGCGCGTGGCGCTCTATTTCGAGAACTCGATCCTGGCGCCGGACTGGCCGCTGCTGGCCGCGGCGGCGGCGCCGGGGCGCGCGTCGCAATTGCAGGACGGCGCCTGGCAGGCGCACCTGGAGCAGACGGCGGCGCTCGAATGGGATGGCTGCGCGCTGGTGAACGGCGCGCCGTGGCCGGCGCGCTCGGAAGGCCGGCTCCTGCTGCCGGCCGGGGAGTGGAAGGTGGAGCGCTGCGAGGGCGCGGCGGAGCCGCTGCTGAAGGATTTCAACGGGGAGCTGCTGGCGGTGGAACGGGCCGGCGGCAGGCTGCGGATCGAATACGAGAGCCGCGCGCGGGCCATCGCCATCCTGGCCGGAGAGCCGGACAAAGTGGTGCTCCTGCCGCCGGGGCGCAGGACGGAATGGTTGAACTGAAAGCCTAGTTGGTACGGATGACTTCGCCCGGCTTCACGCCTTCGAGCACCGCTACCTGGATGCCGTTGTCCACGCCCAGCTTCACCTCGCGGCGCTGGAAACCGTCCGGCGTCCGGACGTAGACGTAGGTCTTGTCGCGGTCCGCCTCGATGGCGGCCAGCGGAACGATGGTGGCGTCCTTTTGCGTGTGCAACAGGATGTCGGCCGAGGCCGAGAGGTCCGGAATCATGCGCGAATCCACCTTCATTACTTCGAGGCTCACCGGGATGCTGCGGATATAGTAGTTCTGCCGTCCGCCGCTGACGGCGAGCGCGCCGAGGGAGAAGACCTTGGCCTGGTAGGAGGCGCCGGGGAAGGCATCGAGGCCGATGCGCGCGTCCTGGCCGATGCGCACCTCGCTGGACTCGGACTGGTTGACAGTGCCGTCCACCCGCATCTTCTGCGTGTTGATGATCTTCATCAGCGGCTGGCCGGGGCGCACGGTGTCGCCGATGGCCAGGGTGACCTGCTCGCCGCCGGGGCGGTTGAAGGTGGAGAGGACGGCCATGCCGTCCATGGGCGCGCGCATGACGTACTTCACCAGGTCGCCCTGGTGGCGTTCGACGTGGAGGTCCTGCACTTTCTTGGTCAGCTCGGTGTTGCGCAGATCGGAGTTCTGGGACTGGATGGAAAGTGGCACGTCGGTCTGCATTTCCTTATAGGCGGCCTCGGCTTCGTCGAGGGAGAGCTTGAGCAGTTCGCGGTCGATGTCGGTGCGGATCTCGGCGGCCTGGATGTCGAGGCGGGCCTTGTCCGCGGTGGCCTTGGCCTGGCGCAGGGTCTGCTGCAGGCTGGTCATCGCCAGTTCGTTGCTCACCTTCTTCTTCTTGACGTTGTTCTCGACGTCGCGCAGGCCGTCGATGGTGTCGTCGAGGTGGTCTTTGGCGCTCTGGGGGTCGATCTCGGCGATGATATCGCCCTTCTTCACGAAGGAACCGGAGGTGGCGAGCTTCAACAGGACCATGGCGCCGGACTCGGGGCCGCGCTGGCGGTGGACGACGATGTTGGCGTAGTCGCTGGCCGTGGTCTGCCCGGTGACGCGCAGGCGCACTTCGAGGTCGCCCCTCTTGACGGTGTAGGTGCGGGTGACGGCCATGGCGGCGGCTTTCGCCTCGGCGGCCTGCCGGGCCGTGTAGGCGTAGTAGCCGGCCCCGGCCGCGGCGGCGATGATCACGACGCCGAGGAGCAGCTTGAGCAGGCTCCGCTTCCGTTCAGGCGGAGCGCCGGCGGGCGCCGGGCCGGGCTGCGGATCGCGCAGGGGATTGGTCATGGCAGGCATACGGGCACAGTTCGCCTTTCTCGTTGTCTAGACGCGCCAACACTGGAAAAGGCGCAGTTTCAGGCAAAAGAGGTTACACCGCCGCGCCGTCCGGCGTCAATCGCCGGAATGATGGCGCGATTCGAAGGCCCAGGCGCTGGCCACCATCGCTTCCAGGGTGTCGTAGCGGGGCTTCCAGCCCAATGCTTTCTGCAGCTTGGAGGAATCCGCCACCAGTTCCGCCGGGTCGCCTTCGCGGCGCGGGCCGAAGGTGTAGGGCACGGCGGCGCCGGTCACCTTCTCCGCCGCCCGGATCACCTCCAGCACGCTGTAGCCGCGGCCGGTGCCGGCGTTGAAGACGCCGCTGGGGCCGCTGGCGAGCAGGGCTTCCAGCGCCCGCAGGTGGGCCGAGGCGAGGTCGGAGACATGGACGTAGTCGCGGACGCAGGTGCCGTCGGGTGTGGCGTAGTCGCGGCCGAAAACGGTCAGCGGCCGGCCCGTGCGGACGGCGCGCAAGATCAATGGAATCAGGTGAGGCTCTGGCTCGTGTTCCTCGCCGATACCGAACCTCTCCTCCGCCCCGCAGGCGTTGAAATAGCGAAGAGCGGCGTAGCGCAGCCCGGCGCACTCGTCCAGCCATTTCAGCGTGGTCTCCGTCATCAGCTTCGATTCGCCGTAGGGGTTCACCGGGCGCAGCGGCGCGCATTCCGGAATGGGGACCGAATCCGGGTTGCCGTAAACGGCGGCGGTGGAGCTGAAGACGAGGCGGCGGACGTCGTGGCGGCGCATGGCGTCGAGCAGGGAGAGCGACCCGCCGGTGTTGTTGCGGAAGTAGCGTTCCGGCTCGCGCACGCTTTCGCCCACGGCGATGAAGGCGGCAAAGTGGATGACGGCGTCGAAGCGGCGGGAGGAGAAGAGGCGGTCGAGCGCGGAGCAGTCGTGCAGGTTGACCACGTGCAGGCGGCCCTCGGGCACGTTGTGGGCGAACCCTTTGGATAGATCGTCGAGCACCTGGACGTCGTGGCCCTGCTCGAGCAGGTGGTGGGCGGTGTGGGAGCCGATGTAGCCGGCGCCGCCGGTGACGAGAATGCTGGCCATAGGGAGAGGATGAGGCGCGGGGAGTCCGGCCCCAATCCTCTACGCTATCAGATCGGGCGGCGCGAAGCCGTTATTGCAGGGCTTTTTCGACGGCGGCGGTGAGTTCGGCGGCGTCGGGGGCGACGGCCGGCTCGAAGCGCGCCAGCACGCGCCCCTCCTTGCCGATCAGAAACTTGGTGAAGTTCCATTTGACATCGCCGCCGCGGGTGGAGGTGAGGTACTGGTAGAGCGGCGTCATATCGGCGCCCTTCACGCTGACCTTGGCCAGCATCGGGAAGGTGACGCTGTACTTGCGGGAGCAGAACTGCTTGATCTCCTGGTTGGTGCCGGGCTCCTGGCCGCCGAAGTTGTTGGCCGGGACGCCGACAATGACGAAGCCGCGGTCTTTGTACTTCTGGTACAGGGCCTCCAGTCCCGCGTACTGCGGCGTGTAGCCGCACTGGCTGGCGACGTTGACGACGAGCACGGCCTTGCCCTGCAGGCTCTGGAGCGGCATGGGCTTGCCGTCGATGTCGTTGAGGGTGAACTCGTAAATGGAGGAAGCGGCGAAGGCGCTCATGGCCAGGAAACCTCCCAGCAGGATTGTTCTCATACCGGCTCAGATGAAACGGCGGGGCGGGCGGACGTAAAATGCGCGTCAGTGGGAAGCCGGCTGGCCGGCGATCAGGGGCTCGAGGTATTTGAAGACGGTCCGGGCGACGCGGCGGCAGCCCTCGGCGGTGGGGTGGAGGCCGTCGGACTGCATCAGCTCGGGGTGCATGGCGACGCCTTCGAGGAAGAAGGGGATGAAGGTGGTGTTGCGCTGTTTGGAGAGGTCGCGGAAGACCTTCTCGAAGCCGCGGATGTAAGTGGCGCCATAGTTGCGAGGCAGGGTCATGCCGCAGAGCAGGACCTTGGCGCCGGCGCCCTGGAAGGCGGTGATCATGAGGTCGAGGTTCTCGCGGGTCTTCTCGATGGGGAGGCCGCGCAGGCCGTCGTTGGCGCCGAGCTCGAGGATGACAATGCGGGGCTGGAGCAGTAGGGCGGATTCCAGGCGGCTGGCGCCGCCGTCGGTGGTGTCGCCGCTGATGCCCTGGTTGACGACGCGGAAGCGCAGGTTGCGGGCATCCAACTCCTTCTGAAGAAAGTCGGCGTAGCTCTGGCCGGGCGGCAGGCCGTGGCCGGCGGTGAGGCTGTCGCCGAAGGCGAGGATGACGGGGCGGGGGTCAGCGGGCGCGGCGGAAGCGGGCGCGGCAGCCTTGTCCCGGGCGGGCTCGGACTCCCGCGGCTTGCCGCCGCAACCGGCCAGGAAGGCGGCCAGCAGGGCGGAAACGAAGATGACCCAGCGGCGATGCATCTCTTGTCATCATAGGAGAGAAGAGCCGTCAGAAAAATGACCACACCGATTTTATCTCTCCGCCAGGTGACGAAGTCGATCGACACGGGCACGCACCGCGTGGACATCTTGAAGGGGATCGAGTTCGAGATCGGGCGCGGCGAGTTCGTGGCGATCATGGGGGCGTCGGGGTCGGGCAAGTCCACGCTGCTCGGCCTGCTGGCCGGATTGGACACGCCGACATCGGGCTCCATCGAAGTGGACGGCGAAGAGATTTCGGGCCTGAACGAGGACCGCATGGCGGACGTGCGCGGGCGCAAGATCGGCTTCGTCTTCCAGAGCTATCAGTTGATTCCGACGCTGACGGCGGAAGAGAACGTACTGCTGCCGGCGGAGCTGGCTGGAGAAAACGGCAGCCAGTCCCTCGATCGCGCGCGGCTGCTGCTGGACACCGTGGGGCTGGGCGAGCGCAGGGAGCACTACCCGGTGCAGCTTTCCGGCGGCGAGCAGCAGCGGGTGGCGCTGGCGCGGGCCTTCATGCGCCAGCCGCCGCTGCTGCTGGCCGACGAGCCGACGGGCAACCTGGATTCGGTGAACGGGCGGCAGGTGCTGGAGCTGCTGCTATCGCTGAACCGCAGCGAGGGCGCGACGCTGGTGCTGGTGACGCACGACCGCGACCTGGCGGCGCACGCCACGCGCATCATCACCTTGAAGGACGGCCGGGTGCTGTCGGACGAAAAGCAGGCCGCGGCATGAAGGGGCCCTCGCCGGCGCGGAGCGTAGCCTGGAAGATGGCGTGGCGCGAGGCGCGCGCGTCCGCGCCGAAGTTCGCCTTCGTCATCTTCGGCGTGGCGGCGGGCGTAGGCGCGCTGACCGGCGTGCGCGGCTTTTCGGCGGCCTTCCACGAAGCGCTGCGGCGCGAGGCGCGGACGCTGATGGCGGCGGATCTGCTCATCCGGCAGTTCGCGGCGCCAACGCCGCGGCAGGAGAAAGAGATCGAATCGTGGGCGGCGCGCGGCGTGCGGCTGTCGCGCATCACGGAGACCGTCTCTATGCTGTCGGCCGGCGAGGATTCGCCGCCCGTGCTGGTGTCGGTGAAAGCGGTGGACCCGGCCACCTACCCGTGGTACGGCAAGGTGACGCTGGACCCGGCGCAGCCATTGAAAAGTGCGCTGGCGCCGGATGCCGTGGCCGTGTCGGACGACCTGCTGCTGCGGCTGAACCTGCAGGTGGGCTCGACGGTGAAGCTGGGCGAGGCGCAGTTCCGCGTGTGCGGCGTGGTGCGCATGGAGCCGGACCGCATGACGGGGTCGCTCAACGTCGGCCCGCGCATCATGATTTCGCGCGAGGGGCTGGAGCGCACGCACCTGATGACGTACGGCTCGCGGGCCTCCTACCGGCTGCTGTGGAAGCTGCCGGCCGCGGGCGCCGGCATAGAGCAACTGCGGGCCTCCTTGAAGAAAGCCTTTCCGGAGTCGCTGATCACCGACTACCGCGAGACGCACCCGTTCATCACGCGCGCGCTGGACCGCGCGACGACGTTCCTCAGCCTGGTGTCGATGATCGCGCTGATCGTGGGCGGCCTCGGCGTGGCCACGGCCATTCACTCGCACATCCAGCAGCGGCTGGACACCATCGCGATTCTGAAGTGCCTGGGCGCGCGGTCGGCGCAGGTCATCCGCATGTACACGCTGCAGACGCTGCTGGTGGGGCTGGCCGGCGGCCTGGCGGGCGTGGTGGTGGGCGCCGGCGTGCAGCGGCTGTTCCCGGTGCTCCTGCGGAAATACTTCCAGTTCGAAAGCATTCCGTGGAACCCGTCGTTCGCGGTGGAAGGGATGGCGGCGGGAATGCTGGTGGCGCTGCTGTTCACGCTGCCGCCGCTGCTGGCGATCCGCGGCGTGAAGCCCGCGCTCATTTTCCGGCGGGAGATGGCCGAAGTGCGGCCGCCGTGGCGCGTGCGGCTGCGGCGGCAGGTGCCGGCGATGGGCGCGGGGGCGGCGATCCTGGCCGGGCTGGGCGGCGTGGCGGCGTGGCTGGCGGAGTCCTTCAAAATGGGCGCCTGGTTCGTGGGCGGGCTGGGCGGCGCGCTGCTGCTGCTGGCCGGAGTGGCATGGCTGCTGCTGCGGGGCCTGAAGCTGCTGGTGCGGTGGTCGCCGTGGCGGCTGCCGGTGGCTCTGCGGCACGGCATGGCGAACCTCTACCGGCCGGGCAACCACGCCGCCAGCGTGCTGGTGTCGCTCGGCATCGGCGTGATGTTCACGCTCACCATCTACCTGGTGCAAAGCTCGCTGCTGAAGGAAGTGGTGGGCGCGGCGCCGAAGGGCGCGCCGAACGTATTCCTGATCAACATCACGCCGAAGGACGCCGAAGCGGTGCGCGCGTTCCTGGAGTCGCAGAAGCAGGCGGAGGCGCCGCCGAGGCTGGTGCCGATCGTTCCGGCGCGGCTGCTGACGGTGAACGGCACACCCTTCGAACAACTGCGGCAGCCGGAGGGCCAGCACCGGCACCGCAACTTCACGAGGCAGGTCACGTGGGTGGAGAGCCGGCCCGAAGACGTCCAGGTGCGCGAGGGCGCGTGGTGGAAGGCGGGCGACGCGGAGCGGCTGGTGTCGGTGTCGGAAGACGCCAACAAGACGCTGCAGGTGGAGCCAGGCGCGGTGCTGAAGTGGGTGTCGGCGGGGCGGGAATTCGAGGTGAAGGTGGCGGCCATCCACCGCAACCAGAGCGTGCGGCAGGGGGCCAACGACGAGTACCTGTTCAACCAGGCGGCGCTCGAGGGGCTGCCCGCGCAGTGGTACGGCACGCTGCGGCTGAAGCCGTCGTCGGTGGCGGTGTTCCAGCGCGACTCCTACAGGAAGTTCCCGACGGTGACGGTGATCAACGCGGCCGACGTGGTGAGCATCGTCCAGGAAGTGGTGGACCAGGTGTCGCTGGTCATCCGCTTCATCTCGGCGTTCGCCATCCTGGCCGGGGCCATCATCCTGGCCTCGACGGTGGCGGGGACGCGGCTACGGCGGACGCGGGAATCGGCGGTGTTGAAGACGGTGGGCGCGCGGCGCGGCACGCTGGTGTCGATCTTCTCGGTGGAGTTCGCGATTCTGGGCGCGGTGGCGGGCTTCATGGGCGGGGCGATGGCGACGGCGTTCGCGCGCATCCTGCTGACGAAACTGCTGGACGCGAAGTTCGACCCGGAGCTGCTGCCGAACCTGGCTACGGTGCTGCTGACGACGGCGCTGGCGGTGTCGGCGGGCTGGCTGGCGTCGGTGAAGATCCTGTCGCAGCGCCCGCTGGAAGTGCTGCGGGACGAATAGAGGCGGAAGTGGCGCCTCGCCGCGAACCACATGCCTCGGATCGGCCCTCGGCTGCCCCGGCGGCTTCGTCCGCCGCATCTGAGTCCGGAACATCGAATCCTACAGCTCCGCGATGTTTCATCCGATTGGACTGGTGTGAATTCTCTCATTGCAGATATCCAGCGAATTGCTCCGGGCAGGCGCCAGAATATTGCGATCGAATTGATCAGCATCGCCACGCGAATCGCGGCCGTTGCGCTCTGCATGACCAACGCCTTGTGCCTGGTTCACTACCCCTGGAAGACAGATACGCCTCTGTCCGTCAAGGAGATGGCCGACCTCGAAGGCTACTACGCTAAGGCCTATGCGCAACCCAGCGCCGGTCCGGGAGTCGAGGAGGACCCTGAATACGTCCGCATAGCCGCCGAGGCGGCAAAGGCATACAACGTGAAGGGACGGGTCGAATCCTTCGCAAGAACCTACGGCCTAGCGGACAAGAAGGTGCTCGATGTGGGAGCCGGACGGGGGTACCTGCAAGACGTCGTAAATGACTATGTGGGACTCGACATCTCTCCCACGGCTCGAAGATTTTTCCACAAGCCGTTTGTTCACGGTTCAGCGACTCACATGCCGCTTCGCACGAACGAGTTTGACGCTGCGTGGAGCATCTGCGTGCTGGAGCACGTGCCGAATCCGGAAGCGGCACTCAGTGAGATTCGGCGGGTCGTGCGCGATGACGGCCTGCTCTACTTGAATCCCGCCTGGAATTGCACCCCCTGGGCGGCACAGGGGTACCCGGTACGGCCGTACAGCAGTTTTGACCTCAAAGGCAAGGTGATCAAAGCGGTCTATCCCATCGAGTACGCAGCAGCATATCTTTCGCGGACGCCGGTTCGGATGACGCGATATGCGTTGTCACGGTTGGCCGGCGGGCCAACTCGGTTTAGATACACCTTGCTGGAGCCAAACTACCGGGAGTATTACATGCCCGACAGCGACGCGCTGAATTCCCTCGACCGCTATGAGATGGCGCTGTGGTTCACCAGCCGCGGCGACGAGTGCCTCAACTGCACTGGGTTTCTGAATGGCATCGACGCGTCCGGCCAGCCCCTGATGATTCGCATACACAAGAAGGGTGAGTAAGACTACCCCCCGTTCGGAGCAATCGGGAGAGCAGCCTACCGAAGACGGACACAAAGCTACTGCACCTTTTGCAGTTCGGGTGGTCCACCATCTGCCAGCGGCCACGGCCGCTGCGCTCGACGACGACGTGGAGGTAAGAAAGGCGCACCGGGTCTTCCCTGTCGCGCCGAATGGCGACAATGGCAGCGCGGCCAAGTCAGGTGCTCGCGGACGTGGGCGCGCGGCGCGGCACGCTGGTGTCAATCTTTGTTCGTCAAGTCCGCGATTTCGGGTGGCATGGAGGGATCCGTGCCGGCGGCGCTCGCGCGCCTCCCGGCGCTCCCTGAACTTTTCTACGGTGCTGCCGACGAAGGGGCCGGCTGTGCAGAATGGCTGGCTGGCGTCGGTGAAGATCCTGTCGCAGCGCCCGCTGGAGGTGCTGCGGGACGAATAGGCGGTAGGATGGGAACTTGCGATGCTGCAATGGCGCCAATTGCTTGAGGCCTCGGGCTCATTGGAAAGCAGCGCGGACCGCCGGCTGGCATGGTGGGCGAGAGGAATTCTGCTGGCCGTCCTGGCGCTTGCATTCTGGTCGACGTGGGCGACGTGGGCCACACTGATCGTAGATTGTGGGCGGGAGATGTACGTGCCAGCGGAGCTGACACAAGGCAAGCGGCTCTACCACGACGTTTTCTACAACTACATGCCCCTGCCGCCCTACGTGCACGCTCTCCTGTTCCGACTCTTCGGCATCCACCTCAACGTGCTGTACTGGACGGGCTTCGCGGTGACCGCGGCGTCGGCGCTGCTGCTGCACGCCATCGCGCTGCGGTTCCTGCCTCCGGTGGCGGCGCTGGCCGTGAGCCTGAGCTACGCCGCGCGGCTGTTCGCACCTTCAATCTTCAACAACATCCTGCCATACAGCTACGGGGCCAGCTACGGTCACCTGGGCTGTCTGGCCTCCCTTTACTTCCTGCTGCTGCACCGGGAAACTGAACGGTTTCTGCATTACAGCCTGGCAGCGGTGGGGGCCTGCGTCGCGTTGCTCTCGAAGCACGAGTACGGGATGGCGGCATACGGCGCACTGATAGTCGTGGCGGTGTCGGACGCGTGGCTGGAGCACAACTGGCGCAGCCTGGCGCGGCGTTTGGGAGCGATGATCCCGGGGCTGGCGCTGGCGGGGGCCTGGACGGCTTGGTGCATTTGGCCGGACTCGTACCAGCACTTCGTGGAGACGAACTGGATCGCATTTCCGGGCGGGTACTTCATGAAGGTGTATGGCCCAACGTGGATCGCCAAACAGGGCTTGACCCTGAATGCGGGCGAGATCGCGCTTCTGGCGGTGATTGCATGCGTGCCAATTGCCTTCTGGACGGGAATCGCCTGGCTGTCGCGTAAGGTCAGAGGCTGGAAATCGGGGCTGGCACTGGCGGCGGGACTGGTCTTGCTGGCGATTTTGGCGGTACTGGCAAGGAGGGCGCCCGGGGATATCTTCTTGCTGACTCGCGTCCCGCTGATCCCCTCGAATCCCTTCTATCAGTGTTTGATGATGGCGGTGGGCGGCGTTCTGGGGCTCCTGTTGCCGGGGCGCTTTCGACCGCCGACCTGGGTGGTAGCGTTCCTGCCAGTCGCCTTCTTTGGCTGCCTGCTCAGCGTGAGGGTGATGAACGACTGGAAGCTGATCAGCTACTCTGTCTTCTACGCACCGATTGCGACGCTGGCATTCGCAGTGCTGGCCGCCAGGGCGGTGATGCACGTACTGCGGGACATGGGGGAGGCTGCGAGGGGTGCGGTGCTTGCGTTGGTTTTCGGTCTTCAGGCCATTTCGGCGGCATGGTTCGTGCACACGGAAGTGCCTCTGCAACTGCGCCCGGATCACCTGCTGAAGACGGCGCGAGGCGAGATGTACGTGCAAGCCGCGTACGCCGGTCTGGCGCACGGGGCGCTGGAGAAGCTCGCGGAGGTACGACGCCGCCGCGGCACTGTAGTCATTCTTCCGGAAGCCACGGCGCTGTATTTTCTGAGCGGGGTCTCGTCGCCGAGCCGGTATTACTTCTTTCATCCGGGCGTGTTGGCGCCGGGCCAGGTGACGCGCGAGTTTCTTGCCGAGTTGGAGCGGAAGCCGCCGGATCTGATCCTGCTGACGAACCGGAGCACGGCGGAGTATCAGCGTCCGTATTTTGGCCTTGACTATGACCTGGAAGTGATGCAGTGGGTGCAGGTGCGGTACCGGCCGGCCTTTGAGATCGGGCGGTTCATCCGGGCTCCGAATGCCGCTCCGGCGGCGATAGGCTGGGTCCGGAAGGAGGATCCGCAGTCGGATCCAGGCGCGGCCGGAGCACCTCAATCCGGGCCGGTCGTTCTGGCCGGGAGCCAAGTCGCGGCCCGGGAATCGCCCGGCCGGCCAGCGTCCCCCGGGCAACACAACGGCGGGAGAGATGATGTCGATCTTCTCGGTCGATTGCTCGATTCCAGCCGGCCTGAACGCGACCGTGACGGCGGCGTTCGCCCACCTCCCTGATCCCACGCCGGCCCTGGTTACGGTGTTGCTGACGACGCTGGCAGTGCCGGCGGATTGGCTGGCGCCGGTGACGAATCTGTGGCGGTGACCGCTGGATTTGCTGCGGGCCGAGTGGAGCGAGCATTCCACAGCGCTCCGGCAATGGTCAGCAACATCAGGACTGCCGGCAGTGTGGGCCAAGGCGCCGGCGAGGAGACCATCCAGAAGGTCAAGGGGAGGAAGGCGATTGCCAGCGGGAGCTTTACCGCGGCCGTCGTTCGGCTTTGCCGCAAGAGGGCGAGTACCAGCAGCAGAAGGGCCGCGTCCTGAGTGTAGCTGTGCCAGGAGAGCAGCAGGCCTCCGATCAGCGTGAAAGCGAGACCCGTCTTCCAGTCCCGCGGATCGCGCGAGATCAGCCAGAGCACCGCGGCCGCCACGCAGAGCGAGGCCGCGGCGGTGGCCGGAAGCTCGTAGGCCGGCAGGAGATTGAGCATCAGGCCGTGGAGGT